>NZ_JBILUK010000125.1:0-8765 GCF_044371015.1 Phenylobacterium sp.
CCTCTGGCTACTCTGATCGGGGCGGGACTGATGTGTTTCGCGGATACCATTGCGCGCACCGCCGTCGCGCCTGCGGAGCTCCCCCTTGGGGTCCTGACCGCGATGGCAGGCGGCCCGTTGTTCCTCTGGATGCTGTCGCGGCGGCGTGGAGCAACCTTCCATGCTTGAGTTGCGCGACATTGTCCTGGACCGAAATGGGGCGCCGATCCTGAACGGAGTCAGCGCCCGGTTCGCGCCCGGGGAATTCGTTGCGGTCGTCGGCCCCAACGGCGCGGGCAAGTCCAGTCTTGTCCGAGTTCTGACCGGCGAATGGACCCCGCAGTCCGGCCAAGTCGATCTCGACGGCAAGCCACTCGCCGCGCTTGCCCGACGCCAGATCGCCCGACGCCTGGCGGTTGTGCCCCAGGCTAGCGCATTGGGTTTCGACTTCCTGGTCGAGGAGATCGTAGCCCTGGGACGTCTGCCGCACGCGACAGGCGTCGCCGTCGACCGCGCGGCCGTAACCGGATCTCTCGCCTTGCTGGGACTCGATAGCTTCGTCGGTCGGCGCTATCTGACCCTTTCCGGCGGCGAGCGACAACGCGTGCAGCTGGCGCGCGCTCTGGTGCAGATCTGGCCGGGACCGGACGCCTCCGCGTGCCCCATCCTGGTCCTGGACGAGCCCACCTCGGCGCTGGACCTCGCTCAGCAGCATGTCGCTCTTGAGACCGCGTCTGCCCGGGCACTGGGCGGTGCGATCGTGATCGCGGTCCTGCACGATCTGAATCTGGCGGCGGAGTACGCCGATCGTCTGCTGGTGCTGAAGGCCGGGAGACTGGTGGCGGATGGCCCGCCACCGGAGGTCATGACCGACCAGGCCGTTTCCGACTGGTTCGGGTGTCAGGTCGATGTCTGGCGGGAACCTGGACAGCCGCCCCAAGTCCGGGCGCGCAGGCAGCATCATCTGAGGGCTGTGACATGATCAGGAGGAGGACTTTTGGGATGAACTTTGGCCGGGAGATACTGCTTCGGTTGGGAACAATTCCTGCACTGGGCTTGTCGCTGCTGTGTTTCGGTGGATCAGCCGTCGCAGCAGAACGCGAGCCAGCCCCAATATCGATCGCGACGGACTTCGACGCCGCCATAAAGGGACTAAAGTTCGACCCGGCGACGGTCGACGGCAACCGTGACGCCACCGGCGCCGCCAACGGCATCCTCGATGCCGACGAGATGGCCCTGCTGGCGGCGATCCTTCAGGATTCGAAGCTGGACCTCAGCGCCACAGGCGGCGTGGACCACGCCAGCGTCACGCAGGCGTTCCGGCAGGCGCAGGCCAGCGCCGCCGCCGATGTGCGGCGCTTGGCCGGATCGTTCCCCACCGCGGCGACCGTGACGGCGGGCTACGCCATGCTGGGCGAAGGCTCGTTCAGGGCGTTCAACGCCATGACCACGGGCTTCGGGGCGCCACTCCGCGGTGACTATGCACTGGCGCTCAAGGTCGGCCAGCGGCTCAGCCCTGAAGGCGACGCCGATGGCGACGGCGTTTCCAACCGCGCGGAGTATGCCGCCGCCGGCAACCGGGCCGCCTATATCCGCGCGGCCCTGAATCCGACCGTGAAGGTCGCCGGCACGCCCCCCGCCCTGCCCGCCGGCACAGGCCGAAAAGTGATCGGGGTTGTGCTCTATCCAGGCTTCGAGGTCCTGGACGTATTTGGTCCCGTCGAGATGTGGGCCAACGTTCCGGACTTTCAGGTGGTGATGATCGCTGAGAAGGGCGGGCTCGTGCGCTCCGCCCAGGGCGCGCAGGTGATGGCCGACTACGACTTCGACGGCGCGCCAAAGCTCGATGTGATGATGGTTCCCGGCGGAGTCGGCACGCGCGCCGAACTGGAGAATCCGGTGTTCCTCAACTTCCTCCGAAGGCAGGACAAGACCACCGAATTCACGACCTCCGTCTGCACGGGCTCCGCGCTCTTGGCGAAAGCGGGCCTGCTCAAGGGGCGCAAAGCGACGTCGAACAAGGCGTTCTTCTCGCTGGCGACCTCGCAGGACGCCAGCGTCGACTGGCGGAAGGAGGCACGTTGGGTCGAGGATGGCAAGTTCTTCACGTCATCGGGCGTGTCCGCCGGCACAGACATGGCCCTCGGACTCGTCGCCCGGATTTATGGCAAGGACCAAGCGCGGCGCCTCGCCCGAAGCCTCGAGTATCAATGGAGCGAAGACGCCGACAACGACCCCTTCGCCATCCCATAGCATCGGCACACAACCTGGAGATCGCCATGCCCCTAGAACGACGCGCCCTACTCCACGCCCTGGCCGCCGCCCCTGCGCTGGCCCCCTTCCTGGCGCTTGAACGCGCCATGGCCGCGACGCCGCCGCCTAAGGCGCCCGCAACCCTCGACGACGCACGCATCCAGGCGGCCGAGGCCCACCACAAGTTCATGGAGGTTCCCAACCTCCGCATGCATGGCGGCGAGACCGTCAGCATGCTGCTCTATCCCGGGTTCACGGCCCTGGACCTTGTCGGCCCGCACTACTTCTTCGCCAGCATGATGGGATCCAAGGTGGAGTTGGTGACCAACCAGCCGACGCTCGCGCCCGTCGCCAGCGATCTTGGCCTGGCCATCCAGCCCACAGCCACGCTCAACACCGCCTTCGCGCGGCCGACCGTCCTGTTCGTGCCGGGCGGCTCCCTGGGTACGGTGGCGGCGATGGAGCATGAGCCGACGCTGGACTATCTGGTCGAACGCGCCGCTGACGCCCGGCTGATCACCAGCGTGTGCACCGGTTCGCTGGTGCTGGGCGCCGCGGGCCTGTTGAAGGGCCGCAAGGCCACCTCGCACTGGGTGGCGCGCGACATCCTCGCGGAGCTGGGCGCCACGCCGGTCGACGCCCGGATCGTGCGCGACGGTCCGGTGATCACCGGGGCCGGGGTCTCCGCGGGGCTCGACTTCGCACTGGCGGTGGTGGAGGAGCTGCGCGGACGTCCCTATGCTCAGGCCCTGATGCTACAGGCCGAGTACGCCCCGGCGCCGCCCTTCCCAGGCGGTACGGAGGCGACCACGGACCCGGCGATTGCGGGCCCCATGGAGGGGATGTTCGCACCCTTGATCTTTCAGACCCGCGCGGCGGCGCGGCGGAGGGCGGCGCGATGAGACCCGCAATGATCCTGATGGCCGCGCTGCTGGCCTCCCCAGCAACCGCGGCGCCGCCCGGCCTGTCCGTGACCGACGCCTGGAGCCGTCCGGCGACGGGCGTCAACGGCGCCGGCTTCATGGCCCTGAGCAACCGGGGCCCCAAGCCGGATCGCCTCGTCAGCGCAAGTTCGCCGGCGGCGGCGCGCGTAGAGTTCCACACGACCACGATGTCAGGAGGCATGGCCTCCATGGAGAAACTCACGAACGTATCCGCGCCGGCGGGCGGGACCGTGTTGTTTAGACCTGGCGGCAAACATCTCATGTTGATGGGGCTCAAGCGCCCCTTGAAAGCCGGCGACAGGTTTCCGGTCACACTCACCTTCGCCAGTGGCGCCAAGGTGGAGGCGACATTCACGGTCGGCGTCACGGCCCCGACTGCGGGTCACGCGCATCACTAGCTTCATGTCCAAAATGTAACGAGCGTAACAGGCGTGGCGGACGGCATGGTCCGCCACGAGATACTGAAATCCGGAACCTCCGCTATGAAGACTCTCTGGCTCGCCGCGGCGGCCGCGGCCGCGCTCCTCGCGACACCGGCCCTCGCGGCCGGCGACCTCATCCAGACGCCGCGCATGGGGACCTGGGGCTTCGACCTCGCGGGACGCGACATGAGCGTGAGTCCCGGCCAGAGCCTGTTCGATCACGCCAATGGCGAATACATGCGGCGGCTGACGATCCCGCCCGAAAGGCCCACCTTCGGGGCTTGGGAGATCCTCGACGACCTCAACCAGGCCAGGCTGCGCGCGCTCGTGGAGGCCGCCGCCGCCGACACGGCCGCTGAGGGCCCGCGTCGCCAGATCGGCGGCGCCTATCGCGCCTTCATGGACGAGGCGCGCATCGAGGCGTTGGGCGCCCAGCCGCTGGCCCGCGAACTGGAGGCGGTGCGCAAGGCCGGATCGCGCTCCGAGATCGCCCGACTGATGGGGGCGACGACCTCGGGCTTTGGTCAGGGCACCTTCAACGCAGCGATCTGGGACGACTCCAAGGCCCCGACCCGCTACGCGGTCTATCTGTTCCAGGGCGGCCTCACCCTGCCGGACCGCGACTACTATCTCGAATCCAGGTTCGAGCCGCAGCGAAAGGCCTATCTGGCCTACGTCGCCAAGATGCTCACGCTCGCCGACTGGCCCAATCCGGACGCGGCGGCAGAAGCGATCCTGGCCAAGGAGACTGAGATCGCCAAGGTGTCCTGGACCAGCGCCCAGCGACGCGACGATGACAAGACCTACAACCCCTACACGGTCGCCGAACTGCGTCGGCTGGCGCCGGGGTTCGACTGGAGGGCCTATCTGGAGGGCGCGGGTCTTGGCGCGGTTCCAAGGGTGGTGGCGTCAGAGAACACGGCGTTCCCCAAGATCGCGGCGATCTATGGGCGCACGGATCTCGCCACACTGAAGGCCTGGCTCGCCTTCACGATCATCGATCAGGGCGCGCCATACCTCTCGAAGGCGTTCGTCGACGCCCGGTTCGCGTTCCGTGGCAAGGCGCTTTCGGGCACGCAGGCCCTGCGCCCGCGCTGGAAGCGCGGCGTCGCCCAGGTGGAGGGCGATCTCGGCGAGGCGCTCGGCAAGCTCTATGTTGAGGCCTACTTCCCGGCGCGGAACAAGGCCGCGATGGAAGCGCTGGTCGGCGACCTGAAGACCGCCATGGGACAGCGCATCCGCAACCTCGACTGGATGGGGCCTGAGACCAAGACGAAGGCGCTGGAGAAGCTCTCGAAGTTCTCCGTCAAGATCGGCTATCCGGACCGCTGGCGCGACTATTCCGCCCTGAAGATCGACGACCAGGACGCCTACGGCAACGCCGAACGGGCGGCGGCCTTTGAGTGGAATCGCCGGGTGGCGCGCCTCAACCAGCCGGTCGACCGGGCCGAGTGGGAGATGACACCCTCGACGATCAACGCCTACTACCTCTCGACCAAGAACGAGATCGTCTTCCCGGCCGCCATCCTGCAGCCGCCGTTCTTCGACATCGATGGGGATCCGGCGGTGAACTACGGCGCCATCGGCGCCACCATCGGTCACGAGATCACCCACGGGTTCGACGATCAGGGGCGCAAGTCAGACGGAGACGGTCGTCTGTCGGAATGGTGGACGCCCGAGGACGAGGCCAAGTTCACCGCCCAGGCCCAGAAACTGGGCGCGCAGTATTCGGCCGTCGAAGTTCTGCCGGGCGCGAAGATCAATGGCGATCTCACCATGGGCGAGAACATCGCCGATCTGGGCGGCCTGATCATGGCCCTCGACGCCTACAAGCTGTCCCTGAAGGGCCGCCCGGCGCCGGTGCTGGATGGACTGACCGGCGAACAGCGGGTGTTCCTGGGTTACGCCCAGGCCTGGCGGGGCAAGTACCGCGACGACCTGATGCGCCAGATCCTGGTCTCCGACCCCCATTCGCCGCCTCAGGCGCGCGTCGATCTGCCGGTGCGCAACATCGACGCCTTCTACGAGGCGTTCGGCGTCAAGCCGGGGGATCCGATGTACATTCCGCCCGAGGCGCGCGCCCGAATCTGGTAGCGCGCCTCGGCGGACGAGGGCCTATCGCGCGAACAGCTGGTTCCAGCGCGGACGCGTCCGGGTCTTCCAAGACCCGCGATGCCAGGCATCCGATGCGATCAACGGCACCACGGTCGTCGCCTCGGCGAACACCATCTGCTCCCAGGTCACATCCACCTTGCCCCAGGAGCAGGCCTCCTTGAGGGTCGAGGACGAGCAGGCGCCGTCGCGCACGTCGGCTACCGTGATCTGCACGGCGTATTTGTGCATCTCCACCTCGTGGCCGAGGATCTCGGCGCACACCACCGTGTCCTGGGCGAAGTTCTTCGGCACCCCGCCGCCGACCATGAACAGGCCCGTGGCGCCGGCCTTGAGCTTGATTTCGGTCAGCTCGCGGAAATCCGCCACCGCGTCGATGGTCAGGTAGGGCTTACCCGCCTTCATCCGCTCCACCTGGTGCTTCACCAGGCCGAAGCCGGCCGAGCTGTCCACAAACGCCGGGCAGAAGATCGGCACGCCCTCATGATAGGCGGTCTCGACCAGACTGCCCGCCTTCTTGGCGTTGCCGGCCGCCAGCCACTTGCCCATCTCCCAGATGAATTCGCGGCTTGAATAGGGCCTGGGCTCCAGCATCTCGCACAGCTCGTAGATCGTGCCGTCGCAGTTCTGGAGTTCTTCTTCGTCGATGTAGGTGTCGTAGATTCGGTCGATGTAGAGGTCGCGCAGGTCGCGGTCATCGACGTTGGACTGGGCCTGATAGTGCTTGAAGCCCAGCGCCTCGAAGAAATCCATGTCGACGATCGAGGCGCCGGTGGCCACCACAACGTCGATCATCCCGTACTGCACCATGTCGCGGTAGATGTGCATGCAGCCGCCGGCCGAGGTCGAGCCCGCCAGGGTCAGCCAGGTCGAGCAGCCGGCGTCCTCCAGGCTCATCGACCAGATGTCGGCGGCGCGAGCGGTGTCGCGGCTGGTGAAGCTCATCTTGCGCATGGCGTCGATCACCGGCCGGGCGTCGTACTGGTCGATCGCCACATGCTCGACGGTGTTGGCCAGGAGCTCGGCCTTGCGGTTGGAATTCACTGGAGCGTTCATCTTCGAAAAGGTCCCTTCCGAGGGTGATCGTCCGTCGACAACAGAAAAGCGCGACCGGGACGGTACGACCGGCCGCGCCTATACACTCGGTTCCTGACAGTTGTTACCGCTTGCGGCGGCTCTTTCCCGCGCGACCCTTCGGACGCGAGAACCGAACGACCTTGCGCTCCTCGTCCTGCTGCTCGCGCGGCAGGCGGATCAGGCGGCCGGCAAGCCCGAACATGGAGGCCATGGGCGCGTCCGCCACCACCACGGTCTCGGCGTCGCCGAAGCCGTTGAAGCGGGTGTTCATCGCCACGCCATAGGCGCCCAGCATGCCGATCTCGACATAGTCGCCCTCGCCCACATCCTCGGGCAGCCAGAACGGCCCCGGCATCTGGTCGAGCGAATCGCAGGTCGGCCCGAAGAAGCGGAAGGGCTTGAGCGCGCCTTCCACCTCATGGGCGCCCTCGCCATCACCTCGGTAGAGCTTCACCGGGAACGGCCATTTCACATGCGCCGCGTCGAACAGCGAGCCATAGCTGCCGTCGTTGAGATACAGCGCGTCCCCCTTGCGCAGTTCGACCTTCACCAGGATCGACGAGGCCTCTGCGACCAGCGCCCGGCCGGGTTCACACCACAGCTCGGTCTCCTCATGCACGCTCATCTCGGCGAAGCCGCGGCGCACGGAGTCGGCGTAGTCCGAGAGTTCCGGCGGCAGCATGCCCGGATAGACAGACGGGAACCCGCCGCCGACATCGACGATGTCGACCATGACACCGGCGCGGACGATGGCGCGCTGGGCCTGAGCCATGGCCGCCTGATAGGCGGTGGGCCGCATGCACTGGCTGCCGACGTGGAATGACACGCCCATCTTGCCCTGGGTTGCGCCGCGCGCAGCCAGAAGCAGGGCCGGCGCATCATGAGCCGAGACGCCGAACTTGCCGGACAGCGAGTAGGACGCGCCATCGGCGATCACGTCGAGGCGCACCATCAGCGTCAGGTCCTGGGCGCCGTTGGTGGCCTCCAGAATCTTGGCCAGCTCCTCGTGGGTGTCGAGCGCGAAGATCCGCACGCCGTAGCGATGGTAGGCCTCGGCAATGGCCGCGCGGCTCTTCACCGGATGCATGAACGCCATGCGGGAGCCCGGCGCGTGCGTCGCGACGAGCGCGATCTCCGGGATCGACGCGACGTCGAACGACCGCACGCCGGCCTGGGCCAGCGCTTCGATCACCCACGGCGACGGGTTCGCCTTCACGGCATAGAACACGTCGCCCGGAAAATAGTCCTGGAACCAGCGCGCCGCTGTGGTCACCACGTCCGGCCGCGCTAACGCGACAGGACGCTCCGGAGACCGCTCACGGACCAGGTCCAGGGGCGTATGGTACGTGTGCACCTCACGCAACCCCCAACGGATTGTTGAACCCAGACCGGCGTTAGCAGCGCTTTTGAGGACATCGGGTCCGCCGGAAGCGGCGCGTTTAGGGGGTATGGACCCGCGAGTCAAAGGCTTTGAAGTATCGGGGACGCACCTCGGCGGTTCGTGGCCGGGGGCTGAGCCTGATCTCGGTCACGGGTGGCGGCGGCCGGCCGAGCATGGATCGAACCCTCGTCCACCGCGCCGTCCGAGTGCATCCCGCGATGACACCCGCGCTGGGGGCAACGCGTATCACCTTCTCTGCGGTCCGTGGTTGCAACCCCCAGGGCCAGAGACCGCGACTAGGGTCGCACCGCGCCTTGCGCCCTCTTACGCCGATTTGTCCCGCTGGACCTTGGCCGCGCGGGCGTGCCATGTAGCGGCTAGTTCTTCCCCAAGGATCTCAAGCGCCGCCCATGTCCGACGCCGCCGTTCTGTCGATACGGAACGTCTCCAAAACCTTCGGCAAGCGGCGCGCCCTCGACGGGGTTTCGCTGGACGCCCGGCGTGGCGAGATGATCGCGCTGATCGGCCCCTCGGGGTCGGGGAAATCCACGTTGCTGCGCTCAATCAGCGCGTTGCAGACCATAGATGCGGGTGACG
>NZ_JBILUK010000126.1:0-8749 GCF_044371015.1 Phenylobacterium sp.
GAGATTCAGGAAGATCGCCGCGGCCACGGCGGCGAGGCCCGCGGCGACGCCCAGGATGGCGGCCAGTCGACCGACTCCGAACCCCCGCACCATCGCCGCAAACTGGTTCAAGACCGATGCGCCCTTCCACCCCCAGGCGGCGCGCGAAGATCCGCGCCTAACCCCTGGCTAGGCAGGAATTTCCCAGTGCTTGGTTAAGACCGAGTTTAGGCGGACGTCGTCGCTAACGACTCCAGGGCTCGAGGGCTCCGGCGAGGCCAAGGAAGACTGTGAAGCCGACATAGATCACAGCCGTGACGGTGAACGCCAGTTTGCGCCGTATCGGCCAGGAATCGACCCGCCGCCCGCCGCTCCAGACCGCCGGCAGCGCGGCGATCGCCAGAATGTTCATGGCCGACGCCACCAATGCGCAGGCCGAAGCCGTCACAAGGAGGGGGTCGGGCCAGCCGTACATCACCGTCGCCACGTCGGCGGCGTTGGCTCCGAAGAGCGCGAAACTGACGAGGGCAGCCAGCCAGAGGCCGGCCTGAAGAGTCTGGACCAGGGAGGCGCGGGCCTGGATCGGGTTTTGACGCAGCTCGCGCCGGTTGCGCAACGCAAGTCCCGCCAGGGTGGCCAGCGACGCGAGGCCGGTCATGGCGGCGATCGTGGCCAGGATATCCAACCGCTCGACGACGCCAGCGCGGCGGAACGTCATCAGGTTCGTGCTGTCGCGAAACGCGACGGCCCGTCCATTCTCCATCTGGAAGTCGATGCGCCGATCCCCGATCACCGAGAGAAAGCGCCCCGTCGCCGGGTCGCCCTCGGGGACGAACGCACGGATCGCGCCGCCCTCGCCCAAGAGGAGGCGACCATCAGGGGTGACTGCGACGTCATTGGCGCTGGCGAACAGCCCGACAAAGCCTTCGAGACCGCCCCGCGCACGCCGGGTTGCGATGTAGCCGCCGGTGAAGTCCGACTTGATCGCCGTCAGTTGCTGTGAGGAAGGGCGTGGGAATCCCTCGGCCTTGCCCGTGACCTGCCGGACAACAGCCTCCGGCAAGGCTGCGGCCAGGCTCATGCCGGCTGGGCTGTTGGTGGTGACAAAGACGCCCAAGTCTAGAGCGGGAACGACCACGAGAGCGGTGTGGAAGGCGATGGTCGCCCCGCCGTGACCATATCCGTTCAACCCGCCGGGCAGAGGGTAGACCATGAACCCATGCGCCCAGCCGTTGATCCCCGGCGGAGTCTGGCGGAGCGGGTGCTCGAAAGCCCGCGCGGCGCGCGGACCGTAGATGGTCACGCCGCTCGAGGTTCCATCGCCCAGCAGCATCAGCATGTAGCGCGCCATATCGCCCGCGGTGGACGAGGCTGATCCGGCCGGTCCGATCTGGCCGATGAATTCATAGTCTGTGGCGACGAAGCCGCCCGCCCGCCAGGCGAAGCCCTCGGCGACATGCGGGCGGAGGCGCGCCGGCATCGGCGCGGGCAGGCCCAACCGCTCAGGCCGCGGCTCACGGAAGGTCGTGTGCGACATGCCCAGCGGCGCCAGGATCTCGTCCTCGACCCGCCGCTCGAACGTGCGTCCGCCGAGCCTGGCCAGCGCCGAGCCCGCCAGCGCAACGCCGTAGTTGGAGTAGCTCGAGACGCGGCCGGGCGGGCGGACGATGTCCGGGCGCTCCTGGCGGAGGTAGAGGTCGAGCGGCCGCACGCGCCGGGCTTCGCGCTCAAACAGCTGGCCAAGCGCGCGATCCTCGAAACCCGGCGTGTGGTCCATCAGGTCCCGCACTCGGATGGCGCCGCCGTCGCCCGGCAAACGCACCCGCTCCGGCAGGTAGCGATTGATCGGCGCATCAAGCCGCATCCGGCCCGCCTCGATCTCGCGCATCACCAGGATCCAGGTGAACGTCTTGGAGACGGACCCGATGCGGAACAACGTCCGGTCCGGGTCGACGGCGCGACGTGGAGTGAGGGAGGCGAAGCCGTAACCCTTGTTCACGACGACCCGCCCGCCCTGGACGATGGAGACCGCCGCGCCGGCGACCTTGTCCCGCGACATAGCGTCGCGCATCCAGCCGTCGACGAAGGCTTCCAGCGCCCCGTCAGGGGGCGTTGCGAGGGCCGTCTGCGGCGCCTGTGGGGGTGGCGCGAGCTGGGCGAGAACGGGGGTTCCGCCGAGGAGAAAGGCCCCCGCGAGCATGGGAGCAAGGCGGTGGAGGAACGTCATGCCTCCTTTGATCACAACCCGCCTTTCAAGTCGCCCCCGGGCGCTCGCCTGCCGAGGGAGTCCTCTGGTGCGGCGGCTGGAAGCGGCTATGTAGCGGCGAGGTTCGCGTCGGAGTCGGGGATGCGCTTCAAGACCATACTGCTGTCGCTGGCGGCGTCGACCATCGCGGTCGGCTCGGCCGAGGCTGCGCGGTTCCAGAACGGCGGCTTCGAGGATGGGTTTGACGGGTTCGCCGGCTGGACGATGGATCCGGGGCTGGTGCAGAATCCTGGGGTTTTCGTGCACCGCGACGAACTGAACGTTCCGACCGTCTTCGACCCCGTGAACGGCTTCTACATGGCGTCGCTTCAAGCCGATCTGGCCGACGACCCGGTGATGCTGAGCCAGACCTTCGACACGGTCGGCGGCAACTTCTCGGGCTGGGTCGCGTTCCTCGGTCAGGACGACAGAGCCGACTTCGGCTTCGTGCGCATCATGAGCGGCGGACTGGAGGTCGAGCGACTGTTCGACGCCGGAATCGCGGGACTCGGCGCCTACAACTACACACCCTGGACGAAGTTCAGCACCACCCTGGCGGCCGGGACCTATACGATCGAAGCGGCGATCGTGAACGTCGGGGATGGGTTCAATCCCAGCTTCCTGCTGCTCGACGACCTGCGCATGACCAACGTGCCGGAGCCTTCGACCTGGGCGATGATGCTGCTGGGCTTCGGCGCGGCGGGCGCCCTGATCCGGCGGCGCCGGGGTCAGTTTGAGCGGGCGAACGCGTAGAGCGGCAGCATCGGGCGGAGTTCACCGCCGATCCAGAGCTGGGGTTCTGAAGGCGGACTCACCCTTTCCGTGATTTCGCGCGCCCGCACGCACTCACGCACGGCGCCGGCCAGGCCGCCAAAGTCCCGCGAGCCCGGCATCGACGACAGGAAGCACTCGTCGAAGAAGGGATACTTGTTGTCCTGCCCGCAACCGAAAGAGGTGCGATCAGGCCTGGCGGCGGTCAGCACCATGCGGTTCGGTTTGGCGAGCGATGGCACGAAGACGCCGGAGAAGCAGGCGGAGATCACCACCACCGTCGGGCGACTGCCGCAGGCGCGATCCAGCATCTCGCCGAGGATGCCCGGTCGCAGGATGCCCTGGTCCACCTGCGCGCCCTCCGGCAGACCGTGGCTGGTCAGATAGAACAGGCAGCCGCCGGCCGCCTTGGCGGCGAGTTCGCTCATCGCGCCATAGATGCCGCGCGGCTCAGCCTTGTCGGGTTTGGTGTCCGGATAGCGTTCCGGCCGGACCGAGAACTGGCGGATGTTGACGGGCTGGAAGCCCACGCGGGCCAGCGCCTGGGTCACGTCCCGGCGGGCGTTGTCGAAGCCTTCCGTGGGCCCGCCGTCGGCGGCGTGCCAGTCGCCGGCCACGACCACGGCCGACCAGTCGGCGAACGCGCCGGCCGCCTGCGAAGGCCCCGAGGCGAACGCCAGGGCCGCGGCGGTGATCAAAGCGGTAAGCGGCCGCCGCACCGGACGTTACTTGTAGCGGGTGAACGGCGTCGGGATCGCCGTACCGGTCGCCTTGGCCAGAAGGCGACCCTCGGCGTCGTAGAGTTCGCCCTCGGTGAAGGCGACCTGGCGGCCCCAACGCACCACCTTGCCGACGCCCTTCAGCTTGCCGGGCTGTGCGGGACGGAAGAAGCTGGTCTTCATCTCCAGTGTCGGCGCCACCGCAGTCATGCCCGAGGCGACCATGCAGGCCACGCTCATGCACTCATCCAGCATGGCGCAGAGATAGCCGCCCTGGATCTGCTTCATCGGGTTGAGCAGCAGTTCGGCGCGGGCCTCAAACTCGACCTCGACCATCTTCTCAGCCTGGTTCACCGAAACCATGCGGAAGCCAAGCGTCTGCGAGCCGGTGGGCTGGTTCTTGGTGCGGAGGAACCGCTCAAGGATCGCCTCGTCGGTCAGCGTTACGGGCGTGTCGCTCGCCACGTCGGTCATCCGGCGCTCACTACTTCTTGCGGAACTGGTCAAGGGAGACGACCGTGGCCGGGCTCTTGGCCGCCGGCGGAGCGGCCTTGGCGGCGGGCTCTTCCACGGGTGCGATACGGGCCTCCGGCGGAGCCGAAGGCGGCGCCTCGAACTGCAGCAGGAACTGCACCGAGGGGTCGTAGAAACGGGTGATCGCCGCATACGGCACGCTCAGCCGCTTCGGCTGCCCGCCGAACTGCAACGTCACGGAGAAGAAGGTCTCACCCGGCGCAAGGTCCCAGTACTGGTGCTGGAGTACGATGGTCATCTCATCGGGGTACTTCGACAGCAGGTCGTTGGGGCCCGAGACGCCCGCCGCATCGGTCTTGAAGGTGATGTAGAAGTGGTGCGAACCGGGCAGGCCTTCGGGCGCGGCGGCGCGCTTCAGCGCGGCCTTGGCCACGCCGCGCAGCGCGTCCTGGGCCATCGCCTCGTAGTTCATAAGATCCTGGACCGGCGGATCCTGGGCCATGCGCGCTCCCGCTGTGCTGGCGGCGACGTTAGCGGCTGACGGCGCGGGCGCAAGGGGCGGGCGTGCGGAGTTCGAGAGAGTGGGGGGCTTCTGGCGCCAGGCGCCCGCAAGTTCTTGACTGAAGGAAGGGGGGCGCCGTCGGGCGTCTGTGAGAGTGGGGGGCTTCTGTTGCCAGGCGCCCCCCGGGCCCCGCCTAAGGATCTGAACCCCTAGGACTTAGGTCGGATGTCACCGAACCGCATTACGCGGCGAGGCGGACTTCCTCAGCGAAGTTATCGTTCGCATTTGGATTAAGACCCGGAACGGTGGGTCAGGCCGAGAGAAAGCAACGCCTTTACACGTCTGTCGATGCTGATCGGCCCCATGCTCCCCGGCGATAACCCGGAAGGAAATTGGTGGAGCCGCCGGGAATCGCACCCGGGTCCAGTCCGCTTATTGCACGCGCGTTTATCTCCATAGCAGGGCGAACCCGGCTCCTAAGATATAGGCCTTCAGGCTCAAGAAGAGAAGAACGACCGCTCGCGCTTCGCAGACGGCGTGCCGATTTCGCCATTGGCCGCGCCGCCTTCGTGAGCGGATTCATCGGGTCGGAGGTCTCGCGGCTAGGCTCTGGCGCATCGAAAGACGCACCGGAGCCTGCCCATGAAAACCTTCGCCCACGCCATTCGGCCGCTGGCCAACGACCTGTTCTCCAGCCTGCTGTTCGCGGGCCTGCTGGCCTCTGGGGTCGACGCTCAGACCGCGACCCTGATCGCCATGGGCGTGGGCCTGGCCCATGTGTGGCTGTGGCTGATGCTGCGCAAACCCATCGCGGCGCTGCAGTGGGCGAGCCTGGGCCTGGTGCTGGTGTTCGGAACGGCCGGCCTGTTCCTGCACGACCCTCGCTTCCTGATGGCCAAGCCGACCGTGATCTACCTGATCCTGGCCGTGGTGATGCTGAAGCGGGGCTGGATGCTGCGCTACCTCCCGCCGATCGCGGCGGGCAGGGGCGAGGGGCTGATGGTCGCCTACGGCTATGCGTGGGCCGGCCTGATGGCGCTGACCGCAGCGGCCAACCTGGCCATTGCGATCCTGGCGCCGGCCTATTGGCCGCTGTTCAAGGCGGTGTGGCCGATAGGCTCCAAGCTCGCCCTGTTCGCCATGCAGTACGCCCACATCCGGGCCCGCACGATCCGTCAGATGCGCGCCGGGATGGCTCCCGCCGCCTGACGCGCTCAGTCCGCAGAGGATCCGTCGGCCGCAGGGCCGCGCTGTAGGGACAGCACGCCGGTGCGCGACACCTCGGTCAGGCCCAGCGGCCGCATCAGGTCGACGAACTTGTCGATCTTGGTCGAGGCCCCGGTCAATTCGAAGACGAAGCTCTCGTGGGTGGTGTCGACCACCTTGGCGCGGAATATGTCGGAGACCCGCAGCGCCTCGACCCGGTCGGTCCCCGTCCCGCGCACCTTGACCAGCGCCAGCTCGCGCTCGATGCCGTTGGGGTCGCGGGTGACGTCCTGGACGGTGCGCGTCGAGACCATCTTCTGCAGCTGCGCCTCGATCTGGCCCAGAACCTGGGGCGTGCCCCGGGTGACGATGGTGATGCGGCTGGTGTGCGCGCTGGCGTCGGTCTCGGCCACGGTCAGGCTGTCGATATTGTAGCCGCGCGCGGCGAACAGACCGACGACGCGGTGCAACACGCCCGGCTCGTTATCCACCAGCACCGCGAACGTCGCGCGGCTCTCCTCTTCCTTGGCGCGGTTGAGGTCGTAGACGGAGGCGGGCTGGGGGGCGGGCTGGACAGGGTCGGTCATGGTCGCTCAGGTGTCATACGATGCGCGGCGCGGCAAGCGCCCGGCGAGGGAGAAACTCATGGACCTCAACCTCAAGGACCGCACGGTGCTGATCACCGGCGCTTCGAAGGGCATCGGCGCTGCGGCGGCCGAGGTGTTTGCGGAGGAGGGGTGCCACCTGATCCTGGCGGCGCGGGACGGCGCGGCGCTGGCGGCCCTGGCCGGGCGACTGGCGGCCGCGCATGGAATCAAGGCGCAGGCGGTTCCCACCGATCTGCGTGATGCGGACCAGCTCGCCGCCCTGGCGGAGGCGGGACGCGAGGCCGATATCCTGATCAATAACGCCGGCGACATTCCCCAAGGCACGCTGGAGGCGGTGGACGAGGCGGCCTGGCGCCACGCCTGGGAGCTGAAGGTGTTCGGCTTCATCAACCTGACCCGCGCCGTCTACGCCCACATGAAGGCGCGGGGCCGGGGCGTGATCGTCAACGACATCGGCGCGGCCGGCGAGCGGATGGACGCCAACTACATCACCGGCTCCACCGGCAATGCGGCGCTCTATGCCTTCACCCGGGCGCTGGGCGGCCGCTCGATGCGCGACGGCGTGCGGGTGCTGGCGGTGAGCCCGGGGCCGGTGGAGACCGACCGGCTGATCGCACGCCTCAAGGCCGCCGCCGCGCGCCGCCACGGCGACGAAGGCCGCTGGCGCGAGTTCCTGTCCGACTATCCGGAGGGCCGGGCGGCCGCGCCGCGCGAGATCGCCGAGGCGATGGCGTTCCTGGCCTCCGACCGCTCGGGCTATACCTCCGGCGTGGTGCTGACCATCGATGGCGGGCTTTCCGCCCGGCCGGGGTCGCCGACCTGACAGGCTGCGCTCGGGAGGCTATCGCAATACCCGGACAATCTGGCGGCTGATCGATCAGGAGCGGTTCCTTTCCTGAGGCATTGCGCAGCGGGGGGCGAGGCGGGCAACATCCCCCCATGTCCTCCCTCCACATGTCCGCGAGCCTCGCGCGGCGTCTCGGCGTCGAGACGGGCGATGCGGCGTTTCGCCATGAGCTTCTGGAAGAGCAGGCGGCGTCGCTGGGCCGCGCCGGACGCAAGGTGGAGGCCGCGCTGGCGGCGTTGGCGTCGCATCCCGGCGGCGAGGGGCGGCCGGCGGTTTTGAAGGCGGCGACCGACGCGGTCTGGGCGTTTCTGGTCCAGCGCGAGGTGATGGGGCTCCGCGACCGCAACGCGGTGGTCGCGCAGTATGGCATCCCGCGCGAAGTGATGGTCCGGCTGGGCGCGCGATAGGGCCGGCCGCCGCCTGCCGGGGCTTGGCGCCGGCTCATGGGCGGGGTTGAGTGCGCGCCACTCAATGGACGGGGATTCTCCATGGCGATCAGCCTCTACGACATCAGCGTACGTTCGTTCCTGCAGACCCTGGGCGGGGTGGCGGGCTATCTGGAGAAGGCCAAGGGGCATCTGGGCGAGGGCGCAGAGGCGGCGCTCGACGCGCGGCTGCACGCCGACATGTGGCCGCTGCGCGCCCAGGTGATCTCGGTGGAGCACCATTCGCGTGGCGCCATTGCGGGGGTCCAGGCCGGCGTGTTCCGGCCGCCGAACTTCAACGCCGAATACGACTATGCGGGCCTTCAGGCGCTGATCGCCGGCGCGATCGCCGAGTTGAAGGCGCTGACGCCTGAGGCGGTGAACGCTCTGGAGGGCAAGGACATGGTCTTCGAGCTGGGTCCGCGGCAGATGCCGTTCGTGTCGCACGACTTCCTGCAGTCGTTCTCGCTGCCGAACTTCCATTTCCACGCCACCACAGCTTACGGGATCCTGCGCCACGTCGGCGTGCCGCTGGGCAAGCGCGACTATCTGGGCGCCATGCGGATCAAGGCCTGAGGCGAGCGGCATGCAGCTGATCGGTCAGTACGATTCGCCTTTCGTGCGGCGGGTGGCCATCGCGCTTCGGCTCTACGGCCTGGCGTTCGAGCACCTGCCTTGGTCGGCGTTCGGCGACGCCGAGCGGATCGGGGCGGTCAGTCCGCTACGGCGGGTGCCGGTGCTCGTGATGGACGATGGCGTGGCCCTGACCGACAGCTGGGCCATCCTCGATGCGCTGGACCAGATCGTCGGGCCCGACCGGGCGCTGATCGCGGCCTTCGGTCCGGAAAGGCGCGAGGCCATGCGGCTCACAGCCCTTGCGGCGGGGGCGTGCGACAAGGCGGTGGCGCTGGTCTACGAGGGCGCGCTCCGGGATGCGCCGTTGGCCGTGTGGGTCGAGCGTTGTCGCGCCCAG
>NZ_JBILUK010000127.1:0-8739 GCF_044371015.1 Phenylobacterium sp.
CGATATCTTCTACTACAGCCAGCTTACCCCCACCGGCGCCCGCACCGGCATCATCAACACCGACTCTGTGATCCGGACCGACTCCTACTCGCTGTTCGGCGAACTGTCGGTGGACCTGATGGACGGGCGGCTGACGCCGCTGGTCGGCCTCGCCTACTTCGAGGACAAGCGCACGGCGGTGGGTGTGGATCGCAACACTCGTGCGCCGCGGCTCTCGGCCGGCAATTGGGACAGTCTGAACCCTCGGTTCAACCTGAAATACAAGCCTGTCGACAACGGCACAATCTATCTCAACATCGCCAAGGGCTTCCGCAGCGGCTCGCTGCAAACGCCGGCCCAGGCCGCGGCTGCGGACACGACACTGGGACTGCCCCCGGGCACGATCCAACCCACCAACAAGCCCGACTCGCTCTGGACCTATGAGATCGGGACGCGTTGGGAGCTCGTAGATCGGACCCTGCTGTTGGAAGGCTCCATCTACCAGACCGACTGGAAGGACGTGCTGGTCCAGTTCGCCACCGCCGCCGTGATTTCGATCACCAATGCCGGAGACGCCAAGATCAAGGGCGGCGACATCGGGCTGGTCTGGCGCACTCCGGCGGAAGGTCTGAACATCCAGGCCAGCGCCGCTTACAACGACGCAGAATTCACCAGCGTACTCGGAAGGCTGTCGGTCGGCACCGCCATCCGTGTTGGCGGGCCTGTGCCGAATGTGCCCAAGACCACCTTCACGGTCGCCGCCGACTATGCGCGGGAGTTGGAGGGGCTCTCGGGCGTGACTGGAACCTTCTACGCCGGCTACTCTCATCGCAGCCCGACGTTCGACGCCACAGTCAAGAACCTGAAGTCCGGCAACCTCGACGACCTGACCTTGCGGGCTGGCCTTCGCAAGGACGGCTGGAACGTGGAGGCCTTCGTAACCAACGCGCTCAATGACAAGGACCCTGCGGCGCTTGGCTCCACGGCGGAACAGATTCTCTACCCCCGCCGCGCCGGAGTCCGCGTCGGCTTCGACTTCTAGAACTTCCCTGCCACTGCGGCCGTGGCCCAGGCCACGGCCGCACCTTTGTGTTCGATCTGCGCGAAGTGTTTGACCCAATGGCTGACGGCTTCTTGATGTCGATCGCCGAGCAATCGGCGCATTTTCTGGCCCGGGAGCACACGGGACGTCCGACAGGACCTGTCCTTGGCCCCTCGGCCTGGACCGGGGCGGAGCTTGGCCCGCCCGATGTTTGGGCGGAACGACTCACCCCCGAATTGATCTCCAGCTTGGAGACGAAGATGACGACGCTGGAGGGGCGGTCCGTCGACGGTTTGACGATGGCGGATGCGGTCCTTCCAGGCTTTGAAGCTCACGTGGATGGCTGGCGGGAAGAACTCCTGCGCGGACGAGGTATTCTCGTCCTCAAGGGCGTGCCGGTCGACCGTTGGTCACCCGCCCAACAGCAACTTTTCATGCGATTGCTTGGCCTGCAGTTCGGCCGCCTCGGATACCAGAACCCACAGGGCGACGTGATCGGCGAGGTCCGCGACACCGGCGCCGACAAACGGGACCGCTTCGCCCGGCTCTACGCGACTGCAGGCGAGTTCCGCTTCCACTGCGACGCTTCCGACCTCGTTGGGCTGCTGTGTGTGCGTCCGGCGGCCGAGGGCGGGCAGAGCAAGGTGGCCAGCTCGGTCACGGTCTACAACGAGTTGCTTCGACGGCGTCCAGACCTCGCGGCTCGGATGTTCGAACCCATCGCGCTGGACCTGCGGAACGAGCAGCAGCCGGACGCGCCGCCTGTCGCCTACATCGCGCCCTGCGCCTATGCTGACGGCGTGCTGAAGACTCTCTACCTCTCCGACTACTTCCGCACGGCGGCGCGGCACATCGACCTGCCACCCAAGGATTTGGAACTGTTCGATCTCTACGACGCCATCGCGGAGGAGCCCGGGATCGGCCTGTCGTTCTTCCTGGAGCCCGGCGACGTTCAGATCCTCTACAATCACACCATGCTGCATGCTCGCACGGCGTTCCGCGACGCGCCCGGCGAGGAGCGATTGCTGCTGCGGTTCCTAGTGTCCGTGGGCGTCTCGAACTAGCCTGAACCCATGGATCCGCTCGCTGGACTGAGTGTCGTTGAAATCGCGGGCGGACCGGCCGCCGGCTTCTGCGGCCGCCAGTTTCAGAATTGGGGCGCTTCTGTCACGGTCCTGGAGACCGGCCTCGCGCCCGAGCCCGGCGAGGCCTTCCGTCGGATCGGTAAGTCCACCGCCGCCCTGTCCGAGCTTGAGGCCCGATTGGCCAGGACGGATGTGCTGATCGTCGAGGGAAGCGCGCCCAACGTGTCGGTTTCGGCGCTCCGCGCCACCAGACCCGCTCTGGTGGTCGTCGAGATAACGGACTTCGGCCTGGGCGGTCGGCGCGCCGCGCGGGGCGAGCTTGAAGCACGAACGGGATATCTCTGGCTCAACGGCCGAAGAGGTGGTCCGCCGATGGCGGCGCCCGCCAACCTGATCGCCCACGCACTAGGCGCCAGCGCTTTTGTTGGCGGCATGGCCGCCCTGATCCGTCGGACGCGAACCGGTCTAGGCGATCATGTCGAGGCGCGCGGGCTCGATACCGTGGCGGGCTTCGTCCCGTACCTGCGCGATCAACAGCGCGGAGGGCCTTCGCCACGACAATCCGGCACGCCGGAAGGCGCACGACTTATCCGCTGCGCCGATGGATGGATATCCGTGGCGCCAGCCATCGCGGCACACCTCGAGGTCTATCGGGCCATCCTGGGCGCTACCGAGGACGAGGTTCCCGATAGCCTTATCGAACCCGGCCTCGGAACCTCGGCGGATCGCGTGGCTGCGGCGCTGGCGCCCTTCGCCGCGAGGATGCCGGTCGATGCGGTCATGCTCGGATTACAGACGGCGGGGGTCGTCTGCGGGATCGTTCAGCATCCCTCTAGGGTGCTTGCCGACCCGCAGTTGGCGGCGCGCGGCTTCTTCAAGGCGCCCGGTGTCGCCGGTCGGTCGGCGCAGTTCGCGCCCGGACCTGCAGCGGACCCAGCGCCCCCGGTTGAGCTTGCACCCGATGCGCCGCCGCTCACCGGCCTGACGATCCTGGACCTGACACAGGCCTGGATCGGACCGCTCGCGGGCCAGGTTCTGGCCGACCTCGGCGCTAAGGTCGTGAAGGTTGAAGGTCCGGTTCGGCCGGACATCTGGCGTTGGATGGGTCAATCCGAAGCCGGCGACGACGATCCCCTGAACCGCAGTTGCTACTTCAACTCCGCCAATCGCGGGAAAGACGGTTTGGCTCTAGACCTGGGCCGACCTGAAGGCGCCGCGGCTTTCCTGAGGCTGGCCGCACAGGCCGAAGTAGTGATCGAGAACTTTACGCCCCGGGTGATGGCGCGGTTCGGGCTCGACTATCCCCGGCTCGCAGCGATCAACCCAGGTCTGGTGATGGCCTCATTCAGTGGCTTCGGGGCCGATGGACCGCACGCCGCGTTCAAGGCCAACGGGTCATCGATCGAGGCCTTCGCGGGTTGGGACGCCTTGCATTGTGATGCTTCGGGCGACCCTGTTCTGATGGCGACCTACCCGGCGGATCCCATGTGTGGCCTGCTGATGGCGGGCGGCGTCCTGGCGGCGCTGCATGGGCGTCTTGTCCACGGCCGCGGCGGGCACGTCGAAGGTTCAATGCTGGAGGGTTCAGCGGAGCTCATAGGCGATGTCCTGCTGACCGAAAGTAACGGGGAGTCCTGGACCGATCCGCCGGTGGCGATCGCCGGTGATGCGGCGAAAGGATGGCGACTGGATACGGCGTCGGCCGCCGTGCCCATCTGCGACCCAATCGCCGCGCTCAACGATCCCGAGGTGGCCGCCTCTCTGGTGACCTTGGACACTCCGGGCCAGGGCGTGGCGCTCCATGCGGGACCCTTCCACCGCTTCGAGCGCGCGAGCCGCGCGCCGCTGCGGGCCCCACCTAGGCTCGGAGCGGACACCTTGCGCGTCTTGTCCGACTTCGGTTTTGACGCCGACGAGATCACGGACCTCGTCAAGAGCGGCGTCGTCGCCGTCAATTCCCGCTGAACGTGGGCTTTCGCTTTTCGAAGAAGGCGCCGACCGCCTCCTTGTAGTCTTCGGTCAGGCTCGAGAGCAGCCACTGGTCGGCGTCCATGTGCATGATCGCTCGGTCCAGCGCTCCTGAAACACTGTTGATGCTCTTCTTGATCATCTGGACCGAGTTGGGCGGCAGCGCCGCATACTCCTCGGCCATGGCGCGGGCGGCGGCGTCGAGGTCGGCCAGCGGGACCATCTGATCCAGGAAGCCCCAGCGCTCGAGCGTCGCGGCGTCGAACAGCTTGCCGGTCATGATCATCTGCTTGGCCCGCGCCGGACCCACAAGGTGCACGCAGATGGGAACCGCGTTCCACATCAGATTGATGCCGAGCTTGACCTCGCCATAGCCGATGCGGGCGGTGTCGGCGCCGATCCGGAAGTCGCAGGCGGTGGTGATGCAGCCGCCAGCGCCCGTGGCGACGCCCTGTACGGCGCAGATCGTGGGCTGAGGAATCTCCTGCATGGACCGCATCAGCTGCGCGCCGAACTCCGCCGCGCGCCGGCGCATCAGGATCGAGGCCGCCGGTCGGGCGCTGGGCGAGGCCTGCAGGTCGGCGCCGACCGAGAAGTCACGGCCCTCCGCGCGGAAGATCACCGCCCGCGTCTGCTCATCGTGGATGAACTCGCGGCTGATGCGCTCCAGCTCCTGCATCATTTCCTGCGTCACGGCGTTGCGCCGCTCGGCCCGGTTGATCGTCACGGTGGCGATGTGGCCGTCGCGGGCCAGCTCAATCACGGACAATGTAGTGTTCCTTCCCTGGTCATTGCCGGAACCATATCAAACCCCCTGGACTGATCAAACGTTCAGTAACATGCTCCGTCGAGGTTTGAAGATGGGGAGGCGCGCATGCCCTGGCTGACTGAGACGCAGAAGGACGTCTATCTTCGAGATGGCTATCTCCTCCTGGAGGAGGGAATCGAGCCGGCCCTGATCGACGAACTTGTCCAGGCCATGAATGGCTTCGTAGAGCGTTCCCGGGGTCTGACGGCGTCGACTCCCGACATTCTTCTCGGCCCAGGCCACAATGCAGACCGCCCCATGCTGCGGCGGATTCCCCAGACCGTGGCCTTTCATCCTGCCTTCGAGGCGTTTGGACTGCGTGGCCCGATCGTCGATCTTGCGGAAGAGTTGCTCGGCCCGGACATTCGGCTCCACCACTCCAAGCTCAACTTCAAGTCCGGCGGCGGTGGCGAAGAGATCAAGTGGCACCAGGACATTCAATTCTGGCCGCACTCCAACTACGACCCGCTCACCATCGGAGTCTACCTCGCCGATGTAGACCACGAGATGTCGCCCATGGGTGTCTTCGCGGGCAGCCACCAGGGGCCGATTTCAACGCTTCGTGACGCTTCTGGCGCATGGACAGGTTCGTTGAGCGATCAAGAGGTCGCCGCCCTGGATCCCGGGCGGCTTCGCTGGCTAACCGGTCGTCGCGGCGCAATCACAGTGCACAACTGCCGGACCGTCCATGGCTCAAAGGCGAACCTGTCGTCACGGATGCGGCCGTTGCTGTTGCACACCTATGCGCCCTGTGACGCGATACCCCTGACCCGTATCATGGATCCCGTAAAGTACGGCAATGTGATCGTAAGGGGCGGACCCGTGGCCTATGCGCGGATGAGCGATACCCCATGTCCGATGCCGCCGGACTGGGGCGCAGGAGACTACTCCTCGATCTTCTCGGTCCAGCAGGAGAAACTGGGCTGAAACCGCCTGCTTTCTACGATCGATAGCTTGGGTCGATGTCATCCAGCTTGCGGAGCAACGCCGGCCAGGTGAACGCGCCCGCTGAGCCTGTGAACAGGGACTCACTCTGGCTGGTCACCTTCTCCGGCACGCCCTGGCGCGGCGTGACCAACCGCGCCCCTGACGACTGCGCACGAATCTGCATCGTGCAGGCGCGCTCCAGGAAGTACATGGCGAGCCATGCGGCCGCGCAGGACACGCCCACCGCCAGGGTGCCGTGATTGCGCAGGATCATCAGGTGCTTCTCGCCCATGTCGGCGACCAGCCGATCGCGCTCGTCAAGGTCGAAAGCGATACCCTCGTAGTCGTGGTAGGCGACCTCGCCGCAGACCATCATCGCGTGCTGCGAAAGCGGCAGCAGTCCCTCAGCCTGAGCGGCGACCGCAACGCCGTCATCGGTATGCAGATGGATCACGCACTGGGCGTCGTCCCGGGCCATATGCAACGCGCTGTGGATCGTGAAGCCCGCCGGATTGACGGTGTGCGGCGTCGGCTCGACCGGGTTTCCCTCAATGTCGATCTTCACCAGGTTTGACGCGGTGATCTCGTCAAAGCGCAGGCCGAACGGATTGATTAGGAAGTGATGCTCCGGCCCGGGGACGCGGGCTGAGATGTGGGTGAAGATCAGATCGTCCCACCCTTCCAACGCGACGAGCCGATAAACAGCGGCAAGGTCCTGGCGGACCATGGCTTCGGATACTTCGGGCGCGTCGTAGGCCATGAGGGTATCTCCGTGAGACTCAGACCCGGTCCCGCTCAGCGCGGCGGGCGGACAGGTAGAAGTGGAGGCCGGCCCAGACGAGCGCGGCCGTCGAGATCAGCAAGGCGTATCGAAGGCTCTCCCTACCCATTGTGGGCGCCAGGGCGTCGCTGGTCACACCGACGAGCCAGGGTCCAAGGCCGAGGCCGAGAAGCGAGGATAGAAACAAAACCAGTGAGATCGCCGTCGCCCGGCGGTTCGGCTCTGCGAAGGACTGAATCGCCGAGAGTGCGACTCCACCTCCGGACGCGGCCAGGAAGGTGGCGAACACCTTGATTGAAATGGCGATCAGCGGGGTCGGGCTGAGGAACACCAGCGCATAGAGCGGCGCCGAGCCGCCATAGGCGATCGCGGGAAGCCACAACTCCCATCGCGCGTCGCGGGGGATGAGCTTGGTGGCGCCGAGCCCGCCGCACATCACCCCCAGGATTCCGCCGATCGCGCTGGCCGTTCCCGACCAGACGCCGATTTCCGTCAGGGTCAGGCCGTGGCTGCGGATGAAAAAAGCGGGCAACCACTGGGTTATGCCATAGGTGCCAAAAGCGCCGATCGAGAGCGCGATGATCAGGTGGCGTAGAGCGGGCCGGGCCAGCAGGCCGCGAATGGCCGCCAGGGCGGGTTCGCCGGACGCGGTTGCCACGTGTCCCCGACGCGCAGGTTCGCGGACGGTGAACAGGACCAGCAAGGCCAGGGGTACGCCGGAGAGTCCCACAACCCAAAGCGCCGTCCGCCAACCCAGCTGATCGGCGAGAACGCCCGTCAGCATCAGCCCGACGCTGAGCCCCGCCAGTCCGCCAGCCTGGAACACGCTGATCCCAAAAGCTCGCCGCTCGGGCGGGAAGTGGTCGCCGATCAGCGAATGGGCGGCCGGAACGCATCCGGCCTCGCCGACACCGACGCCCATCCGAGCCAGAAACAGCTCCAGAAAGTTGCGCGAAAGACCGGTTGCCGCGGTCATCAGGCTCCAGATCGCCAGACACGCCGCCAGCAGTTTCACCCGAGATGTGCGGTCTGCGAGCCGCGCCAGCGGAATGCCGAGCGTCGCGTAGAGGGCTGCGAAAGCAAGCCCCGAAAGAAGGCCGAGCTGGCCGTCGCTCAGGCCCAGCTCGGCCTTGATAGGCTCGAGCAGGACCGCGAGCACCATGCGATCCATGTAGTTGAAGAAGCTGACCAAAGTGAGGATCGCCAGGGCGTACCAGGCTCCGGCGCCAACGCCGGACGATTCGATCCGCGCTTCGGTCGCAGCTCCGGACATGCTCCACTCCCAGCAATGGCCACTCTTACGGTGGCTGAACGATCAATTCGTAAATTATAGAATTTGACTGCGCAATTGTTCAGTGTCAGATTTGACGTCATCAGGGAGGCATCCTCATGACCGTCGCCGATGACATCCCGGTTCGCCGGATGGACTTCTCGTTCCCCGACGACATGGACCTCGTGTTCATCGAAGGCGACCCGGCGCTGTCCTACTTCTTCGTCGGGGCCTGGATGATGCTGCCGTATCTGGAGCCATTCCTGATCCGCACGATGCAGTCGGCCATGGGCGAGGTCGACGATACAAGGCTCAAGGAAGCGATGAAGCGGTTCTGCGCCCAGGAGGGACAGCACTTCCGCCAGCACGCGAAGGCGAATGAGGTGGTCAAGCGCATCCACCCCTCGGGGCCGAGGCTCGCCGAACTTGAGCGGGAAGTCGAAGCCGAGTTCGCAGCCTGGTCCGCTGAAAAGCCGCTGAAATTCAACCTCGCCTATGGCGAAGGTTTTGAATCCATGACCTGCGCCGCCGCCCGGGCGCAGATAGAGATCGATATGTTCGATTACATGAAAGAGCCGATCCGCGGACTGATGTACTGGCACATTATGGAGGAAATCGAGCACCGAACGGTGTGCTTCGACGCCTATGAGCGGCTAGTGGGCGACTGGGTCTACCGAACGCGGATGAGTTTGTGGTTTCAACGCCACTACTACGGCTGGTGTCAGAAGTTCGCAGCCGCCATGATCGCCGCTGATCCCGAGATGATCGCCCGCTACCAGACGCCGGAGTGGGCCCAGGTGCGCAAGGCGCGTATGGCCCGCTATCAGCGCGCCTACCTGCCCCGGCTGCTAGGCACCTTCATGCCCTGGTACAATCCGG
>NZ_JBILUK010000128.1:0-8715 GCF_044371015.1 Phenylobacterium sp.
GCCTGCGCGCGCGAAACATGCGCAGTCTCCGGGTCTTGGACTGGCCCGAGTTGCGCGCCCAGTTCACCCGCTATGAGGGCCCGGCCACCCAGAACGCTCGGCGCAGCCGCTGGCTGGGCGCCATCGGCCATGCGGCTCGGGCGCAGTGGCTCGCCAACCGGTTCTGGACGGAACGGATGCGCGCGCTCTACTTTCAGACCCTGGTCAACAATCTCGGTCTCGTCGCCGAGGCCATGCGCAGCGACTCGGCGCTGGGCGAGTGGAAGCTGCTCCGGGCGCGCGCTCTGGCCGCAATGCCGACGCCGAGCGACGTGACCGGCCAGGTCAGCCGCCTCGCCAGCGCCGTCGATGATGATGAGGCCTGGGTGCTGCCCGAATGGGCCGCGGCGTCTATGCCGCCCGCCGCCTCCGAAGAGCTGGACCTGTTGCTGAGCCATCTCCGCATGCAGCGGTTCGACAGTCAGATCGACTACGCTGCGCGCAAGACGGGCGAAACAGACCGCGCGACGCCCTGGCGATCCCGCGCCCTGGCGCGTGCGCTCAGCATGATCGGTCGCGGCCGCGCGACCTCGGGCGACGCCGAGCGTTCCGCAGCCTACGGCGCGGCGGTCCAGCAGCTCCGGGACCGTTTCGACGCCGGCGACCTTGGCGAGAAACTGGCGGCCCTGCGCGAAATGGAGATCGTCGCTTATCGCGACCTCCGCGCCTTCGTCGCCGCGCACTGGCCGGGGCGCGAAGCCTAGGACGTCTCCTAATCCTCCGTCTTCTTCGGCCGCTTGGTCAGTCCGGCGACACCGCCGGAGGCCAGGAGGCCCACGTCGGCCATCATTCGGGGGATGTTCCAGGAGCGCGGCGCCGCGACGAACCGAGGCTGCCATGTCGGGTCGTACTTCGACTTGTAATGGCGCACGCCCTGGAAGTTGTAGATTTCCTCGCCCCGGTCGTAGATCAGCCGGCCCACGCGGCTCAGTGCGGGCGCCAGGGGTCGATCATCGAGGCCGGACAGCGGCGCCATTCCGAAGTCAAAGGCGTCATAGCCCTGCTCCTGGCCCCAGCGGATCAGCTCGACGAACAGGTAATCCATGATCCGCGGCGGCCCCTCGGGCACGAACCGCATCAGGTCGATGGAGAACGACTGCTTCGAGGCCACGGTCCACAGGGTCGCGAAGGCGATGATCCGGCCCTCCCAGCGCACGATGGCGGCCGGAAACTCCTGGATGTAGCGCTCATAGAAGCCGCCCAGCGCGAAGCTCTTCTCGCCGCCCGCATGGGTCTCGAGCCATTTGTCGGAAATGCGCCGCAGGTCGCCCATAAGACCCGCCACTTCGGTGGGCGGCACGATCTCGAAGGTCGCCCCATCGTCCTTGGCGCGACGCCACGCGCGACGCAAATTGCCGCGCTTCGTGCCCTCGATGGTGAAGCTTTCGAGCGGCGCCACAGCGCCTTCGCCCATCTTGGCGATGGCGAATCCCAGTTCGACGATGTCCGGCAGGTCGTCGGCTTCCAGGTTGTAGAATCCCGGTCGCGCCGCATGCGCATCGGCGAGCTCCCGGAACCGCCATAGCAACTCCAGGCGCTCGTCGCGGCGCCCGACCGTAGAGCCCAGCGCCACCCAGGAGCGGCCCCGGACGCCGAACATCAGGAAACTCTCGCCGGTCGCCGAGAACAGGAACCGCTTGTCGCCCAGCAGCGCGAGATTCGAGGTCGGACGCGACATTTCCGCCTTGGCCAGCACGGCGCGGACGCGATCAAACTCAGGGTCCGCCTCGCCGACGATCGGCGGCGGCGCGGCCGAGCCCATCAGCCGCCAGACGCCCACGGCGAACAGCGCCAGCGCCGCCCCGGCCCAGGCGCGCAGGGCGCGGGCGGCGTCCTCATCGGCCATCACCTGCCACCAGGGCATGTCGCCATAGTCGACGTTCTGGAACGACCAGATGCCGATCAGACCCGCGCCCACCACGAACGCCGCCGCCGAGAGCAACCAGCCCGGGGTCACCTCCATCCGCGACAGCCGCGCCTTCCGCGGGAAGGCGTGGTGGAAAGGCGCCAGCGCGGCGGCCAGCGCCAGCAGGACCACGGTCTCCTCGAAGACGAACCCTTTGGCGACACTGAGCGGCGCGGCGATGATCAAGGTCACCAATGTGCCGGCCCAGGCCGCATCCAGGCGCGCGCGCAGACCGAAGGCCAGCATCACCAGCACCAGCCCCAAGACACTGGAAACGAAGTGGCTGACCTCAATCAGCGGGGCCGGCAGATAGTTGGACAGCACGATGAAGCGCGCCGGAAACGAGGGCCGCGCGCCCGAAGTGATCAGCAGGAAACCCAACGCCAAGGTGGCGAGCGCCGCGGTCCAGGGCGCGGCGGCGACAACGGCAGGATGGCGGAAGAAGCGCATCGACTCACATCTATAGGCCAAGCGCATGACGATCCGCTCAAACGTTCGTTTGATCGGACTTGCCGACGCTTCGGTGGTCGCTAATGTTGTCTCCGATACAAACATGGAGACAAGGGCCATGGCCGACTTCGGTCCCGCCGACCTCGAGGCCTTCGCCGCCAAGGTGCGCGCGGAGCTGGAGGCGACCTATCCTGCGGAGCTAAAGTCCGGCGGGGCGAAGACCGACCCCGAGGCGATCTGGGGCGGCCGCGCCTTTGTGGGTTCAGAGGACCCTCAGATCGTCTGGCTGCGGCGCGCCGCCGAGAAAGGCTGGACCGCGCCGACCTGGCCCCGCGAGTACGGCGGAGGCGGGATGTCGGAGGCCGAGGCGCGGGTGTTGGAGCGCGAGATGGCCAAGGGCCGCTTCCGCAGCCCGCTGGCCTCGTTCGGCGTGTGGATGCTGGGTCCGGTGCTGCTCGAGTACGCCAATGAGGCGCAGAAGGCGGAACATCTGCCCAAGATCACCCGCGGCGAGGTCCGCTGGTGCCAGGGCTACTCCGAGCCGGGGGCTGGTTCCGACCTCGCGGGCCTGCAGACCCGTTGCCAGGACAAGGGCGATCACTGGCTGATCAACGGCTCCAAGATCTGGACCAGCTACGCCGACAAGGCCGACTGGTGCTTCTGCCTGGTGCGCACCGACGCCTCCAAGAAGCACGAGGGCATCTCGTTTGTTCTGATCGACATGGCCTCGCCCGGCGTCGAAACCCGTCCGATCCCGCTGATCAGCGGCGAGAGCCCGTTCTGTGAGACCTTCTTCACCGACCTGAAGATCCCCAAAGGCAACCTGGTCGGGCGGCTCAACGGCGGCTGGGAGATCGCCAAGCGGCTCCTTCAGTACGAGCGCCAGAACATCTCCGCCGGCTTCGGCGAAGGCGGCTCGGCCGGCGGCGCTTCGGGCGATCTGGCCAGCATAGCGCGCACCTACGCGCAGGATGTCGGCGCGCTCTCCGATACCGACCTGCGCCGTCGGATCACGCTCAACAAGATGGACTTCGCCGCCCTGCGCCAGACCATCGTCCGCTCGGCGGCCGAGTCCCGCGCGGGCAACGGTCCCTCGGCGACCACGTCGATCATAAAGTACGCCGCCGCCGAGTTCGCCAAGCAGCGCTCCGAGCTGATGGTCGAGGCGCTGGGCCACCAGGGGCTGGGCTGGGAAGGTCCGGGCTACGAGACCGCGGAAGTCACCGCCGTACGCGGATGGCTGCGCACCAAGGCCAACTCCATCGAGGGCGGCACCTCGGAAGTGAACCTCAACGTGGTGGCCAAGCGCGTGCTTGGCCTTCCCGACCCCAAGTAACCGACTCAAAGCAGGACGATAGCGATGGCCGATTTCGGCGCCGACATTGAGACCTTCCGGGCCGAGGCGCGGGAATGGCTCGAAGCCAACTTCCCCAAGTCCCTGGCCGACAAACCCATGGCCCAGCTCGCCAAGCTGCAGGCCCAGCCGGAGAGCCCTGAGGCCAAGGCCTGGCGTCTGGCGCTGGGCGCCAAGGGCTGGGGCACGCCGCACTGGCCCACGTCCATCGGCGGCGGCGGCCTCTCCCGACCCGAGATCGCGGTGCTGCAGGAGGAGATGACCCGCATCGGCGCGCGCAATCCCATCGGCGGCATGGGCGTCTCGATGTTCGGTCCGACCCTCCTGGAATACGGCAGCGAGGCCCTCAAGAAGGAGCACTTCCCGGGCATCGTCATGGGCGAGGTCTGGTGGTGCCAGGGCTATTCCGAGCCGGGCGCGGGCTCCGATCTCGCGGGCCTGCAGACCCGGGCCGAGGACAAGGGCGACCACTGGCTGGTGAATGGCTCCAAGATCTGGACCTCCGGCGCCCAGTACGCCGACCGCTGCTACTGCCTGGTCCGCACCGACACCTCCAAGAAGCACGAAGGCATCAGCTTCCTGCTGATCGACATGAAAGCGCCCGGCGTCGAGGTGCGGCCGATCCTCCTGATCAACGGCACGTCGCCCTTCTGCGAGACCTTCTTCACCGACGTGAAGGTGCCCAAGGACCAGCTGTTCGGCCCGCTGAACGGCGGCTGGACCATCGCCAAGCGGCTCCTGCAGCACGAACGCGACGGCATCGGCGCCAGCCTGGGCTCCGGCAACATCGGCGCCGGCTCGGCCATGCCGACCGTCCTCGATGCGGCCAAGGCCGGCGCGGGTCTGGACGCCGACGGTCGGCTCTCCGATCCCGACCTGCGTCGCCGGGTCACCGAGCACCTGATGGAGAACCGCGCCTTCCAGCTGACGGTCCGCCGCCAGCAGGACGAGGCCCGCTCGGGCAACGGCCCCTCCAACCTGGCCGCGGCCATGAAGTACGCCGGCGCCAAGATCGCCCAGGATCGCAATGAGCTGGTGGTCGAGAGCCTCGGCATGCAGGGCCTGGGCTGGGAAGGCCCCGGCTTCGAGGCCGGCGGACTGGCCGCCATGCGCAGCATGCTCCGCTCCAAGGCCAACTCCATCGAGGGCGGCTCTTCGGAGATCAATCTCAACGTGGTGTCAAAGCGGGTTCTCGGCCTGCCAGATCCGAAGTAAAGTTCGAATAAGCGGTACGAGCCGCAAACGGTGGGAGGATAAAGATGGCCGATTTCGGTGGTGCGGATCTCGACGCCTTCCGCGCCGAGGCGCGCGAGTGGCTTGAGGCCAATTTGCCCGCATCGATCCGGGGCGACGCCGCCGCGGGCATGCGCTTCATGGGCGGCGAAAAGCCCGAGGGTGACCATCTCCTCTGGCGGCAGCGCATGGGCGAAAAGGGCTGGGGCGTTCCCACCTGGCCGGCGGCCTATGGCGGCGGCGGCCTCTCGCCCGCCCAGGCGCGGATCATCAACCAGGAGATCGAGCGGATCGGGACCTACAACCCGATCTTCGGCATGGGCGTCTCGATGTTCGGCCCGACCCTGCTGGAGTACGGCACCGAGGCCCAGAAGCAGCGCCACATCCCGGCGATCGTGAAGGGCGAGCTGCGCTGGTGCCAGGGCTATTCCGAACCCGGCGCCGGCTCTGACCTCGCCAGCCTTCAGACCAAGTGCGAGGACGCCGGCGACCACTGGCGCATCAACGGCCAGAAGATCTGGACCTCGGGCGCCCAGCACGCCGACTGGTGCTTCTGCCTGGTGCGCACCGACACCTCCAAGAAGCACGAGGGCATCTCCTTCGTACTGATCAACATGCATCAGCCCGGGGTCGAGGTGCGGCCGATCCGCCTGATCGCCGGCTCATCGCCCTTCTGCGAGACGTTCTTCACCGACGCCCGCGCCGAGAAGGACGACATGGTCGGCCCGCTCAATGGCGGCTGGACGGTCGGAAAGCGGCTGCTACAGCACGAGCGTTCGGGCCAGGGCGGCTCGCGCATGGCCGGCGCCGGCGGCCCGACCTTGCAGGACATCGCCAAGCGCTACATCGGCGAGGACGCTCAGGGCCGCCTCGCCGACCCCGACCTGCGCATGCGCCTGGCCCGTCATCAGATCGACCAGCGCGCCCACGTGCTGACGGTCGCCCGCGCGGCGGCCGAGGCCAAGGGCAATGTCGATCCTTCGGCCACCACCTCGGTGATGAAGAACTCTTCGACCTGGGTCGGCCAGGAGCGCGCGGAGTTGCTCGTCGAGATCATGGGGCACCAGGGGCTGGGCTGGTCGGGCGACGACTTCCAGAAGGACGAGATCGAGGCCGTCCGCGGCTGGCTCTCCGGCAAGGCCTGGACCATCTTCGGCGGCAGCCAGGAGATCCAGTCCAACATCGTCTCCAAGCGCATCCTGGGCCTGCCCGACACCACCCAGGCGACCTGACCGCAGCAAGACTAGGGAGGCTTCCGCATGGCCGACTTCGGCGGTGAACTGACCGGCTTCCGGACCGAGGCGCGCGACTGGATCGCCGCCAACTTTCCGCCGGCGCTGAAGGGCGCCTCGCCGCCCGAGGGCCGCGAGCTGTCGCCGGATCAGGACGCCTGGCGGCGCGCCATGGGCGAAAAGGGCTGGGGCGTCCCAACCTGGCCGGCGCAGTACGGCGGCGGCGGTCTCTCGCGCCAGCAAGCGCGTATCGTGGCGGAGGAACTGGCGGCGGCGGAGGCCTACAATCCGATCGGCGGCATGGGCGTGATCATGTTCGGCCCCACGCTCCTGGAGTACGGCACCGAGGCCCAGAAGCAGCGGCATATCCCCTCGATCGTGAAGGGCGAGATCCGCTGGTGCCAGGGCTTCTCCGAGCCGGGCGCCGGCTCCGACCTCGCCAGCCTCCAGACCAAGGCCGAGGACAAGGGCGACCATTTCCTGATCAACGGCCAGAAGATCTGGACGTCCGGCGCCCATACCGCCGACTGGTGTTTCTGCCTGGTCCGCACCGACACGTCGAAGAAGCATGAGGGGATCAGCTTCGTGCTGATCGATATGCACCAGCCGGGCGTCGAGGCGCGGCCGATCCGGCTGATCAACGACACCACGCCGTTCTGCGAAACCTTCTTCACCGACGCGGTCGCCAAGAAGGAAGATCTGGTCGGCCCGCTCAATGGCGGGTGGACCATCGGCAAGCGGCTGCTTCAGCACGAACGCCAGGGCATCTCCGGCGCCGGCGGCGGCATCAACTCCGGCGCCTATGCGCTCCCGGGGCCGGTCCTGCCGGAACTCGCGCGCCGCTATGTCGGGCTCGACGCCGAGGGTCGGCTGGCTGACACCGACCTGCGCCGCCGCATCGCCGACCACATGATGGAATGCCAGGCCTTCGCGCTCACCGGTCAGCGCGCCGCCGCCGAAGCCCGCTCCAATTCCGGCCCCAGCGCCGCCTCCAGCGTCCTCAAGAACGTCGGCTCCAAGGTTCGCATGGCGCGCGGCGAGCTCTCGCTGGAGGTGCTCGGCCACCAGGGCCTGGGCTGGGGCGGCGAGCAGTTCAGCGCCGACGAGCAGGCCGTGATCAAATATGTGCTCCGCAGCAAGGCCGGCGCGATCGCCGGGGGCTCGTGGGAAGTACAACTCAACATTATCTCCAAGCGCATCCTGGGCCTGCCCGAGACCACTCAGAAGGGCTAAGGGCTCCGGTCAGATCGCTTAACCAGTAAGGACGGAACGAACATGGCGGATTTCGACGGCGCCGATCTTGAGGCCTTCCGCAAGGAAGTGCGCACCTGGGTGGAGGCCAACTTCCCGGCCTCGCTGAAGGGCAAGTCCAACCCGATGGCGCGCGACGAGCGCCCGGAGCCCACGGCCGACCAGGAAGCCTGGCGCAAGGCGGTCGGCGCCAAGGGCTGGGGCACGCCCACCTGGCCCGCGCAATACGGCGGCGGCGGCCTTTCGCCGGCTGAGGCGCGCGTGGTGCAGGGCGAGTTCGCCCGCGCCGGGGCCTACAACCCGATCGGCGGCATGGGCGTCATGATGTTCGGCCCGACGCTGCTGGAATACGGCACTGAAGCCCAGAAGATGGAGCACATCCCGCCCATCTGCCGGGGCGACCTGCAGTGGTGCCAGGGCTTCTCCGAGCCGGGCGCCGGCTCCGACCTCGCCAGCCTTCAGACCAAGGCCGAGGACAAGGGCGACCACTTCATCATCAACGGCTCGAAAATCTGGACCTCGGGCGGCCAGTATGCCGACTGGATGTTCTGCCTGGTGCGCACCGACACCTCGAAGAAGCACGAGGGCATCTCCTTCGTGATGTTCCCGATGCATCAGCCCGGCGTCGAGGTTCGGCCGATCGTGCTGATCAACGGCCAGGCCCCCTTCGCCGAAACCTTCTTCACCGACGCCCGCGCCGAGAAGAAAGACCTGCTCGGGCCGCTCAACGGCGGCTGGACCATCGCCAAGCGCCTGCTGCAGCATGAGCGCAGCGGCATCTCCGGCATGGGCGGCGGCGGCGGCATGCTGGGCCCGGCGCTGGAAGACATCGCCAAGAAGTATGTCGGCGTCGACGGCGAGGGCCGCATCGCCGACCATGACCTGCGCAACCGGATCACCCGCAATGCCATGGACACCAAGGTGTTCCAGCAGACGGCGTTCCGCGCCATGTCCGAGGCGCGAGGCAATTCCGGCCCCTCGGCCGCCACCTCGATCATGAAGAACGCCGGCACCTGGCTCGCCCAGGACCGCCACGAACTCACGCTGGAGATCATGGGCCACCAGGGTCTGGGCTGGGAGGGCGACACCTTCGAAAAGGGCGAGCTCGAGATCGTCCGCGCCTGGCTCTACGGCAAGGCCTTCACGATCTTTGGCGGCAGCCAGGAAGTGCAGTCCAATATCGTCTCCAAGCGCATCCTGGGCTTGCCTGACCTTACGCAAGCGAACTGAGATGATTGCCGACATGCCCC
>NZ_JBILUK010000129.1:0-8700 GCF_044371015.1 Phenylobacterium sp.
CGGCCGGATGTCGAGCAGCGGTTCGACCCAGGCGTCGTGGCCAAGGGCCCGCACCCGCGCCGCCGTCGCCTCCGCCCCCGGCTGGGCCCGGGTGATCCAGACACGGCGGCGGCGGTTGGCCATGTCGGGCCCCCCTAAAGCACGATCGCGTCGCCGGCCTCGGCCTTAAGCGCGGCGCCCAGCGCCAGCCCCAGGTCGCGCGCGGCGGCGGACGAATCGGAGAGGCTTGAGATCTCGCTCGCGGCCTCATGGCGGAAACGGCGGGTCCCGTCCGGCGACAGGGCCTCGACGATCAGTCGAAGTTCGCCGGCCTCCAGCCAGGCATGCGCCCCGATCGGCGTCCGGCACGAGCCTTCCAGCGCCATGAGCGCGCCGCGCTCGGCGGCGACGCAGACGGTCGTAGCGCCACAGATCAGGGCCTGCACCCACGGCGCATCGCGATCGGCCTCGCGGGTCTCGATGGCCAAGGCGCCCTGTCCCGGCGCCGGCGGCGCCTCATGCGGATCGATCAGCCCCTGGGGCAGATGCCCCAGACCCAGACGCTTCAGCCCGGCATAGGCCAACAGGATCGCATCCGCCTCGCCCGCCTCAAGTTTGGCGAGGCGCGTATCCACATTGCCGCGCAGCAACTGAACATCGAGATCCGGCCGCCGGTACAGGGATTGCGCCTGCCGCCGAAGACTGGCGGTGCCCAGCCTCGCACCTTGGGGCAAGTCCTCAAGCCGCGTCGCCTTCGGGCTCAGGAACGCGTCGCGCGGATCCTCGCGCGGCGGAATCGCGGCGATGCAGAGGCCTGGCGGCAACTCCGACGGCATGTCCTTCATGGAATGAATCGCGCAGTCGATCCGCCCGTCGAGCAGGGCTTCTTCAATCTCCTGAGTGAACAGGCCCTTGCCGCCGATCTCCAGCAGCCGACGGTCCTGAACCCGGTCGCCCGTGGTGGTGATCACCATCAGCGGCGCCAGCCGCTCGACCTCGACGGCGTCGGTCGGATCCCCGCCCAGGGCGCGCGCAATCTCGCGCTGCATGTGGCCCGCCTGGGCAAGGCTGAGCTTGGAGCCTCGGGCGCCGATCCGGACAGGCGGTTGCGTGGGCACGGTGGGCGGTCTACCTCGGCGGGGAAAGCGAAGGCCTGCTACAGGAGCGGGCCGGTCCCGGCAACCGGATGCCCGCCGTCCACACTGTACTCGGCCTTGAGACAAGTTGCGATGAGACCGCGGCCGCCGTCGTGCGCCTGGCGGAAGGCGACGCCGTTTCGGTGTTGAGCTCCATCGTCGGCAGCCAGGTCGCTCGCCACGCGCCGTTCGGCGGCGTCGTGCCCGAAATCGCGGCGCGCGCGCACGTGGAGTCCATTGACGCGATCGCCGCAGCCGCCCTGTCGGAGGCCGGTCTCGGCTACGGCGACCTCACCGGCGTCGCGGCCACCGCCGGGCCGGGCCTGGTGGGCGGGGTGATGGTCGGCCTCTCGTTCGGCAAGGCGGTGGCGCTGGCGCGCGGCCTGCCGCTGGTGGCGGTCAACCACCTGGAGGGGCACGCGGTGTCGGCCCGGTTGGCGGCCGATATCGCCTATCCGTTCCTCTTGCTGCTGGTCTCCGGCGGCCATTGTCAGCTCCTGACCGTGGAGGGCGTGGGCCGATGTCGGCGACTTGGCTCCACCATCGACGATGCGGCCGGCGAGGCCTTCGACAAGATCGCCAAATCCCTCGGCCTGCCCTATCCCGGCGGTCCGGCGCTCGAGGCCCTGGCGGTCAACGGCGAGGCCGGCGCCTTCCCGCTGCCGCGCATGCTGCTGGGCCGCAAGGATTGCGACTTCTCGTTCTCAGGCCTCAAGACCGCCGCCGCGCGGGTGGCCGAAGGCCTGACCAGCGAGGGCGAGCGCCGGAACCTCGCCGCCGCGGTGCAGGCGGCCATCGCCGACCAGCTCTGCGAACGCACCGCCCGGGCCATGGGCCTGCATGCCCGAGACGCCGGCGCCCAGGGCCTGCGTTTCGTGGTGGCCGGCGGCGTGGCGGCCAACCGACACGTCCGCGCGCGGCTGGAAGCGACGGCCGACGCCCACGGCTACGGCTTCTTCGCCCCGCCGCTCGCCTACTGCACCGACAACGCCGCCATGATCGCCCTCGCCGGCGCCGAACGACTGGCCGCCGGGCTCTCCGATCCGCTTGACGCGCCGGCCCGCCCGCGCTGGCCGCTGGACGCTTTCGCAGCGGCGGCCCAGCCCACCCACAAGGCCGGCCGCAAGGGGGCCAAGGCATGAGCGGCGCCTACCGGCATGCGGGCGTGGTCGGCGCCGGAGCCTGGGGCACGGCGCTGGCCCAGGTCTGCGCCCGAGCGGGCCTCGCCGTCACCCTCTGGGCCCGAGAGGCCGAGGTCGCCGCAGCCATTACCGAAGCCCGCGAGAACACGATCTTTCTGCCCGGCGTGGCGCTCGACCCGGCGGTGCGGGCGACGACCGACATGGCCGGTCTGGCCGCCTGCGACCTGATTCTGGCCGTCCCCCCCGCCCAGCACATGCGCAGCACGCTGGCGGCCCTCGCGCCGCACCTCAACGCCTCGCGCCCGGTGATTCTCTGCTCCAAGGGCGTCGAACAGGGCTCACTCAAGCTGATGACCGACGTGTTGGCCGAGACCCTGCCGGCCCAGCGCCCGGCCGTGCTGTCGGGGCCCAGCTTCGCGGGCGAGGTGGCGCGCGGCCTGCCCACGGCGGTGACTCTTGCGGCCAGCGATCTGGCGCTCGCCGAAGCCCTGGCCGAGGCCCTGGCGACCCCGAACTTCCGCCCCTACTTCGCGGGCGACATGATCGGGGCCGAGGCCGGCGGGGCGGTCAAGAACGTCCTGGCCATCGCCTGCGGCGTCGTCGAAGGTCGCGGCCTCGGTCGCTCGGCCCACGCCGCCCTGATCACCAGAGGCTTCTCTGAACTTACGCGCCTGGCCGTCGCGCTGGGCGGTGAGGCGGAGACCGTGGCCGGGCTCTGCGGCCTGGGCGACCTGGTGCTCACCTGCTCCAGCCCTCAGTCGCGCAACATGAGCGTCGGTCTGGCGCTCGGCCGCGGCGCCAGCCTCTCCGAGGCGCTGGCCGGAAAGCTCTCGGTGGCCGAGGGCGTCGCCTCGGCGCCGGCTGTGCGCGATCTCGCCCGACGCCTGGGCGTCGAGACCCCGATCTGCGAGGCTGTCGCCGCCATCCTGGCCGGCGAGGTCCAGATCGACAACGCCATCCGGGGCCTATTGTCCCGACCCATCCGCGAGGAAACCTGAATGACGCTCTATGTCCTCTTCTGCGTTGATAAGCCCGGCGCGCTCAGCGTGCGCATGGGGGCCCGCGAGGCTCATCTCGCCTATGTCCGGGGGTTCGGCGACAAGCTGCGCCTCGGTGGACCGATGCTGGACGACAACGGCGACATGGCCGGCTCGCTGGTCATCATGGAGGCCGAAAGCCGCGCCGAGGCGGAAGCCTTCAACGCCGCGGATCCCTACACGCTGGCGGGCCTGTGGGAGCGTGTGGATATCAAGGTCTTGCGAGCGACGCTTGGTACGCTCTGAGCCTGGAAATCCGGCTCGACCAGCCGCAGGACTGCGCCTGTGCGCGCTGACCGAGATCGCCGATCCCGGCGCCCGGAGTTTCCGCTTCCGGGACGGCGACCGTCTGTTCGCGGGCTTCGTGGTGCGTGACGGCGATCAGGTCGCGGGCTTCGTCGACTCCTGCCCCCACGCCGGCTGGCCCCTGGCGCCGATCGAGGACCGTTACCTCACGCGCGACCACCGCCACATCCTCTGCGCCGGCCACGGGGCCTTGTTCGACCGTTCCGGACTTTGCGTTGCAGGGCCCTGCCAGGGCGATCGCCTTGCGGCTTGGGCGGTTCGGGTCGAGGGCGACAGCATTGTCACGGCCTAGCCGCCGGTTGACGCGGTCCCCGATGCGGATGACCTAGACCCTCGTGAGCTCGGCTGAACCCAAACCTCCCGCCCGCACAGGCGGCCTGATCCGTTCGTCGGCGATCTTCGCGGGCCTGACGCTGGTCAGCCGCCTGATGGGGCTGGTGCGCGACCTCGTGGTCACCGCAAGATTGGGGGCCAGCCAGACCATCGCGGCCGACGCCTACTATACGGCGCTGGCCTTCCCGAACCTGTTCCGCCGCATCTTCGCCGAGGGTGCGTTCGCCGCCGCCTTCGTGCCGCTTTACTCCCGGCGGCTGGCGGGCGAGGGGGAGCAGGACGCCGACCGGTTCGCCGCCGACGCCTTGGCCAGCGTGGCGGCCGCCACGGTTGCCGTGATGCTGGTCGCTCAGCTTGCCATGCCGTGGCTGATGTACCTGATCAATCCGGGCTACGCCGATGACCCGGAGAAGTTCCGGCTGGCCTGGATGCTGACCCAGCTGACCATGCCCTACCTGCCTTGCATGGCGATCGCGGCGCTGTTCTCCGGGGTGCTCAACGCGCGCGGCCGGTTCATCGTCTCGGCCGGATATCCGACGATCCTAAACCTGGTGATGCTGGCGATGGTGTTGCCCCAGTCCGACCCGGTGCAGGCCGCCTGGTGGGCCAGTGCTGGCGTGGTGATCGCCGGTATCGGCCAGGCCGGCATCTGCTGGTGGGGTGCCCGCGCTTCCGGCGCGCGAATACGGCTCGTGCGGCCTCGCCTCACCTCGGAGATGAAGGATCTGATCCGTCTCGCCGTGCCGGCCGCGATCGCCAACAGCGCCACCCAGATCAACATCTTCATCTCCGGCATCCTGGCCTCGCAGGTCGCCGGCATGCGGGTGTGGATGAGCGTCGCCGACCGACTCTACCAGCTGCCCATGAGCCTGGTCGGCGTGGCGATCGGGATTGCGCTGCTGCCCCGGCTGTCCCAGGCCCTGCAGCGGGAGGATCACGCCGAGGCGCAAGGGGCGATGGACCAGGGGGTGGTCTTCGCGCTGGCCCTGTCGCTCCCGGCGGCGGCGGCGCTGATGGCGCTTCCGGTCTTCCTGATCGATGGCCTCTTCACGCGCGGCGCCTTCACCGGCCTGGACGCCCGGGCCACCGGGGCGTTGCTGTTCCACTACGGCTGGGGCGTGCCGGCCTTCGTGTTGCTGCGCATCCTGCAGCCCGCGTTCTTCGCACGGCAGGACACCAGGACGCCGATGCGGTTCTCGCTGATCTCTGTGGGTGTGAACATCGCGCTCGGCGTGGCGCTGTTCCACCTGATCGGCTTCAAGGGCGTGGCCATCGCCACCAGCATCGCTGCCTGGATCAGCGTGATCCAGATGTGGATGTCACTCACCCGCAGCGGCGTCTGGCGGCCGACCGCCGCCGTCGTCGGCCGGCTCGTGCGGGTCACCATCGCCAGCGTGGCGCTGGGCGCCTTCCTGTTCGCCGCGAACCTCTTCAGGCCCGAACTGGAGGCCATAATCGGCGGCGTCATGCGGGTTGGCGTCAAGGAACTCTCGATCGTGCTGGTCTGCACGGCGGGCATGGGTCTTTACCCGCTGTTGCTGTTCGCCTCGGGCGGCGTGACCATAGCCGAGGCCAAGGGCATGCTTCGCCGGCGGCGGGGCGATCCGCCGCCGATGGAATTGCCCTGAGCGCCAGGAGTGAGTAATGGGCGGTGATGGCTCTGACTGGACTCCTCGACTGGCGATGGCGCTGATCCGCTAACCCGCTCCATCCGGGCTTGCACCCACCTGTCCGTTACCTTCAGAAGCCTTGCATCATGACTGACCAGACCCCAGCCCCCTTCGCGGGCCCCGAACGCGTGTTGTCGGGCGTCCAACCCACCGGCGATCTGCATCTCGGCAACTATCTCGGCGCCCTGGTGAAGTTCGCGCGCCTGCAGCACGAGATCGAGACCTTGATCTTCGTCGCCGACCTGCACGCCATCACGGAATGGCAGGATCCTTCGAAGTTGAAGAATCAAGTGCGCGAGATCGCCGCCGCCTATCTGGCGACCGGCCTCGATCCCAATGTGGCGACCATCTTCGCCCAGTCGGCTGTCCCCGAGCACGCCGAGCTCGCCTGGGTGTTCAACTGCGTGGCCCGCCTCGGCTGGCTCGACCGCATGACCCAGTTCAAGGACAAGGCCGGCAAGCACAAGGAGCGATCGAGCGTCGGGCTCTACACCTATCCCGTGCTGCAGGCGGCCGACATCCTGATCTACAAGGCCACCAAGGTGCCGGTGGGCGAGGACCAGCGGCAGCATCTCGAACTGACCCGCGACATCGCCCAGAAGTTCAACAACGACTTCGACGCGCCGGGTTTCTTCCCCCTGCCAGAGGCCCTCACCCAGGGCCCGGGCGCGCGGGTGATGAGCCTGCGCGACGGCTCGGCGAAGATGAGCAAGTCCGACCCCTCGGACCAGTCGCGCATCAACCTGACGGACGACGCCGACGCCATCGCCGCAAAGGTCCGCAAGGCCCGCACCGATCCAGAGCCGCTCCCCGAAACCCTTGAGGAGTTGGCGAGCCGGCCCGAGGCGAAGAACCTGGTGACGATCTACGCCGCATTGGCCGGCCGTACCGAGGCCGAGGTGCTGACCGAGTTCGCCGGCCAGGGCTTCGGCGCCTTCAAGCCCCGTCTCGCCGATCTGGCGGTGTCGGTGATGGGGCCGATCGGGGCGGAGATGCGGCGGCTGCTGGCCGACCCGGCGCAGATCGACTGCATCCTGGCCGACGGCGCCGCGCGCGCCCGCGCCCTGGCCGCGCCCACCCTCGCCGAGGTCAAGCGCCGCGTGGGGTTCTGGGCCGGCTGATCAGCCGCCGGCGTCCTCCAGCGCGGGGCCCGTATAGCGGGCGCGGGGGCGGATCAGGGTGTCGGCCTGTCCCTGCTCGATGGCGTGGGCGATCCAGCCGGCGCAGCGCGCGACGGCGAAGAGCGCGAACGGCGCCTCACGGCCCAGCTTCAGACGTTTGCAGGCGGCGAGCAGGGCGAAGTCGATCGTGGGCTTGAGCCCCGTCTCGCCGGCCACGGCCTCCAGCAGCCGCGCATAGCTGGCGGTCGGCTCGAACCGTTCCAGCAACGCCGCCGCGCGGGGATCGCCGTCCGGATAGAGTTGGTGGCCAAAGCCCGGAAGGGCGCGATCGTGCGCCAGCCGCGCCGTGATGGCCTCTCGCGCGCCCCGTTCTGAGGCCTCGTTGGCGAAGTCGCGCACCGCCTCCACCGCCCCGCCGTGACGCGGGCCCGACAAGGTCGCCAATCCCGCGAGCGCCGAGGCCGCCAGCGATGCGCCCGTCGAGGCGGCTACCCGAGCCGCGAAGGCCGAGGCGTTCAACTCATGATCCGCCACCAGCACCAGCATCCGCCGGATCAGGTCCGCGCCCGGCCCGCCCGGTCCCTGACCCCACGCGAAGGCCAGCCGGTTGTGTATGGCCCCGCCGCCGACCGAACCCGCCACCGCGTCGGTCAGCACATCCAGCAGGGTGGCGGCCTCAACCGCCAGCGCCAGTGGCGCGCGGCCCCGGGCTGGTGGATCGACGGCGGCGCGGCCCGCCAGCGCGGCATAGGCGCGAGCCCGTATGCTGGGTCCTTCCGGCGGCTTGGGACGGTCGGTGCGCTTGAGCGCCGCGCCATGCCCGCCGCGCAACAGTCGCGCCACCGCTTCCAGGGTCTGATCTTCAGCCAGCCGGATCGCGTCACGGCCCCGGTAGTAAAGCCGCCCGCCCGAGACCGTCGTGATCTCCGAGGCCAGGACCGGCTCGCCCCAGCTCATCGCGCCGACCGCCACCTCCGAGAGCTTGCGGCTGCGGGATTTGCGTGCGGTCAGCGCGGCGACGTCTTCCGCGCGATAGAGGCTGCGACGCGGATCGTTTGGGTCCGGACGCACGCTCACCCGCCCACGACTCACATAGGCGTAGAGCGTCTGGCTTCGCACACCCAGGCGCGCGCAGGCGTCGTCAGCGGGGATCCAGTCTGCGAGCTTCATATATTGATCATATTGATCAAGATTGACGCGATCAACACTCAAGCATCTTTAATCAGCCATCAAACAAGGATGGAGATGAGAGATGACAACCGCATTCGATGGTCTGGAAGGCGTGGTGGCGGCTGAAACCGTCCTCAGCGAGGTGGACGGCGCGGCCGGCCGCCTGATCGTGCGCGGGCGCTCGCTTGATGAACTGGCGGGACACGCCACATTCGAGGACGTGGTGGCGTTGCTGTTCGGTGGCTTCTACCCGGACCTGCCAGGCGACGTGGCCGGCGCCCTGGGCCGGGCTCGCCTCGAGGTCTTCGCCGAGGTCCAGGCGATGGACAGCGGCCTCCTCGATCTCACGCCGGTCGAGGCCATGCGGGCGCTCACCGCCCGCCTGGCCGACGGCGACGACACGGCGGTCGCGTTCCGCCTCCTGGCCGCGCCGGCGGTGTTCACCGCCGCGGTGGTCCGCGCCCAGGCGGGCGAGGCCCCGGTGGCCCCGGATCCGGCCCTGCGCCATGCCGCAGATATCCTGCGCATGCTGCGCGGCGCGGCGGCCAGCGCCGCCGAGGCTGATGCCCTGGACACCTATCTGGTCACGGTCGCCGACCATGGGCTCAACGCCTCGACCTTCGCCGCGCGCGTCGTAGCCTCAACCCGGGCTGGCCTGGGCTCGGCTGTGCTGGCCGGGATCAGCGCGTTGAAAGGGCCGCTGCATGGCGGCGCGCCCGGGCCGATCATCGAGATGCTGGACGAGATCGGCGCGCCGGATAACGCCCGCGCCTGGATCGAAACGGCGCTGGATCGCGGCGACCGGC
>NZ_JBILUK010000130.1:0-8660 GCF_044371015.1 Phenylobacterium sp.
CCGGACGCGCGCATCAGCGGGATCGAGTGCTTCACGCCCAGGAACACGCCGTCGAGGTTGATGGCGGTCTGCCGGCGCCAGTTCTCCAGCGTCATCTCCAGAACCGAGCCGCCGATCCCGATGCCGGCGTTGTTGACCAGGATGTCCAGCCGGCCGTGGCGCGCCCGGATTCCGGCGACGACCGCCTGCCACTCCTCTTCCTGGGTGACGTCGTGATGAATGTACTCGGCCTTGCCGCCCGCCTTCAGGATGCCAGCGACCACCTCGCCGCCCATGGGGTCCTGGATGTCCGTGACCACGACGGTCGCGCCTTCCTCGGCCAGACGCTCGGCGCAGCCGCGACCGATCCCGCTCGCGCCGCCTGTGACCAGCGCGACCTTGCCTTCAACCCGACCGGCCATGGCGTTCTCTCCTGTTTCTCTGAGTAAGGACCCTAGCGCGCCCGATCCGGCGCGAACAATCGTGCCGTTGGGGGAAGTCCCCGCTGCGGCGGCTGCGGCCTAGGCGCGGGACCTCGCGGCCGCGCAGATGTCCGGCGGGCCGGGCCAGTCATTGAGGACCCCGACGACGGGCGCGCCACCCACCTCGCCGCGCACGAAGCTCCCCTGCCAGGCGCGGCCGTGGATGGGGATCTCGTAGCGGGTGAGAGCCTCGAAGCGCCCGGGCAGGGCCGGGGCGTCCTTAAGCTTCCAGGTCGCGGCGCGGGTTTGCCCGGGCGGGTCGAGGACGAGGTCGGCGATCGCGGACTCGCGACCACCGAGAATCCAGCCGCCGGCGGCGCCCTGATTGACCAAAAGGCTGGTTGCGGCGCGGTCAGCGCCCGCGAGCCAGCCGTAGCAGAAGGGCGTATCGAAACGCGGCGCCTCCTGGCGCTGCTCGTGGAACTTGGCCGGACCCGTGTGCCGCAGGCGCCGGCCGCCGATGCGGATCTCGGCGTCCAGGCGACCATAGACCTCATCGCGGCCCTCCAGGACCTGGGCGACCAGGGCGCGCTCGGCCGTGAAGCGGCCTTCGATCCGGCCCCGCACCGGTCCGTCGCCGAGCGGGGCGCTCCGGCTCTTGTGAAATCCGAGGTCGGCCGAGAGGCGGACATTGGAAAGTCCGGGACCCCGACCCTCGCGGGCCAGTCGCGCCTTGAGCGGCGGCGCGAGATAGGTCGCGCTCTGCCCGTCAGCCAGCCGTTCGGGGCCGGCGGGGAGGTCGTGACGGGTGAAGGCGTAGAGGTCTTGGCCGACCAGCACGTGGCACCAGACCCAGGTGTAGCCCTCCACCGGAAAGCGGCAGAACCGGAGCGTCACCGCGCTCGACCCGTCGGCGGCGACCGACATGACCATGATCGATTCGGAATATGCGCGGCTGCCCTTGACGGCCGCATCGCGCGCCTGGGCTGAGAGCGGGGCCGCCAGGGCTCCGGCGACAAGGGTTCGACGGTCGATCATCTGGGGAGGCTCGTGGCGGGCAGGGGCGGGCGGGGTTCGCCATCGGGCACGCCCATCGATCGGCGGAGGCGCTCGATGGTCGCCTTCTGGGTCGCGAAGCTGGTGTCCGGGGGCGGCGGGCGCAGCACCTCGCGGTCTAGGAAGCGCAGGGCGTCGCGCATGCGCGGGTTCATGGTTTTGCCGAGGTGGTCTGCATTGCGCACCAGCCGGTACTCGTGGGGGATGTTGTGGTCCCACATCACGCGGTGCAGGAACTCCACGCCCTCATGCAGATTGAACATGTCGAGGTCGCCGACCTCGATATAGATCGCCAGCTTTGAGCCGACGATCCGGGCGCGGTTGTCGATCACCATGTTGGCGGGGTTGGCGCGGCGCCAGAGATCACGGTCCACCGGGTCGCCGAAGATCGATTTGAAGAAAGCGTCGTTGCGCTGAAAGCGGTTGCGCATCTTCACGTCGTCGAAGGCCAGCGCCGGCTCGATGCCGGCCTCCAGCGCGGCGAGGCCGCCGAACATCTCCGGATGGTTGAATCCGAGGCGCAGGCTGCCCAATCCACCCATGGAGATACCGGTGACCACGGTGGCCGAGCGTTCGGCCGACAGGCCGTAGCGGCGGCGAAGTTCCGGGACCAGCTCGGTGACGATCCAGGTCTCCCACTTCTGGGAGCCGTCCTTGAAGTCCATGTATAGGGAGCGGTCGACATCCGGCGTCACGGCCACCAGCGGCGGCAGGTCGCCGGCGCTCCAGGCGGCTTCGACGATGGGCTTCATGGAGCTGAGGAAGGTGTTGTCGCCCCCGCCGCCGTGCAGCATCAGCAGCAGGGGCAGCTTCTGGTCGGCGCGGTAGCCGTCGGGCAGCAGCACCGAGACCTTGACCGGTGACGGCACGAGTTTGGAGGCGAGCTCGATGGTCTCCAGCCGGGTCTGGGCGGCCGCGGCGCCGGTGAGCATCAGGCCCAGGGTCAGGACAGCGGCGAAGAGGCTGCGCATGGGATCTCCCTTCAGTGGGGTAGGACGGGCTTGGCGTCTTCGCCATTGGCCCAGTCGGTGTTGATCAGGCGGCGGAGGTGATCCCGGTCGGCCTTCAGCGCGGCCATGGCGGGATAGGCGGACGGATCGCGACCAAGATCGCTCACGGCCGCTTCGACCGCGCGCTCGAGGCTTTCCAGCTCCATCAAGAGGTTGAAGGCCTCACGCCAGAGTTCACGGGCCCGCTCTCCGGTCGCTTTCAGGAACGGGGCGGCGACGCCGGCGCGACCGGCCTCACGCTCGACCCGGCGGAGATCCTCGGCCGAGACGCCCTCAGCCTCGAGGCGGCGGAGCGCAGCGTCCATCTCCAGTTCGCCGGCTTCGTAACGGATGCGGACCAGCGCCTGGGCGAGCTTGTCGAGAGAATGGTCCCCGAAGCCGTGGGCGCCGATCCGCTCGATGGAGTCGTCGATGACGGCGGGATCGCGCACCGCGGCGAGGGCCAGGGCGGCGGGGAGGGCGCCGGCGCTGTGGCGCAGGCGCTGGGCGGCGTCCTTGGCTTCGGGCGTGGCGCCGGTGGGGGCTGAAGGTCTGCGGCGGTCCCAGCGGGCGCGGGACATCTCCCGCGCGGCGGCGCCCACGGTGTAGACCGGCTGGCGCGTCGGCCAGAGCGCCTCGTAGCGGGCCAGCAGGTCTTCCTTGTAGGCCTGGGCCAGGTCGGGATCGGCGATGGCGGCGGCCAGTCGCCGCAGCCGGACCTTGAGCGCTGTGCGCCGCTCGGGCGTGTCCAGAGGCTCGGTGTCGCGCTCGCGGATGAACAGCGCCTCGGCGAAGGCGGTCGTGCGGGAGAGCTGGGCCTTCAGCGCCGCCGGGCCCTGCTCGCGCAGCACGTCGTCGGGATCCTTGCCGCCTTCGACGATCGCGAACCGAAGACTGCGACCCGGCTTCAGGAGCGGGAGCGCGCGATCAATGGCCCGCGCCGCCGCCTGGCGGCCGGCGCGGTCGCCGTCGAAGCAGAGCGTCGGCTCGGGGTGGTGGCGCCACAGCGCCTCGATCTGGTCTTCGCCAAGCGCGGTGCCCATGGCGGCGACGGCCGGGACGCCCGCCCGCTGGCAGGCGATAACGTCCATATAGCCTTCGACCACCACCAGGGGCGGAGTTTCGCCCGAGGGGGCGGCGGCCAGGATCTTGCGAGCTTCCGAGAGGCCGTAGAGGTGGTGGCCCTTGTGGAAGACCACGGTCTCAGGGCCGTTCAGGTACTTGGCCCGGGCCTGGGGATCCATCGCCCGGCCGCCGAACGACACCACCCGGCCGCGCGCATCCAGGATCGGGAAGATGATCCGGTCGCGGAACCGGTCGTAAGGCGCGCCGCCGTCCTCCGGCGCGATCAGGAGCCCGGCTTCGATCAGGGCGGGGGCCATGGCGCCCTTGGAGACGAGATAGTCCTTGAGGCCCGTGCGGCCGCCCGGCGCGAAGCCGAGGCGGAAGCGCTTCCACTCGGACTCGGGCAGGCCCCGCCCCTCGAGATAGGCGCGCGCCTCGCGGCCGGCCGGGCGCTTGAGCTCGCCCTCGAACCAGAGGGCCGCGGCCTCCAGCCAGTCGCCCAGGCCCCGGCGTTTCTCTTCCTGCTCGATCCCGCGCGGATCGAGCGCCGGCAGCGGGACCCCGGCCTCTGCGGCCAGCCGCTCGACAGCCTCGGCGAAACTGAGCCGTTCGGTCTCTTGCAGGAAGGTGATCAGGTCGCCGGTCTTGCCCGACGAGAAGTCGAAGAACATGCCCTTCTCGTCGTTCACATAGAACGAGGGAGTCTTTTCCTTGTTGAACGGCGAGAGGCCGACGAACTCGCGGCCCTGGCGGCGCAGGGGCACGGTGCGGCCGATCAGGTCGCTGGGCCGAAGCCGCGACTTGATTTCCTCCACGAACCGTTCGTCGAACCTGCCGGCCATCGGACCCACGGCTACCTCAGCCAGAGCTGCGATGCGCTGCAGGCTGTGTACGCTCTCACGACCCCTGTGGACCGCTCGCCGCAGACTGTGGATGATTCGGGCGTCAGGTCCGGACGCGCGGTTCGCGAATGTGCGCCAGCTTGTCGGGGTTCGAGATCATGTAGATCGCGGCGACGCGGCCGGCGTCGTCGGCCTCGATGGCGATGACGGCGGGGCCATCGGCGAAGCGGCAAAGAAGGCCCGGCGATCCGTTGACCCGGACGCCCTGCACGCTCTGGAGCGTGGTAAGCGCGCCCCGCCAGCGGAGGCCCTGGTAGAGGCGCAGGACGTCCTCTCGGCCGCTCAGGACCCGAAGGGCGGCCTTGCGCTTGCCGCCGCCGTCGCTGATCAGGATAGCGTCCTCCGCCAACAGGGCGGCCAGGGCCTGGGGATCATCGCCGTTCGAGGCGGCGGCGAACGCCTGGGCGAGCGCCAGCGCATGTTCCGGGCTGACCGTAAAGCGGGGCCGGGCGTCTTTCACGTGCTTGCGGGCGCGGGCGGCGAGCTGGCGGACGGCGGGTTCGGAGCGATCGAGGGTCTCGGCCACCTCGCCATAGTCCTGGTCGAACACTTCGTGCAGCAGGAACACCGCCCGTTCGAGCGGCGAGAGGCGTTCGAGCGCCAGCAGGAAGGCGATGGACACCTCCTCGGCGCGCTCGACCGGATCCTCCATCGACTCGATCAACGGTTCAGGCAGCCAGGGGCCGCGATAGGCGTCGCGCCGGGTCTTGGCGGCGCGCAGGTGGTCGATGCAGACCCGGGTGGTGACGCGCACCAGCCAGGCCGTAGGGTCCTCGACGATCACGCCTGCGCCGCGCCAGCGCAGCCAGGCGTCCTGCACCGCGTCTTCGGCCTCGGTGACCTGGCCCAGCATGCGATAGGCTAGGCGCATCAGCCGGGGACGGCAGGCCTCGAAGGCTTCGATCTCAACGGTCCCCATGCAATCCGCCTCTATGCGGCGAGTCGTAGCGGCTTGAGCGTTTCGCCCGCCACCCGCACCTGCGAGCAGGTCAAGCCATGGCCGAGCGCATACTTCAAGGTTGGGTACATCCGGCCGCCGACCATCGACAGCGCGATCGCGGCGAGGCCGGTCTCGCCCCACCGGCGGCGAACCTCCTCACGCAGGGGATCGCAGGCCGACATGTCACGATCCAGACTGGCGCGGGCGAACCGCCACGCCAGCGCGGCGGTCTCGCCCATGGCCGCTTCGTCGCCGGCGATCACGGCGCGCAAGACCTCCGGGCGGACTCCGGCGCGTGCGGCGATATCGACGCTGATCTGCACGCAGGGCCCGCAGTCCTCCCGAAGAGTCGCTGAGACGCCGGCGGCGAACAACGCCTCGATCGGCGCGGCGCTCCGGTCAGGCGCGGCGGCGCCCAGACCGAACTTCACGAAGCTCCAGCGACTGGCTCTCAGAAGGTCGCGCAGATAGGCCGCGTCATAGGTGTTTTCCCGCTCGAACCGGTCGAGCCATCGGGACAGAAGATAGCGCAGCATGTTCAGTCCTTTTCTGCCGTGGCGAGGCGGGCGGGGGCGCCCAGGATGGCGAGGGCGAGGGGGATCGCGGCGAACAGGTGAACCCCAACCGCGTCCCGCCAGAGATCGGCCAGCGGCGACGCCCCGCATGAGGCGTCGTAGACATGGATGGCCGAATGCAGGGTGAGCCAGACGGCCGCCATGGCGAGGGCCGGCCAGGCCCGGACCGGTCGGTGGGCGTACCAGCCGAGCGCGAGGGCGCACATCAGATAGACCGCGCCCACGTCGCGGACGAAGTGCGCGTTGAACGGTCCCGTGGCGGGCACGCCGGGCACGGCGTCGTACCAGCCGAGCGGGGCCGCCAGCATCACAAGGCCATTGGCGCCCATCAGGAGCGCCATCAGGCCCGAAAGGCCCTGTTTCCACCGCGCCATCGGCGAGCCTCCATCCGGTTTCACATCCAGGACGGCCGGACTCTTCGTGGTGTGACATGACGCGTTGGGCCGGCAGTTGATTGACCCGCCCTCAGGGACTCACTACCAACGCGCCCGTTTGCCGCACTGGAAGGACCCCACCATGAGCCGTGACCTGTTGCCCGGCGTCACGGGCGTTCTGGTGCTCGCCGACGGGACCGTACTGCAAGGTCAGGGCGTGGGCGCGGTGGGCGAGGCGGTGGGGGAGGTGTGCTTCAACACCGCCATGACCGGCTATCAGGAAATCCTGACCGACCCGTCCTACATGGCCCAGATTGTGGCCTTCACCTTCCCGCACGTGGGCAATGTCGGGACCAATTTAGAAGACATCGAGCAGATATCGGGCGCGGCGGAGACGGCCGCGCGGGGCGCGATCTTCCGCGACCTGCCGACGCCGCCGGCCAACTGGCGGTCGGATGCGGACCTGGCTGTCTGGATGGCGCGGCGCGGGGTGGTGGGACTGGCCGGCGTCGACACCCGCGCCTTGACCCGGCGCATTCGCGAGCAGGGCATGCCGCATGCGGTGATCGCGCATCATCCCGAGGGCCGGTTTGACCTCGACGCCCTTACGGCGCGGGCGGCCGCTTGGAATGGTCTGGAGGGCCTGGACCTGGCCAAGGACGCCAGCTGCCTGCAGCCGTTTACCTGGGAAGAGGGGCTTTGGGACGGCGAGAGCGCCTATTCGCGTCCGGGCGCGCCCAGGTATGATGTCGTGGTGATCGACTATGGGGTGAAGCGCAACATCCTGCGGGCGCTGGCCTCTGTGGGAGCCCGGATCACTGTGGTGCCCGCAAGCACGCCGGCGGCTGAGATTCTGGCGCGGAACCCCGACGGGGTGATGCTGTCGAACGGCCCAGGCGACCCGGCGGCCACCGGAGCCTACGCCGTGCCGCAGATCCGCGCGTTGGTGGAGAGCGGCAAGCCGGTGTTCGGCATCTGCCTGGGCCACCAGATGCTGTCGCTGGCGTTGGGCGCCAGGACCGTGAAGATGGAACAGGGCCACCACGGCGCAAACCATCCCGTGAAGGACCTGACGACCGGCAAGGTGGAGATCGTGTCGATGAACCACGGCTTCACGGTGGACCGCGCGAGCCTGCCGGACCACCTGGAGGAGACCCACATCTCGTTGTTCGACGGCACCAACGCGGGCATCGCGCTGAAGGGTCGGCCGGTGTTTTCGGTGCAGCACCATCCCGAGGCCAGCCCGGGGCCGACGGACAGCCTGTATCTGTTCGAAAGGTTCGCGGCGCTGATGGACGCCGCCAAGGCGTAGCAAGAACCACGGAACTCACGGAACGCACGGAAGGCTTTAGTCAGCGAGCGAAGCGCTCGATCTCGACCCCGGCGGGGGCGCCGAAGTTCACGAGCAGGCCGACTTTGATCCGCGTCGCTCGGAGGTAGTTCAGGATTTGCGCCCGATGCTCGGGCGCGAGAACGCGAACTGCCTTGAGTTCGAGTATAACCTGATCAAAGCAAATGAAATCAGCGACGTAGGTTTGGCGAAGACGCACGCCCTGATAGTCGAGCGGCAGTGCAACTTGATCGCGGAATGGGATCTCCTGGCGTCGAAACTCGATGGCCAGACACTCTTGGTAAACAGCCTCGAGAAACCCCGAACCCATCGACTTGCGGACCTGAAAAACCGCCCCGCGAATTCGAAAAACCTCGGACTCCAGCAGCAAACGGGGTGCGGTTCGCGTGGTCATGACGCAGCCTATCGCAGACCAGCGTATAGAACAATGCGTGAACTCAACGGGCGACTTTTCAGTGAGTTCCGTGAGTTCCGTGGTTCAAACCTATAGGTTCGAGAGGGCGCCGACGGCGGTTATGGGGCCGGTGGGGCCGTCGGGGCTGGGCGATCCGCCCATGGGCTCGACCGAGACGGCCAGCGCTGCGCCGGCCGCCATCTTGGCCAGGAGTTCGGTCGGCAGCGGGATGATCTTGGCCTTACCCGCTTCCACGAAGCCCAGCGATTTGGGGTTTTCCTGGCCGGCGATCAGCCAGAGTTGCTGAACCTTGTCGCGCTCCACGCCCTCGGGCAGCAGCGAGGTGAGGATCAGCGCCTTGCGGTCGGGATCATAGGCCGCAACGAAGAGCGGCTGGGCCCGGCCGGACTGGCTCATCAGGCTGGCGGCCAGGAGCTGGCCCTGCGGGGCGACCGGCACGTCGCGATAGATTTCCTTCGGCGGCTGAGCGGCCAGGAAAGCGACCGCAGCGACACTGGCCGCCGCGAGGCTGAAGCCGCCTACGGCCGAGTTGCGCCAGAAGCGAACCCGGTTCAGCAGAGCGCCGTTGTCGTTGGCCGGCAGCAAGCGCTCG
>NZ_JBILUK010000131.1:0-8658 GCF_044371015.1 Phenylobacterium sp.
TCCTGCCCGGCGACGGTATCGGCCCGGAAGTGATCGCCCAGGTGCGCCGGGTGGCTGCCGCGCTGACTCCCGATCTGGTGCTCGATGAACGCCTCTTCGGCGGCGCCAGCTACGACGCCCATGGGGTCCCGCTCACCGACGAGACCCTGGCCGCCGCCAAGGCGTCGAAGGCGGTGCTGATGGGCGCCGTCGGTGGACCTCAATGGGCGTCGGCGCCGCGCGACAAGCGGCCGGAGGCGGGCCTTCTCGCCCTGCGCGCCGGCATGAATGTGTTCGCCAACCTGCGCCCCGCGCTCTGCTTCGAGCCGCTTGCCGACGCCTCCAGCCTCAAGCGCGAGCTGGTCGAAGGGCTCGACATGATGATCGTCCGAGAGCTCACCGGCGGGGTCTATTTCGGCTCGCCGCGCTACATCGAGGACCTGCCGGGCGGCGGCCGTCGCGCGGTGGACACCCAGGTTTACACCACCGCCGAGATCGAACGGGTGAGCCGCGTCGCCTTCGAACTGGCGCGGGGTCGCCGCAACAAGGTTGCGAGCGCCGAGAAGTCCAACGTCATGGATTCCGGCCTGCTCTGGCGCGAGGTCGTCACGGACCTGCACAAACGCGAATACGCCGACGTCGAACTCACCCACATCCTGGCCGACAACGCCGCCATGCAGATCGTGCGCGCGCCCAAGCAGTTCGACGTGCTGCTGACCGACAACCTGTTCGGCGACATCCTCTCGGACGCGGCAGCCCAGCTGACCGGCTCGCTCGGAATGCTGCCCTCGGCGGCGCTCGGCGTGGCGGGAACGCCTGGTCTCTATGAGCCGATCCACGGCTCGGCGCCCGATATTGCGGGACAGGGCGTGGCCAATCCACTGGCCGCAATCCTCTCGTTCGAGATGGCGCTGCGCTGGTCGCTGGACCGCACGGCCGACGCGGATCGCCTGTTCGCCGCGGTCAACGCCGCGCTGGAAGGCGGCGCCCGAACCCGCGACCTCGGGGGGGCGCTCACCACCGTCCAGATGGGCGATGCGGTGCTGACCGCGCTGCGCTGACGCCCCGCCTCCAATCTTTCAGGCTTGCAACCTGAAGGGGCGTAGCAAGGTAGGCTCCCGTTAAGGCGGAGGGGTTAGTCTTGGCCCATGGCTGAATCACCGCCATCCGACGCCGCAGGCGACCTGCAGGTCCTGACGCTGGCCGAAGCGCTGATCGGCGCCATGGACGATGGATTCGACCCGGACGCCCTCGACGCGCTGCGGACGGTGGCCGGGAGCTTTTCCGGCGCGCCCGACAGCGCCCCGGGCGCCGTGACCGCCAGCCTCTCCGACCTCATCGGCGCGCTGCTCAGGTCCGGCCGCGGCGACCGCGAGGCGCTCGCCGTCCATGTCCGCGCCTGGCGCCTCATGCTCACCGCCGCCCCCGGACCGGCCGGCGAGGCCGCCCTGCTGGAGGGCCTCGCCGCCGTTCGCGGGCTCTACGCGACGCCGAAGGCGGCCTGAGCCCGGCTCAGACCGCCCCCTCCGTCACCGCGTGCAGCCGGGCGTAGGCCCCGCCGCGCGCCACCAGTTCGGCGTGGCGACCTTCCTCGACGATCCGGCCCTGGTCGAACACCAGGATGCGGTCCGCCCCGCGGATGGTCGACAGGCGGTGGGCGATGACGATGGTGGTTCGCCCCACCATCAGCGCCTCCATCGCCGCCTGCACCTCACGCTCGGTCTCGACGTCGAGCGAGCTGGTCGCCTCGTCCAGCACCAGGATCGGCGCATCGGCCAGGAAGGCGCGCGCTATGGCCACCCGCTGGCGTTCGCCGCCCGAGAGCTTGACGCCCCGCTCGCCGACCAGCGTCGCATAGCCGAGCGGCAGCCGGGCGATGAACGCGTCGGCCCGCGCCCGCTTGGCCGCCAGCGCGATCTCCTCGTCCGTCGCGTCGGGCCGGGCGTAGCTGATGTTCTCGGCCAGCGTGCGGTGGAACAGCGCCGGGTCCTGCGGCACCACGGCGATGGCGCAACGCAGGGAGCCCTGATCAACCCCGGCGATATCCTGCCCGTCGATGCGGATCTGGCCACCTTGCACGTCGTAGAGGCGTTGGATCAGCTTGACGAAGGTCGACTTGCCCGAGCCCGTGGGCCCGACCAGCGCCACCCGCTCGCCCGGCGCGATCCGCAGCGAGAAGCCGTCGTAGAGCGGCTCGGCGGCGGACTTGTAGCGGAAGGTCACCGCATCGAAGACCACCTCGCCGAGGTCGGCCCGGAACGCCGGCGCGCCCGGCCGGTCGGGCACCTGAGGCGCGGTCTCCGCGTAGCGGGCCACGTCCTCGATGTCGTCCATCCCCTTCTGCGCCATGCGGATGTTCTCGCCGATGTTGCGCAGATAGCCGGCCATCAGCATGAACGCCGTCACCGCGAAGGCGATGTCGCCGACGCTGGCGCGCCCGGCCATCCACTCCCGCAGCAACAGCCCGGTCAGGCCCGCCTGCAGGGCCACCAGGATCAGGTTGTGCAGCAGCCACAGGTCCGTGAAGCGGTTCCAGGTCCGGATGGTGGCCCGGCGCCACATCTCGGTGATGCCGCCGATGCGCGCCGCCTCGCGGGGTTCCGCGCCGAAGGTCTTCACCGTGGCGTTGGACGAGATCGAATCCGCCAGCGCCCCGCCGATGCGTGAGTCCAGGGCGACCGAACGCAGGTTGGCCGGCCGCGCCCACAACGCGGTCAGGTAGATGTTGGAGATGACGTAGAGGATCGACACCGCCGTGGCGAACAGCCCCACGACCGGCCAGCGCGTCAGCATCATCACGCACAACCCGCCCAGCACCAGCAGGGCCGGCCCGAACCAGATCAGCACCGCGTCGGTGACCGTGTCATAGCCCCACATGGCCCGGCTCAGCCGCCGCACGGTCGCGCCGGCGAAGGTGTCGGCGTGCCAGTCCGAGGAGAAGCTCTGCACGCGGCGGAACCCGTCGTCGGTCATGTCCTTCATGTTGTTGGCCGAGAACGGCGTCAGGAACCGCATGGCGGTGTTGCGGATCACCGAAAAGCCCAGATAGACGCCGACGAACACCGCCCAGGCGGCCCAGGCGGGGTCGGCGTTGTCAGGCCCTGCGGCCACGGCGTCCACCAGCCGCCCTGCAGCCCAAGGCAGCATCAGGTCGAAGCCGACCGCGATCAGGGTCAGCACGATGGTGCCCGCCATCAGCCAGGGACGGCGACGCCAGTAGGTCGCGATGAAGCCCAGCACCTTGCGGTTGGAGAGCTGGCGCTCCCGGGTCTCTTCCTCGTCTTCGTAGTGGTCGGTCATGGGAGTACTCGAATGCGGAGCGGCGGACCGGGGCTCTGAGGCGAGCGCGCGCGGGTCCGACGCAGGAATGGGTCTTGGGATGAAGTCGGGCGTCACGCCGGAGGGCGTTGGCGGTCCCGTCTTGGGGGGCAGGCGGAGCGCACGCGGGATCGCTTCGCGTCGGCGCGAGCCGAAGGGCGAAGCGGATCGGGCGAGTTACAGGTGCGGCGGCGGCGGCCCGAGACGCGTGCGAAGGGTCGGAATTGCAAACACTGCCATGCTGACCCTCCTGCTTGAGCCTCTGAGGACTGCAAGGCTAGGCAGGGCCGCTGGGCGGGTCAAGCTGGGCCCTTCGGCGATCCGCTCGCACAAGGATGGACGCGGCATTTCGGCCACACCCTGTGATCTGATAGGCCTTGCCCATGACCGCCTCCGCGCCCCTCCCCGACGCCGCGCCGACCAACTGGGTGGACCGGTTCGCGCCCGCGCGCCTGCGGCCGTGGCTCAAGCTCGGGCGGTTTGACCGGCCGGCGGGGATCTGGCTCCTGATGCTGCCCGGCTGGCAGGGGATCGCGCTGGCGGGCGCAATGCAGGGCCGTCTGCCGGATCCCATCCTTTTGCTGTTGTTCTTCCTGGGCGCGGCGCTGATGCGGGCGGCCGGGTGCGCCTACAACGACATCGTCGACCGCGACCTCGACGCCAAGGTGGCCCGCACCGCCGCCCGGCCGGTGGCTTCGGGCCAGATCCGCGTGCGCCACGCCTGGGCGTTCGTGGTGGCGTGCAGCCTGGCGGCGCTGCTGATCCTGCTGGCGCTGCCGCCGCTCTGCTGGCTGCTGGGCGTGCTGTCGCTGGCCCTGGTCGCCGCCTATCCGTTCATGAAGCGCATCACCTGGTGGCCGCAGGCGTGGCTGGGGCTGACCTTCAACTGGGGCGCGCTGATGGGCTATGCGGCGATGGCTGGCGACCTCTCAAGCGCGGCGATCCTGCTCTACATCGCAGTCGTCTTCTGGACGCTGGGCTACGACACGATCTACGCGATCCAGGATCTGGAGGACGACGCCCTGGCCGGGGTGAAGTCATCGGCCCGCCGCCTCGGCGCGGGCGCGCCTCAAGCGGTTCTGGCGTTCTACGCGGTCGCGGCCGTGCTGCCCGCCGTCGCTGGCGTGCTGGCCGGTTTGGGGGCCGGATTCTATGTCGGCCTTTCGCTCTACGCCGCACACTTGCTGGCCTGGCAGGCCACGCGGGTCCGCACCGGGGATCCCGCCCTGGCGCTCAAGCTCTTCAAGTCAAACGTCTGGGCCGGCGCGGTCCTGTTCGTCGCCATTGTGGCGGGGGCCTTGCCGGTCTCCGGCTGATGACGACCACCTCCGGTCAGACGCCCTCGAACAACACGCCGAGCGCGCCGCTCACCTTGTAGGCCTCGGCGTCGCTCAGCATCCGGACGGGCTCGCGTCCCAATTCGCGAAGCGGGACGGCGGCCATCTGCAACGGCAGGAGCATCATCTCGCGGCCCTCGACCTCGAACGTCGGCATCAGCCGCGCCGGCTGGCGTCCCCGCAAGTCTGCGGCGCCGATAAGCGGCACGACCACGCGCGTGATGGTCGGGTTGAGCAAATCGGACTGGACGTCCACCACCAGCACGCCGTTCGCGAGCCTGTAGATCGCGTTCTTCATTCAGAACTGTCGGAACTCGGCCAGCAACAAGCCCTCGGTCTCGACCTTGGCGTTGTAGGCGTCGAAGAACGCCTGGTTCTCAGCCTGCCAGCGGCGCGCGCGCTCGGCGGCGACAGCCGCCTCTAGCCCGGCTTCGCAAACGCGCGACAGGTTGAGGCCCAGCGCCTTCGCCTCCTCGACCAGAGCCCCCGGAAGCGTCAGGTTCAGTCGCTGTCGGGCCGATATGCGCGCATCGCTCATGCGCATAATTTACCGCTGGACGTGCGCATTGCCAACGCTCGCTTGCGCCGGCCTACCCGTAGCTCTGCAGCGGCCTCACTTCGAGCGGCGCCTTGGCCAGTTCGGCGATGGCGCGGGCCGCTGCGAGCGCGGCCGGCGCCGTGGTGAAGTAGGGGATCTTCATCATCAGGGCCGATCGGCGGATCTCGAAACTGTCGAGCAGCGACTGCTTGCCCTCGGTGGTGTTGAAGACGAGCTGCACCCCGCCGTTCTTCATGGTGTCGACGATGTGCGGCCGGCCCTCCAGCACCTTCTTGACCACCTCCACCGTCAGCCCCTGCTCGCGGAGATAGGCGGCGGTTCCCGAGGTGGCGAGCACACGGAAGCCCTGCTCCAGCACCAGCCGCACCGCCTCGGCGATCCAGGCCTTGTCGTCGTCGCGCACGGAGACGAACAGGCAGCCCTTCGAGGGCAGCACCGTGCCGCCGCCCAGCTGGCTCTTGGCGAAGGCCCGCGCGAAGGCCGGTCCCGGCCCCTCGCCCGGGCGGATCCAGTCCAGCCCCATCACTTCGCCGGTCGAGCGCATCTCGGGGCCCAGCACCGTGTCGACCTTGGGGAACTTGGCGAAGGGGAACACCGCCTCCTTGACCGCCACATGGTCGAACACCTTGTCGACCAATCCGAACTCGGCGAGCGGCCGGCCGGCCATGATCTTGGCGGCGATCGCGGCGACGGGCCGCCCGATCGTCTTGGCGACGAACGGCACCGTGCGGCTGGCGCGCGGATTGACCTCCAGCACATAGATGCGCGGGCTCGCGCTGTGCGGTTCCTCGATGGCGAACTGCACGTTCATCAGGCCGCGCACTTCCAGCGCCCGGGCCATGGCCTCGGTCTGGCGCTTGAGCTCGGCGATGGTCTCAGGCGTGAGGGAGAACGGCGGCAGGGAGCAGGCCGAGTCGCCGGAATGCACGCCGGCTTCCTCGATGTGTTCCATCACGCCGGCCACGAACACGTTCCCGCCCGCGTCGCACAGCGCGTCGACATCCACTTCGGTGGCGCGGGAGAGGTACTGGTCGATCAGGACCGGGCTGTCACCCGAGACCTGAACGGCGGTGGTGATGTAGCGCTCCAGCTGCTCGTCGTCGCGGACGATCTCCATGGCGCGCCCGCCCAATACGTATGAGGGCCGGATCACCACCGGATAGCCGACCTGGTGGGCGGCCGCGAAAGCCTCGTCGCGGCTGCGAGCGATGGCGTTGACCGGCTGGGCGATCTTCAGCCGATGCAGCAGCTGCTGGAAGCGCTCACGGTCTTCGGCGAGGTCGATGGCGTCCGGGCTGGTGCCGAGGATGGGAATCCCCGCCGCCTCCAGCGGCTTGGCCAGCTTGAGCGGCGTCTGGCCGCCGAACTGCACGATCACCCCCAGCAGCTCGCCCGACGACCGCTCGGTCTCGATCAGCTCCAGAACGTCTTCCGCCGTCAGCGGCTCGAAATAGAGCCGGTCGGAGGTGTCGTAGTCGGTGGAGACCGTCTCCGGGTTGCAGTTCACCATGATCGACTCGACGCCGATCTCCGCCAGCGCATAGGCCGCATGCACACAGCAGTAGTCGAACTCGATGCCCTGGCCGATGCGGTTGGGGCCGCCGCCCAGGATGATCGCCTTCTTCCGTGAGGAAGGCTCGCTCTCGCAGTCCGGAACCTGGCCCAGCGCCCCGGTCTCATAGGTCGAATACATGTAGGGCGTATCGGCCCGGAACTCGCCGGCGCAGGTGTCGATACGCTTGTACACCGGCCGCACGCCCAGGCTCCGGCGATGCGCGCGGGTCTCGGCCTCCGTCGAGTGAATCAGCTTTGCCAGCCGAGCGTCGGAAAAGCCCATCGCCTTCAACCGCCGCATCCCGGCCGCGTCCGTCGGCAGCCCCTGGGCCCGCACCTGGGCCTCCGTCGCCACAAGGGTCTCAAGCTGGCGCAGGAACCAGGGCTCATAGGCGCAGGCCGCGTTGATCTCCTCAACCGACAGGCCATGGCGCAACGCCTGAGCAATCACCCGCAGGCGATCCGGCGTCGGCCGGGTCAGCGCCCGGCGCACCGCCTCGCGGCCGGTGACCGAATCCTCCGCGCCCTCGATGGCGATTTCGTCCAGGCCCGTGAGTCCCGTCTCCAGCCCCCGCAGCGCCTTCTGCAGGCTCTCGGCGAAGGTGCGGCCGATGGCCATGACCTCGCCCACCGACTTCATCTGGGTGGTCAGGTGCGGCTCGGCGCCCGGGAACTTCTCGAACGCAAAGCGGGGGATCTTGGTGACCACATAGTCGATCGAGGGCTCGAACGAGGCCGGCGTCGCGCCGGTGATGTCGTTCATCAGCTCGTCCAGCGTGTAGCCGACCGCCAGCCGCGCGGCGACCTTGGCGATGGGGAAGCCCGTGGCCTTGGATGCCAGCGCCGAGCTCCGCGACACGCGTGGGTTCATCTCGATCACAACCATGCGACCGTCGGCCGGGTTGATGGCGAACTGCACGTTCGACCCGCCGGTCTCCACGCCGATCTCGCGCAGAACCGCGATCGAGGCGGCGCGCATGCGCTGGTATTCCTTGTCGGTCAGCGTCAGGGCCGGGGCGACGGTGATCGAATCACCTGTGTGCACGCCCATCGGGTCGATGTTCTCGATCGAGCAGACGATGATGCAGTTGTCCGCCCGGTCGCGGACCACCTCCATCTCGTATTCCTTCCAGCCCAGCACGCTCTGTTCGATCAGCACCTCGGTGGTCGGCGAGAGGTCGAGGCCCCGCTCCACGATCTCGCGGAACTCCTCCACATTATAGGCGATGCCGCCGCCGGTGCCGGCGAGCGTGAACGAGGGCCGAATGATCGCCGGCAAGCCAACCACGTCGAGGCCCGCCAGCGCCTCGTCCATGGTGTGCGCCACGCGGCTGGTGGGGCTCTCCAGCCCGATCTTGTCCATGGCGTCGCGGAACTTCTGGCGATCCTCGGCCTTGTCGATCACGTCGGCCTTGGCGCCGATCATCTCTACGCCATAGCGGGCCAGCGCGCCCGAGGCCTCCAGCGCGAGCGCCGTGTTCAGCGCCGTCTGGCCGCCCATGGTGGGGAGAAGCGCATCCGGCCGCTCCTTGGCGATGATCTTCTCGACGATCTCGGGCGTGATCGGCTCAATGTAGGTGGCGTCGGCGACATCGGGATCGGTCATGATCGTCGCCGGATTCGAATTGACCAGAACGATCCGATAGCCCTCGGCCCGGAGCGCCTTGCAGGCCTGCACGCCGGAATAGTCGAACTCGCAAGCCTGGCCGATGATGATTGGCCCGGCGCCGATGATCAGGATCGATTTGATATCGGTGCGTTTGGGCATCTGGGTCTCGCGCAAGGAAGCGGCCGCGCTGCGGAGCGCGCCGACAACCGTCAGTCATGCAGGTTAAGCCGCCCGTTTAGTGACCCGGCCCCGTGGGCGCAAGGACTCGCGCAAGCTATCTCGGCGCCCGCTTGGCCAGGATG
>NZ_JBILUK010000132.1:0-8624 GCF_044371015.1 Phenylobacterium sp.
TCGGCCACGCCCACGGCGCGAATGATCACCTCGCGCAGCGCCGCGTCCATCTCGCCCTGAACATCCGCCCGAGGTTCCGACCGCACGGGACCGCCCACACAGGCGGCGGCGGCGACGGCGGCGAAGAGCAATCGACCCAAGCTCGAATCCTCGTGGCGCCCCTCTGGCCGGGTGTAGCCGCGCGGCCGCCGCCTGTCATCCGGCCCGGGCGATAGATCGCGGCGCCCAAAAACTAGGCGCCGAGCCGCGAATGCAGGCGAACCGCTTCCGGCCGGGGCGCAAGCGTCCTACACGTTCTCGCCAGAGCCAATCGGAAAGGCCCGAGCCCGCACGTGAGCGTCAACCTGGAGGAGCCTAAATCTGCGGCGGGCGCGCCGCCTGGACCCTATGACGAGATGCGGTCCCCTTCGGGCGATGTCCGCGCGCACTACGGCTCCCTTGACGCGCGCCTGGCGACCCTCACGCCCGAGGAACTGGCCGATCGCCAGCGGACGCAGGAACGCTTCTTCCTACTCCAGGGCATCACCTTCACCGTCTACGGCGCCGAGAGCTCCACCGAACGGATCATCCCCACCGACATCCTGCCCCGCATCATCCCGGGCGCGGAATGGGCGCGCATCGAAGCCGGCCTCACCCAGCGTCTCCGCGCGCTCAACATGTTCCTGGCTGACATCTACTCCGAGCAGCAGATCCTGATGGACGGCGTGGTGCCCCGCGATCTGGTCCTTCAGGCGCCCTCCTACCGGCGCGAGATGCAGAACCTCTATGTGCCGCACCAGGCCTACGCCAATGTCTGCGGCTCAGACCTGATCCGCCAGGAGAACGGCGAGTTCGCGGTGCTGGAGGACAACCTCCGCGTCCCCTCCGGCGTCTCCTACATGCTAGCCAACCGTGAGGCGTCCAAGCGCGTGTTCCCCGGCACCTTCCGGGGCGCCGGCGTCCGCTCCATCGACCGCTATCCCGACCTGCTGCTCGCCACACTGAAATCCATGGCCGCCGACTGGCGACCCAACCCCCAGGTCGTGGTGCTGACCCCAGGGGTCTACAATTCCGCCTACTATGAGCACGCCTATCTCGCCCGCCTGATGGGCGCGCCGCTGGTCGAGGGCCGCGACCTCGTGGTGCACGACAACATGGTCTACATGCGCACCACCACGGGCCTGCGCCGGATCGACGTGATCTACCGACGCGTCGATGACGACTTCATCGATCCGCTGACCTTCCGCCGCGACTCGTCGCTGGGCGCAGCCGGCCTGTTCAACGCTTACCGGGCGGGCAACGTGGTCATCTGCAACGCACCCGGCACCGGCGTCGCCGACGACAAGGCGGTCTACGCCTATGTGCCGGAGATCATCCGCTACTACCTGGGCGAGGACGCCATCCTGCCCAATATCGAAACCTACCTCTGCCGCGAGCCATCGCAGCTCAGCCACGTGCTGGCCAATCTGGACAAGCTGGTGGTCAAGGCGGTCGGTGCGTCCGGGGGCTACGGCATGCTGGTCGGGCCCCACGCCACCCAGGCCCAGCGTGAGGAGTTCGCCGTGGCGCTGCGGGCGGACCCTTCCAACTATATCGCCCAGCCGACCATCCAGCTTTCGACCGCGCCTTGCCTGATCGACCACGCGGTCGAGGCCCGCCATGTGGACCTCCGGCCCTTTATTCTCTCAGGCGAGAAGATCGTGGTCACGCCGGGCGCCCTGACCCGCGTGGCGCTGAAAAAGGGCTCTCTGGTGGTCAATTCAAGCCAGGGCGGCGGCTCCAAGGACACCTGGGTTCTCTCCGATGGAAAGGGCGACAAGTCATGATGCTCGCCCGGGTCGCCGACAGCCTCTACTGGATCGGCCGTTATGTAGAGCGGGCGGAGCACATGTGCCGGCTCTCTGACGTCATGCTCAACGCAACCCTCGACCGTTCGGATTCCGCAACCCAGGTGGCGCGCATCGCGCTGGCCGCGGTCGGCGATCCCAACGTCGCCAAGGCCAAGAGCCCCTACGATGCGGCGCTGGCCCTGGCGCTCGACCGCTCCGACGAGAGCTCGATCTACTCTTCCATCGCCCGGGCGCGGGAAAACGCCCGCCAGGTGCGTGACCAGATCACCACCGAGACCTGGGAGCGGCTCAACCTCATCTATCTGAGGATGAACGATCCTGACGCGGCCAAGGACTTCGCCGACGGCTCCCAGCTCTTTCTGCACGACACCATCGCTGACCTTCACCTGTTCAAGGGGGCCGGCGACGCCACCATGAGCCACGGCGAGGGTTGGAGCTTCCTCCTGTTAGGGGTCTATCTCGAACGCGCCCAACGGATCGGCTCGTTGCTCGAGGTGGTGTTCGGAGATTCGCGCTCGCGGCGGGTCACCAACGACCATTTCGCGCTCACCAGCGTCCTACGCATGGGCTGCGCACTGGAACCCTATCTGCGGGTCTACACAGCCGAGATCCACGCCCGCTTCATCCTGGAATTCCTGACACTGGACGAAGATTTTCCTCGTTCGATCCGCTTCTGCGCCCAGGAAATCGAAAGCCACCTCGCCGCGATCATCCGCCACTCCGGCCTCGCCGGCAGTGTCGGCCCTGACCGGCTGGCCGGGCGACTTCGAGCGCGCATGCAGTACGCCGATATGGATGAACTCGAGGCCCAGGGCCCCAGCGCCTTCCTCAAGACCGTGCTGGACGAGTGCGCCGCCATTCACGCCAGCCTCTACGACACCTTCGTCGCCTATCCGCTCGAAGACCGCCTGCCCGCCTGAAGGAGGCGCCCCCGCCGTGCTGCTCGAGATCCGCCACGTCACCCGCTACGAGTACGTCCAGCCCGTGCGCGAAAGCGTCATGGAAGTGTGGATGCAGCCGCAGAAGAGCGCCCGCCAGCGGCTGGTCAGCTTCGATCTCGACCTCGATCCGCCGGCTCAGGTGTTCTCCTACCCGGACACGTTCGGCAACGCCGTCTACCACTTCGACGTGCCCCAACCGCACGATCGCCTGACCATCACGGCACGATCGGCGGTCGAAACCGAGGTCCCGCCGGAGATTCCCGCCCGGCTCGACATGGGCGAATGGGACCGCCTCGCTTCAGACTCGCTGCGCGGTGACAACTTCGACTATCTGCATGCCCACGGATTCGCGCGCGGCAGCCCCGAACTGGACGCCTTCATTAACGGAATGGGCCTTTCCGACTACAAGCACCGCGATCCGCTGAGCGCGGTGCGCGCGCTCTCGGAACTGATCTACGGCGCCTTCGCCTATGAAACCGGCGTCACGCGCGCCGATAGTCCCATCGAGGACGTGCTGCGCGCCGGCAAGGGGGTCTGCCAGGACTTCGCACACCTGATGATCGCGGTGTGCCGGGGCTGGGGCCTGCCGGCTCGATACGTGTCAGGCTACCTCTTCACCGACCGCCGCCACCCAGATCGATCCGACCCGGACGCCTCTCACGCCTGGGTCGAGGTCTTCCTCCCCAGCCTGCGCTGGGTGGGGATCGATCCGACCAACAACACCTTCGCCACGGAACGCCATGTCATCTGCGCGGTCGGCCGCGACTACCGCGACGTGCCGCCCTCGCGAGGAGTCTTCAAGGGCGACACCGTCAGCCAGCTCTCGGTCGGCGTGTCGGTTCGCCGCGCCCGCGCCGCGCTCAGCGACCCTGAGTTCCTGCGCGTCGCCGGCCACTCCCCTCGCCAGGGGCCCGGCTCCCGCCGCGCCCCGACCGGCGCCGAAGCCCGCCACCAGCAACGCCTGCACCAGATGCAACAACAGCAGTAGGACTGCCGCCGTCCGTTATCGGGTCCGTTGACGTCTCGAAGATCCTGATCAGCCCGGCCGCGTGCGGAACAGGCTGGCGATCGTCGTCACCGCCGTGTCGGACTCCGCCCGGTCCGGCGCCTCGTTTGCGTCGTTGAAGCCGTAGGATTCGTCCGACCCCGTCACCTGCACGCCAATACCGTCACGACGTCCGACGGTCGCCACGCCTTGGTACGTAACCCCATAGTTCACATCGGACTGCGGAATCAGCCAGGCGATCTGGCCGCGCACCGGGACCACGCTCTCGTCCTTCCAGAGCGCGCGGGCGCCGTAGCCTGTACAGTTGATGATCACCTTCTCCCTCAGCGTCGCCAACTGGGCCGGCGCCATGAACTCCATCAGCTCGAAACGACCGCCGGCGATCAGGAAGTCGTTCATCAGGGTGTGGCCATAGGCGGCGATGTTGAACATCGGCAGGCTGGCCCGCCGCACATAGGGCGCGGGAAACGGATGCTCGCCGGGCTCCAGTGGAACGGGTCGCGGCGTCAGGTCGCGAATCCGCTCGCCATAGTGGGCGAACCCCATCGGGTCCGGCGGCGCGGCGGGCGGCGTGTTCGAGATCATGTAGCGGGTGGTCCATTCCACCGGCGCGTCGGCCAGGCCCAGATACTGCTGGTGAATGCGGAACGACCGGCGCGTCATGTCCTCCCACTGCGCCGCGAACCCGGCATCGACCGAGCCCGCCAGCGCGATGCGACTGTCGGGTGACCAGACACCGGTCGCGCGCGCCGAGCGGGCGTCGAGCAGGCGTTCCTTGGCGTAGATCGTCACCCGCGCGCCAGCCCGCTGCGCCACCGTGGCGGCGGTCAGACCCAGGGCGCCGCAGCCGATCACCGCCACGTCGCGGGCGCCGCCCGCCAACGCCGTCTTCACCGCGATCTGCGCTGAGCCCCAGCCCAACGACCAGCCCGACCCGCCGTGGCCGTAGTTGTGCACCACCAGCTTGTCGCCCACCATCTCGGCGTCGAGCCTCGGACCCGCCGCCCGGAACGGCCGCAGGCACAACGTCACCCCCATGATCCGGTCCGGCCGCGCATCGATGGGCGCCAGCGGCGGGGACGCCCGGAACCCCGGCGAGACGGCTCGGCCCGCCGTCGCGCAGCCTCCCAGAAGGCCCACCCCGCCCAGGGCAACGCCGGTCTTCAACAGCCGTCGACGGTCTGCGAGCGGGATGTCAGGGAGAGCCATTGACCAACCTCCGCCGCACTCAGGAGCAGCGCAACCCTTTATCCAGCTTGGGATTGCGCCTTTCGCTCGGCGCCTCATTTCACCTCCCCCGCGACCTGTCCGCCCAAGCCTTGCCGAAGGTGTGAGCGGCGGGACGTAGGGATCTCCATTATGTTCTTGTTTCGTGCTTTACATCGGCTTCGGATTGCGCTACATTCGCGTACTCCGGACTCAAACGACTTGCACCGCCAAGCCCGCCCATCCCTTTGTCAGGGATCGCCTCTCTATGCCCGTCGCCCCCTATGCGCGCGCATGGGCGCGCGCGCAGGAAAGCCCAATCGGTCCTATTCGAGGCATTGGGGCATTCGCCCGCCCCTACCCCTTCGGGCGATCTGCGAGGTCCTGGCCGGTGATCTGGTAGTGCACCAGTTCGGCGATGTTGGTGGCGTGATCGCCGATCCGCTCGAGGTTCTTGGCGATGAACAGCAGGTGAGCCCCGTCGGCCACCGCCTCCGACGTGGCGGTCATCCGGCTGATGATGTCGCGCAGCACCGCCTCGTGGCGTTCATCGATCTCGGTGTCGCTGGCCCACACTGTATAGGCGCCCTGGGCGTCGTCGCGGCGATAGGCGTCGACCACAGCCGCCAGCCGGGCGGCCGCCATTCGGCCCAGCCCGCCGATCATCTCGGCCTGGTCAGCCGGCGCGCCAGCGTCCATCCGCGCCACGCGTTTGGCGATGTTCTTGCCGAGATCCCCGCAGCGCTCAAGCTGAGTCGAAATCTTCATCGCCGCGACCACCCGACGCAGGTCGTCGGCCACTGGCTGCCGCAGCGCGATGAACTTGACCGCCCGGCGCTCGATCTCGGCATCCTGCAGGTCAAGCGCGTCGTCGCCCCGGATGACCTTCTGAGCGGTGACCTGGTCGTGGCTGACAAACACGTCGATGGCGCTGCGCACCTGGGCCACCGCCAGATCGCCCATGGCCGCGAGGTCATGGCCCAGCCCGGCCAGCTCCGCATCGACCGCCTTCAGGGTGTGTTCCATGCCGTCCTACCCGTAGCGCCCGGTGACATAGTCCCGGGTCTGATCGGCCTGAGGATTGGTGAAGATCGTCTCGGTCTCGTTGAACTCCACCAGCTTGCCGAGGTGCATGAAGGCGGTGTGGTGCGATATGCGCGCCGCCTGGCCCATATTGTGGGTGACGATCACCACCGTCACCTGCTCGGCCAGATCCGAGATCAAGGTTTCGATCTTGGCGGTGGCGATGGGGTCCAGCGCCGAGGTCGGCTCGTCGAGCAGCAGCAGCTTGGGTTCCGGCGCCAGCGCGCGGGCGATGCAGAGGCGCTGCTGCTGGCCGCCCGAAAGCTCATAGGCCGGCTTCTTCAGCCGGTCCTTGACCTCGTCCCAGATCGCCGCCTGTTTCAGCGCCGTCTCCACCCGGCCGTCCACCTCGCTCCGATTACGGATGCCGCGCACGTAGAGTCCGGAGGCGACATTCTCATAGATGCTCTTGGGGAACGGGTTCGGCTTCTGGAACACCATCCCCACCATCAGCCGCACGAGGATCGGGTCGACGCCCTTGCCGACCAGGTTCAGACCCTCGGGCAGCAGTTCCAGCGCGCCTTCGTAACGGACGCCCGGATAGAGATCGTGGATGCGGTTGAAACAGCGGAGCAGCGTGCTCTTGCCGCAACCTGACGGGCCGATGATCGCGGTCACCTGCTTGTCGTGGATCGGCATGGAGACGTCGTAGAGCGCCTGGAACTTGCCGTACCAGAAACTCAGGCCCTCCGCGCGGGCGCGGATCGTCGCCTCCGAGCCGAGCGGCGAAGTGGTGGTCACGGCGGGCCTCCTGGCATTCATCGCCTCATTCATCGGTCAGGTCCGCACGGCTTTGCGCAGACGATAGCGCAGGTAGATCGCGAAGCCGTTCATCAACAAGGTCATGGTCAGCAGGACCACACCGGTGGCGGCGGCGTTTTCATGGAAGGCTTCCTGCGGCCGCGAAACCCAGTTGTACATCTGGATCGGCATCACGCTGAAGGGCGAGGCGAGCCAGTCGAAGTTCAGCCAGGGCGGGTCGGCGCTTACCGGCGAGGGCGGCAGGAAGGCGATATAGGTCAGGGCTCCGATGGTGATGATCGGCGCGGTCTCGCCAATGGCGCGGCTCAGGCCGACGATCGCGCCGGTCAGGATGCCCGGCCGGGCGCTCGGCAGGATGTAGCTCCACATCACCTGCCAGCGGTTGGCGCCGATGCCGTAAGCGCTCTCGCGCAGGCCCGCCGGCACGGCCCGCAGCGCTTCGCGCGTCGCCACGATGACGATCGGCAGGATCAGCAACGCCAGCACCATGCCGCCCACCAGCACGGTCGGCCCCATGCCCAGCGCATAGACGAAGAAGCCCAGCGCCAGGAGGCCGTAGATGATCGAGGGCACCCCGGCCAGGTTGCTGACATTGATCTCGATGGCGTCGGTCAGGGCGTTCTTGGAGGCGTATTCTTCCAGATAGAGCCCAGCCCCCACGCCCAGTGGAACAGCGAAACAGGCCGTTACGATCATCACCAGGGTCGTGCCCACCCACGCAGAGAGAATCCCCGCTTCGGCCGCGCGGCGCGAGGGGAAGCTGGTCAGGAACTGCCCGTCGACCCGGCTGAGGCCATCGGTCAGCAGATCGCCGATCAGGGTGAGCAAAAGACCCATCACCACGACCAGGGCGAAGATGCCCAGCACGCCGAACACCAGATCCTGGCGGCGCTTGCCTTGAACCAGGGCTTCGGCGGGCTTCATGGCAGCCATCTAGTAGGCCTCCCGGAAGCGCCGGCGGAGCCAGAAACCCAGCAGATTGAAGATCAGAGTGATCACGAACAGCGTCAGGCCAGCCGCGAAAATCGTCGCGTAGGGCAGAGAGCCGTGCGGGAGATCGCCAAGGCTCATCTGCACGATATAGGCGGTGATGGTGGCGGCGCCCTCACGCGGGTCGCCGGTCAGGTTGGGGTTTTGCCCGGCCGCGATGGCCACAACCATGGTCTCGCCCACCGCCCGCGCGAAGCCCAGCAGGTAGGCTGCGGTGATGCCGGAGAACGCGCCAGGAATGATCACCATGGTCGCCATCTGGACCCGGCTCATGCCGATCGCAAAGGCACCTTCGCGCAGCGACATGGGCACAGCGCGCATGGCGTCTTCGCTGATCGAGACCACATAGGGCAGGATCATCACGCCCAGCACTAGGCCCGGGATCAGCAGATTGAAGCCCGAAAGTCCGGGGATGAATTGTTTGGCCAGCGGCGTCAGAAACAGCAGCGCGAAGTAGCCGAACACCACGGTGGGCACGGCCGCAAGCATCTCCAGCACCGGCTTCAGCGCCTCGCGCACCGAGGCGGGCGCGAACTCGCTGAGATAGATCGACAGCACCAGGCCCAGCGGGGTCGCCACCAACATAGCGATCCCCGCCGCCCAGAACGTAGCGCTGAGCAGCGGGAGGATCCCGTAGCGGGCCTCTGTGAAAACCGGCGTCCACTCGGTGTCGGTCAGGAACGTCCAGAGCGGCACAGCCCGGAAAAACGGGAGTGACTCGGTCACCAGCACCCAGACAATGGCCGCTGTGATGAACACCGAAAGCGCGGCGCAGGCGAACAAAACCCCCTGCATCAACGAGGCCAT
>NZ_JBILUK010000133.1:0-8545 GCF_044371015.1 Phenylobacterium sp.
CGCGGCCGAGTTGATGACGGCGGAATCGACGATCAGGTTCTTGGCCTCGATCAACACGTCACCGGCATCGGCCGATCCGCTGACGGTAGATCCTACGAACGCGCCGCCACCCAGACGAACATCATCAGCGATGAGGCGCACGTCTCCGGCCGCGCCGCTGCCCGTTCCGCTCGATCCGACCCCCGCCGAAAACGTCGTCGTCCCCGTGGCGTCAACAACCAGCTCGCGGCCCGCGAGTTCGACACGCCCGCCGGCCCCCGCGCCGCGCGCTGAAGTGAACAGAAAGCTGTCCCGGCCGAGACGGATGCGATCAGCCCGGAACAGAATGTCCGACCCTATCGCCGCGCCGGCGGTATCGCTGGTGATCCGGGCGTTTTCGAAGTCGATGACGCCGGCGGAGAACCTGAACGGGCCAAGCGCGGTGTCGGCGGCCGCCGTTACCAGTGATCCGTCACGGACCTCGATCGCGCCCGTGTGGGATCCCGCCAGAGGATCGGCGAGTGACACCGATGCCGACCCAGCGCCAACGGCCGTCAAATCCAATCCACCGACGCTTAGGTTGGAGTCTGTGATGCGGATATCCGAAGCGGCAAACGTCAAACGAGGCGCACTGGGCGCAAAACTCTGTCGGCCGGCGGAGATCGTGATTGAGCCCTGCCCCCCCACAAAGCCGAAACTCTCCGGCGCAGCCACGCTCAGGGTCGAGCCACCCGGCGTGGCGATGGCGAAACGCGCGCCGTCAGCCAGCCGCAGGTCGCTCGCGGTGGCGAAGTGGGCCGAGGCGGGCACGTCCAGCCGCGCCCCGGCGCCGAACACGATCCCGGCCGGATTGATCAGCCAGAAGTCGGCGTTGGGCAGGGCGCGGGAGTCGATCGTCCCGAGAATCCGGCTTTCCTGCCCGCCGGAGACCCTATTGATCACGTGGCGCACCGATGCGGCGTCGTTCGCCGTCCAGCGCGCCGTCTGGCCCGTATCGAGCCCAAACCGGTTGAAGCTGTGGAACAGGTTGCCGCCGGCCCTGGTCCCGCCGTCGATCGTGAACATCTGACCCGCCTGGGTCACCGTTGTGCCGAGGGAGACGCCGGCGGCGGTATCCGCAACAACAGGCGGCGACTGGGCCAGCGCCGGCCCCGCCAGCGCCGTCGCGAGGAACAGGATCGCCCGCCTCACCGCCACGCCCCCAGCAGCGTGAACGCCGCCCAGATGTTGGGATTGGCCACCATCCCGCCCCGCTCGATCATCGCCAACTGGGCGTCGCGGAGCGCCGCCGAGGCGGGCCGGCCATCGCGATAGAAGCGATAGAAGGCGGTCATGAGCTCCGCCGTCCCCGCGTCATTCACCGGCCAGAGCGAGGCGATGGCGCTGCGCGCGCCGGCCTGAACGGCGGCGCCTGCAAGCCCCATGCTGGCCTCGTCGTCGCCGACCGCGGTTTCGCAGGCGCTCAGCACCAGCAGCGCCAGGTCATCACCCCGGGTGCGGTTCTGCGCCAGGATGCCGCGCAGCTCCGACAGCAGGATCGCCTCGCCGTTGGCGACGATGAAGGCTCGGTCCGAGCGGCCGTTGAACGAGGCGTGGGTAGCCAGGTGCAGGACATCCACCCGTTCCCGCGTCAGCGCCTGAATCAGATCGGCCTTGCGGAAGTTCTCGATCACCCAGGACCGCTCGATGCGTGCGCCATCGACCACCGCCGCGGTGCGCGCCTCGGCGCCGGTGCCTTCCAGGCGCTCGAAGCTGCCCGCCGGCAGATCGACCGCCATCTCAAGCGACGCCGCCACAAGCTGCTGGCCGGCCGAACCCCCGCCGCCAGGCTGGGCATAGGCCAGGGACGGCGCGACGGTCACCCGCGACTTCTGCACGAGGTAGCGGCCTTCGGAATCCACCAGAACTGAGAACGGCAGGGCCCGAAGCGGACCGTCCGGCACCACCGCCAGCACCCCGCCTAGCCTCAATTCTCCCTCGATCGGCTTGATCAGGAGGTCGTAGAGCTCCCGCGAGGCTTCCCGCCAACCCGAGCCTTCCGGGTCGCTGAGCGCCAGCACCGCCTGCTCCACCAGGCGGGTCATGGCGCGGCGGTCGGCGCTCCGATTGGGCGGCAAACGTCGGAAGGCGCCATCGCCCGTCCCGCCGGCGACATAGAGCAGCTCCAGCCTGTCCGGCAGCAGGATCGGGTAGAGCAGCACCTCGCCCGGCGCCAGGGCTTCCGGACGCACCGGATCGCGCGCCGGAATGCACTCCGAGCCGAACACGCTCTGCAGTTCCGCTTGACGATAGGCTTCAACGATCCGCTGGGCGCCGGCGACCCGGATCACCTGCGCCGCACCCTCCGCCTGGGTGAGTTCAAGGTCGACCGCAGCCTGAAACACACGGCGCATATGGAGCGAGAACGCGGTCTCTTCGGTCAACGGATCAAACCGCGGCAGCAGCGGCCGCACCGCCTCCAGCGCATCATAGGCCGCCCGGATATGGGCCTCTCGGTTCAGGGGGTCGGCTTGCGCCAACCAGAGCCTCCACTCCGGAGCCCGGGCGGGGAGCGACCGTTGATGTTCGGCCAGAAGCGCCGCTTCGAACCCGGCAGTCGCGCCGGCGAGATCGCCGGCGATCAGCGCCAGTCTGGCCTCCACGCCGGCCGCCCGGGCCCGCGCGGCCGGCGCCTCCGGCTGGGCGGCCAGGATCGCCGCTGGCAGGCTCTCAATCTCTCCCGGGGTCGCGCCGGCGTCGAGGGCGGCCAGGGCCAACCGACCGAGAAGTTCAGCGCGCAGATCGGCCGCAGTCACGTTCGCCGCCGCCGCCAGCCCGGCGCGGGCGTCGCTCAGGGCCCGGGTTCGATATCGAACCGCGGACTCCGAGTCGGTGTCGGCGACGGACAATGAAAGCCGCGCGAGCCGCAATCGCGCGAGAGCTTCGGTACGCGCATCCCCCGCCAACGCCGCCTGTTCCGCGGAACAACCGAGCGACGCCAAGGACAACGAGAGATTCGATCCGAAAAGCGCCGCCGGGCTGAGCAGGACGTCACAGGCGCCTCCGCTGGCGGCCCGCACGGCCTCCCGCGCCACTTCGCTGGACGCGCCCCGCTGCCCGCGCGCGCCGCGGGCGCCCGACGCCGCCGGCGCCGACACCGACACCAGCCCCAGACGATAGGCGGCCACGGAGGCCTCGCCGCTCAGGTTGGCGGAACGCGCCAGCTGGAACGCGCTCAACAGATAGGTTTGAGCCTGAAGCTGACTGCCCTGTGGGCTTAGCCGCATGAACTCCCCGGCCGCGGCGCAGTAGGCCGCCAGCGTCGCGGCGTCCGGCCGCGCGTTGGCCGACGACGCCGGTTCCAGTACGGGCGCGAGATCGGACAGAGCGTCCGAGCCGCCCCGCGTGGCCAGCCGACGCTCGGCGGTCTGCGTCGCCGCCGTCAACGCCTCCGAGCTTGGATAGGCGCCCGTCGAGGCGACGCCCGGACGGCATAGGCTCTCCGACACGGACGCGCGCGCCGCGCTCCCTGCCATCGCGCCGATCAGCGCGAGCCCCAATACCGCGCCTCGCCGCATTCGACCGCCCCTTTCGCCCAGATTTCAGTGTGCCCTGCTGCTCAGCCCGCTTGTCAATCGAATGCGCGAACCGCCGGCTGGCGAGGTGGCGCAATTCATGCGACAGGCGGACATCACCGCGCGCCGTGGTCGCGCCCACGAGACCGTTGAAGATGAAGCAGTTTCTGATCACTGTGGCCGGGGTCTTTCTGGGTCTTGTGCTGTTCCTGGTGGGCGTTCCACTGGTGCTGATCGGGATGGCCGCCTCAGCCGCGTCGCCGGAACCGCCACCGAACGAAGCGGTGCTCAGCCTGGACCTGCGAACAGCGCTCGCCGATCAGTCGCCCGCCAATCCCTTGTGGGGTCTTGGCCGCAACACCCACTCGGTGATGGCGATCGTCGAGACCCTCGACCGCGCCGAGGAAGATGATCGCGTCAAAGCACTGTTCGTGCGCCTGCCTGAGGGCGGCGTCGAGCCCGCCATGGCCGACGAGATCCGCGGCGCCTTCGTCCGCTTCCGCAAGGCCGGCAAGCCCATCTATGCGCACAGCCAGGGCATCTATCCGGCCGGCGTTGTGACCACCACTTACATGCTGGGCGCGGCCGCCAACCAGTTCTGGATGCAGCCTGGGGCGTCCCTGCAGGTGACCGGGGTCGCGACCGAAGACCTCTTCCTGAAGCGCTTCTTCGACAAGTACGGCGTCCTCGCCCAGTTCGAACAGCGGCGGGAGTACAAGACCGCCGTCAACAGCTACCTGACCAGCGACTATACGCCCGCCCACCGCGACTCCACCCTGAGCTGGCTCGCCTCGGTCTACGAGGCCAACCTCGCCGCCGCCGCGGCGGATCGCAAGACGGCGCCCGCCGCGCTGCGCGCCAGCCTGGAGGCCGGCCCATATGGCGCGGAGGACGCGCTGCGGCTCAAGCTGATCGACAGGCTGGGCCAGGTCCGAGAGGCGCTCGATGCGCTGACCAAGTCCGCCGGCGACGGCGACGGCCTCGAACCCTTCGATTTCTGGGACTACGCGGACTCCCACATCGAAGCCCCGGATCTGCCGGGCGACGCCATTGCGCTGATTGAAGCCGAAGGTCCGATCCTCACCGGCGGCGGCGGCGAAGCCAATCCCTTCACCGGCAGTGCGACGATCTACTCCGACGATCTGGCGAACGCGATCCTGCGGGCGACGGCGACGTCATCGATCAAGGCCATCGTCTTGCGGCTCAACTCGCCCGGCGGCTCCGACACCGCCTCTGAACAGGTTCTGGACGCCGTGCGCGCCGCCCGGGCCGCCGGCAAGCCGGTGGTGGTCTCGATGAGCACCTACGCCGCCTCGGGCGGATACTGGATCGCCTCGGGCGCGACTGAAATCGTCGCCCAGCCGACGACGCTGACCGGCTCTATCGGCGTCTATGGCGGCAAGTTCGCCGTCGGGCCGGCATTGGCCCGTTTCGGCGTCGACGTCCGGGAACTGGGCGTCGGCGGCGACTATGCGAGCGCGTTCGGCCTTGGCCAGGGCTTCAATCCTCAGCAGCGCGCCGCCTTCGCGGCCTGGATGGATCGCACCTATGAAGGCTTCATCACCCGGGTCGCCTCGGGCCGGAAGCTGGCGCCTGAGCGCGTGCGCGAAATCGCCGGCGGCCGGGTCTGGACCGGCGCGCAGGCCAAGACCCTGGGCCTCGTCGACCATCTCGGCGGGTTCCCGGTCGCGGTGGAGCGCGCCCGGACCTTGGCCAAGCTCGAAGCCAACGCCCCTCTGCGGCGCATGACGCCCTCGGAAGGCGCCCTTGAGGCGTTCCAGAACGCGCTCGGCGTCTCGGCCATGTCGGCCCGCACGCTGGCCGCCGCCGCCTGGGTGATGGGCGATCCCCGCGCCGAGGCGATCCTCGACGAGCTCACCGAAACCCGGCTCCGGGGCCAGGGCGCCACGGTGCTGGCGCCAACGCCCTGGTAGCTGCGCCCGGCCTGCGAACTCAGCCGACGGTCAGTTCCGCGATCCCGATGCCGCCTTCGCCCTTCACGGCGTAGAGCAGGTAGACCCGGCCACCCTCCTCGTAGATCGCCGGATCCCGCAACTGGTTCACGGCGCCGTACACCGCGCTCCGATAGGAGCGGACAACGGGCAGGCCTGCGCCCTCCCACTCCCGTTCAGGCTTGAGCACCAGAACCGGCTCGCCGGCCTTCCAGCCCGCCCAGTCGCCGGAAATGTCGATCGTCGAGGCCAGGATGGCCTCGGGCGCGTCGCCGACACGGGTCCAGAACACATGAAGGGTGTCGCCCCGCTTCAGGAGCGCGCTGTGCCGCTGGTTGATGGGAAACAGGCGCGGCCCGGTCTCCCACCCGGTGAGCCCGTCCCGGGAGCGCAGGAACTGCCCCGGCATGGCCTGGGCGTAGAACCAACCGTCGTGACGGAAGACGCGCATGTAGGCGGGCCCGATCCGACCGCCCGTCGGGGTGAAATTGATCCCGTCGCTCGAGACCGCGACCTTGCTGTACTGCGCGCCGAAGCCGCCGAGGCCGTGGTAGTACATCACAATCCGCCGACCGGTTTTGTCCACGTGCACATCCGGTGAAGCGAGGTGCGGCAGGGTCGCATCGTCGAGCGGAGTGGGGATCCCGGGCGTGCCTGAGGGTGCGCGGTCTGGGCCGGGCCTTGCCTGCAAGGCGGCGATCTGCTCGGGCGTTCCGACCGGCGGCGATGTCGGCAGGCCGGAGTCCGCCAGCGACAGCGAGCCCGGCGCATGCACCGTCCACGGCCCCTCCAGCCGGTCCGCATAGGTCAGCCGGATGTAGTCGCCCTTGTGATCGGCGAAGTAGAGGTAGTAGCGGCCGAGCCGCCCCGGCAGCCAGTCCGGCGCCCGGATCAGCGACGGCCCTTCGATATTCGGCCCCATCCGTGCGTCCATGCCGGGCGCGATGATCGGGCGATCCACCAACCGCCGGACGCTGTAACGGGGCGCAGGCGACGCTGCGGCGGCGCCCGCACCGATCCCGCCGGCGATCAGGGTCATGGCTTGGCGCCTCGTTGTCTCTCGCATGATCTCCTCCCTAGCATGATCCCCGGCGTGGTCAGCCGGTGTTGACAGGCCCGGACCGTTACCCTAAGCACCGCCGCTCGATTTTCGACCCCGGAGCCACCCAGTGAAGCGGACCTTTCAGCCCTCGCGTCTCGTGCGCAAGCGCCGTCACGGCTTCCGGCTGCGCATGTCGACCAAGAACGGCCAGAAGGTTCTGGCCCGTCGGCGCGCCAAGGGCCGCAAGCGCCTGAGCGCCTAAGCGCGTTCTTTGCTAGGCTGTCCGCATGGCGGACGCCGAACCTGACATCGACACCCCGAAGGTCACGCGCCTCAAGCAGCGCGCGGAGTTCCTCGCCTGCGCCCGCGCGCCATCCGTCGCGCGAGGCTCCGTGGTCGTTCAGGCCCTCGCGCGCCATGACGGCGACCGCACCATCCGGGTCGGCTTCACCGCCACCAAGCGCATCGGCGGAGCAGTGGTCCGCAACCGCGCCAAGCGCCGCCTGCGCGAAGCCGCGCGACGGATCCTGCCTCAGGCGGGACAGGCCGGGACCGACTATGTGATCATTGCGCGGGGCGGCGCACCGACACGCCCCTGGGAGCGTCTCCTTGACGATGTGAAAAGCGCGCTGATAAGGCTCGCGGCCGATCGCGCGGCCGCCTTATCCGACCCTCGCCACGCCTCCTCCCCCATTACGGAACCGCAGCGTCCCCGCCCATGAGAGACGACAACACCCGCAACACGATCATCTTCTTCGTGAGCGCGGCGCTCCTCCTGCTGCTCTATCAGCTGTTCATCCTCGACCCGCAGGCTCGACAGGCGGCTGAGGCCCGGGCCAAACAGGCGCCGGCCGCCGCGGCCCAGGGCGCCGCGCTGCCGGGCGCGCCCGGCGCGCCGGCCGTGCCTCAGGCCCTCACCCGGCAGGCGGCGCTGACCGCGGCGCCGCGCGTCGCCATCGACACCCCGGCGCTCAAGGGCTCGCTCTCGCTGCGCGGCGCCCGGATCGACGACCTCTACCTCACCCGATATCGCGAGACGCTCGACGCCCGATCGCCGGCCGTGGAGCTGATGCGACCGGAGGGCACGCGATTCGCCTGGTTCGCCGACGTCGGCTGGACCGGCGCCAATGTGCCGGGTCTGCCCGGCCCGCAGACGGTCTGGACCCTGGCCTCGGGTTCCACCCTGGCCCCCGGCAAGCCGGTCACCCTGACCTACGCCAATGGCCAGGGCCTGACCTTCACCCGCGTCATCGCCATCGACGCGGACTACATGTTCACGATCACCGATACGGTGGCCAACACCACCGCCCAGGCCATCACCCTGGCGCCCTTCGGCTCGGTGCAGCGCCAGGGCGTGCCCGAGCATGTGGGCCGCAACGGCGTGGTGCATGAAGGCGGCATGGGCTGGCTCGACGGCGCCCGCCGGCCATTGAAGTACGCCAAGTGGCAGAAGGACGGCGGCGGCCCGGCGCGCGCTTCGACCGGCGGCTGGATCGGCATCACCGACATCTACTGGCTGACCGCGCTCATCCCCGCTCAGAATGAACCGATTCAGGGCCAGTACCGCCTCACCCGCGCGCCGGGCGTCAATGTGCTCGACGCCAACTTTGTGGGCCAGGCGCGCAACATCGCGGCCGGGACCCAGGTCTCCTACACCACGCGCGTCTTCGCCGGCGCCAAGAGTGCGCCCCTGCTGCGCGAGTATCAGAACAAGCAGGGCGTCCAGCACCTGGACGAGGCGATCGACTGGGGCATGCTGTGGTTCCTCACGCGGCCGGTCTTCGACTTCCTGGCCTGGCTCAACGGCCATGTGGGCAATTTCGGCGTCGCCATCCTGATCCTGACCGTGGTGGTGCGACTCGTCTTCTTCCCGCTCGCCAACAAGCAGTACGAGTCGATGACGAAGATGAAGATGGTGCAGCCGCAGATGGAGGAGCTGCGCGCCAAATTCAAAGACGACCCTCAGAAGCAGCAACAGGAACTGCTGGCCCTCTATCAGCGCGAGAAGGTCAACCCTC
>NZ_JBILUK010000134.1:0-8477 GCF_044371015.1 Phenylobacterium sp.
CGGCCCGCATCGCCGGCCCAGCGGGTCTCGTAGAGCTCGATCAGCCGCTCAGCCGGCGTGATGCCGCTATCGGCGATCATGTCGAGTTCGTTGAGGTAGCCGGTCTCGTCGACCATGCCGCCGGACAGACGGTTGCGGTTCTTCAGGCCCGACCGCGAAATGGCCAGCATGTCCTTCGCTACGTCCTGGACCGTGCGGCCGGCGATCTCAGCCTTCAGGCCCAGCCGGGCCACATCGGCGCGCAGCCGCTCGTGGTCGTTGATGTCCCAGTCCTTGCAGAGGTCCCAGGCGGCGGCGAGGGCGGGCGCATCGTAGAAGATGCCCATCCACAGCGCGGGCAGCGCGCAGAGCCGGCTCCAGGGCCCAGAGTCCGCGCCACGCATCTCGAGGTACTTCTTGAGCCGCACCTCGGGAAAAAGGGTGGTGGTGTGGTCGGCCCAGTCCTTGATCGAGGGCCGCTCGCCCGGCAGTTCGTCGAGCTTGCCGTCCATGAAGGCCTGGAACGAGCGGCCGGAAAGGTCGATGTAGCGGTCGCCGCGCTTGGCGAAATACATCGGCACGCCCAGCGCATAGCGGGCGTAGGTCTCGAAACCGAAGCCATCGCGGAACACGAAATCCAGCATGCCGGTGCGGTCAGGGTCGGTATCGGTCCACACGTTGGCGCGACTGGACACGAAGCCCGAGGGCTTGCCTTCGATGAACGGCGAATTGGCGAACAGCGCCGTGGCGATCGGCTGCAGAGCCAGCGAAACGCGGAACTTGAGCACCATGTCGGCTTCGGAGGCGAAGTCGAGATTGGCCTGCACCGTGCAGGTGCGGAACATCATGTCGAGCCCCAGGCCGCCGACCTTGGGCATGTACTCCCGCATGATCTTGTAGCGGCCCTTGGGCATCACCGGGATCTCGTCGCGCCGCCAGACCGGCGTAAAGCCCAGGCCCATGAATCCCAGGCCCAGCTCATCGGCCACCTGCTTCACCTCGGTGAGGTGGGTCCCGGTCTCCTCGCAGATGTCGTGGACGGTCTCGAGCGGCGCGCCCGAGAGCTCGAACTGGCCACCGGGCTCGAGGCTGACATTGGCCCGGCCGCGTTCCAGGGCGATGACGTTCTCGCCCTCCATGACCGGCGTCCAGCCGAAGCGCGTCAGGCCGTCGAGCAGGGCCTTGATGCCATTTGGTTCATAAGGAACCGGGGCGTGGTCCTTGAGGCGGAACACGAACTTCTCGTGCTCGGCGCCGACCCGCCACTCCGAGGCCGGCTTTGCGCCCTCGGCCATCCACGCGACCAGGTCATCAAAGGCCAGCGGCCGATCATCGCAGGCAGTCTCCGCCATAAGTCCTCCCCCGGCGTTCATCCCGCGCGGCCCGGGTCTTTACGCCGTTAGGATAGGTGGGGGCAATTCCGCTCGGCTCAAGCCCGCCAGTCTCCCGCCGCCGCCTGCCAGAGCGAGAGCGCGGCGATCGCGGCGGTGTCGGCCCTGAGGATTCGGGGCCCCAGCGACACCGGCGTGGCGAAGGGCAGCGCGCGCAGACGTTCCCGCTCCGCCGGCGAGAAGCCGCCCTCCGGCCCGATCAGGATCGCCGCGCCCTCCGGCTGAGGCGCCAGCACGTCGAGCATCGGCGTGGCGTCGCCGGCCTCGTCGCAGAACACCAGCGGCCGACCGTCCCATTCGGCGAGCAAGCGGTCGATTTTCATGGGCGGCAGGATTTCAGGGACGTCCAGGCGGCCGGTCTGCTCGGCGGCCTCCGCGGCAATGGCGGCGAGGCGGTCCAGGCGGGCGTGGTCGGCGTTGGTGCGTTCGGTAACGGCCAGGCGCACGCGGCGGGCGCCGAGCTCGGCGGCCTTCTCGACGATCACCTCGAGGCGAGCTCGCTTCACGAGCGCTACGACCAGATCGAGGTCCGGTCCCGCGGTCTGAGGCCGCGCCTGTGCATCGACGTCCAGCGCAACGCCGCGTTTGGCCACGGTCGCGATCCGGGCCTGCCACTCGCCATCACGGCCGTTGAACACGCGTATTGAATCGCCGGGCCCCTGGCGCATGACGACGGCCAGGTAGCGACTCTGGCCAGGATCCAGCGCGATCTGCGCGCCCTCGGCCAGATCATGGGGAACGAACAGTCGGATCATGGCCTCGGCTCCAACTTCCCGGCTATGCTGGCGCCATGGCCAGTGACGAAGACGATCTCGAACCGTTGCAGGAAGCCCTTGTCCGGTTCCAGCAGCACGCCATCAAGACCGGCGAACGCGACCTCATCATCTTCGAGGGCCGCGACGCGGCCGGCAAGGACGGGGCGATCAAGCGGCTGACAGAATATCTGTCGATCCGCGCCACTCGGGTGACCGCGCTTCCCAAACCCACCGACCGCGAACGCTCGCAATGGTACTTCCAGCGCTATGTGGATCATCTCCCAGCGGCCGGCGAACTCGTGATCTTCAACCGCTCCTGGTACAATCGCGGCGGGGTCGAGCCGGTGATGGGCTTCTGCACGCTGGAGGAACACGAGACGTTCCTACGCGACGTGCCGGTGTTCGAGGACATGCTGGTCCGCAGCGGCGTTCAGGTGGTCAAGCTCTGGCTCGACATATCACGCGGCGAGCAAGTCAAACGGCTGGAGGCGCGGCGGACCGACCCGCTCAAGGCGCTGAAAGTCAGCCCGCTGGACGCTCTCGCACAGGAAAAGTGGGACGCCTACTCCACCGCCCGCGATGAGATGCTTCGACGCACTCACTCGGAAGTTTCGCCCTGGTACGTGGTCCACACGGACATGAAGCCCCTGGCCAGGATCGCGATCCTTCGCCACCTGCTGAAAGTGCTGGCCCCGCCGGAGATCGCCGACAAGATCCCCGCGCCCGATCCGGGGGTGCTCTACCGCTTCGAGCCCGCCGCGATCACCGACGGAAGGCTCGAGCACTGACACCGAGGTGCGATTGTTCTATCTTTGTTCGAGATCTAAGCTGATCCCAACGACCCGTTGACGAGCCCGCCAATGCCGCGTGACACCCTCTCCGCCGCCGAGGCGCGGCGTATCGCCTTGGCTGCACAGGGCTTCGGCGCGGACCGGGATGCAGCCGTCGGGCGAAGGCAGCTTTCGAAACTCACGGACCGGCTGGGCGTGATCCAGATCGATTCCGTGAACGTGGTTTCACGCACCCACTATCTGCCGGCCTTCTCGCGGCTGGGAGCTTATCCGCGCGAGCTTCTTGAGGACCTGGCCTGGGGCCGGAAGCGGCCCTGGTTTGAATACTGGGCGCATGAAGCCTCGATCCTGCCGCTGTCGGCCCAGCCGCTGTTCCGCTGGCGGATGGAGGACGCACAAGGCGGAGTCGGCGTCTGGAAAGGCGTCGCACGGTTCCTGCGCGAGCGGCGCGACCTGGCTGATCGTGCGCTGGAGACCATCGCCGACCGCGGCCCGCTGGCGGCCTCGGAGCTGGAGATCGGTCGCAAGGGCGAAGGCGGCTGGTGGGGCTGGAGCGAGGGCAAGCGGATCGTCGAGGGCCTGTTCTGGACCGGAGCGCTGACCACCGCCACGCGTCGGGGAACCTTCGAGCGGATCTACGGCCTGCCGGAAATGGTGCTGCCGTCGGACGTGCACGGAGCGCCGACGCCGCCGCGCGATGAGGCCCAGCGCGGTCTCTACCGCATCGCCGCCCGGGCCATGGGCGTGTCCACCGCCAAGGACCTGCGCGACTATTTCCGCATGCCGGTGGAGGGCGCGAAGGACCGGATCGCAGAACTGGTCGAGGCGGGCGAACTGCTGCCCGTCGCCGTTCAGGGCTGGAAGGAGCCGGCCTATCTCGATCCCGAGGCGCGTCGGCCCCGGCGCATCGAGGGCGCGTCGCTGCTGTCGCCGTTCGACAACCTGATCTGGTTCCGCGAACGCACCGAACGGATGTTCGGCGTCCGGGTTCGACTGGAGATCTACACACCGGCCGAAAAGCGCGTCCACGGCTACTATGTGCTGCCCTTTCTTGAGGACGAGGCGATCACCGCGCGGGTTGACCTCAAGGGTGATCGCAAGGCCGGCGTGCTGATCGTCCAGGCCGCCCACGCGGAGCCGTGGGCTTCGGCGGCGACGCCGGAGCGGCTGGCCGGCGAACTGCGGCGGATGGCCGGCTGGCTGGGGCTGGAAACCGTGCGGGTCGAGCCGCGCGGCGATCTCGCCTCGGCGCTGGCGGCCGCGCTATAGTCGACATCGACGAAGGAGGCGCGTCATGGCCTGCTGGCTGGTGAAGTCCGAGCCCGAAACCTACGCCTGGGCCGATCTGGCGCGCGAAGGGCGAACTGTCTGGGACGGCGTGCGCAACAACGCCGCCGCCCTGCATCTCAAGGCCATGACGGTCGGCGACGAGGTCCTGTTCTACCACTCCGGCGCGGACAAGGCGGTGGTCGCGGTCGCGAAGGTGGCGCGTGAGGCGTTTCCGGATGCTTCGGACCCGGCCGGACGGTTCGTGGCCGTGGAATTGGAGCCCGTCCGCGCGTTGGCCCGTCCGGTGACCCTGGCGGCGATGAAGGCTGAGCCCACGCTCGCGGCCATGGCGATGATCCGCCAGTCACGGCTCTCGGTCTCGCCGGTGACGGCGACCGAATGGGCGGCGATCCTCAATCTGGCGGGTGAGGCATGAAGGCGGTTCTGATCGTCCTGCTGCTGGCGGCGACGCCCGCCGCTGCCCAGCCCCCCGTCGTCACGCCCAAACCCGAAGACACAGAGGTCTGGACCCCGGAACCCGCCGTGGTCACGCCCGGCCAAGCCCCCGGCGATGCGCCTTCCGACGCAGTCGTGTTGTTCGATGGCAAGGACCTGGCGCAATGGGAGAGCGTGCGAGGCGGGCCGGCGGGCTGGACGGTCGTCGATGGCGAGATGCGGGTGGTGCTGGCGTCGGGCTCCATCCAGACGCGGGCGGCCTTCACCGACTACCAACTGCATCTGGAGTGGCGCGCGCCCACGGGCGTGACCGGCAAGGGCCAGCTGCGCGGCAACAGCGGCGTGTTCCTGGCCTCCACCGGCGCCGGCGACGCGGGCTATGAGCTGCAGGTGCTCGACAGCTACCAGAACGCCACCTACGCCAACGGCCAGGCCGCCAGCGTCTACAAACAGGCCCCGCCGCTGGCCAACGCCATGCGCCCGCCGGGCCAGTGGCAGATCTATGACATCGTCTGGACCGCCCCCCGCTTCGGCCCGAACGGGGCGCTGGTTTCACCCGCCAGGGTGACCGCCTTTCACAATGGCGTGCTGGTGCAGAACGGTTTCGAACTGAAAGGGCCGACCGTGTTCATCGGCAAGTCCGCCTATCGCGCCCACGGCCCTTCGCCGCTGAAGCTCCAGGCCCATGCCGGCGGCGGCCCGGTCGCCTTCCGCAACATCTGGATTCGCGAGCTGAAATAATCCGCTAAGTCGAAGTCGACGGTGCTGCCGCAGATCAGACCACTCCGTCAGATTTCGTTGCGCTCTGAGGCAGCCCGTTCCGCCTCAGGAACTCAGCCAGGTTCCCGCCCGGAAACAACAGGCCCCGCACGCCGGCCCGCCTCGCGGCTTCCAGGTCTGAGGCCCGATCGCCGACCAACACCGAGGCTGATCGATCGATCGGCCACGCCGCCATCGCCTGCAGGATCATGCCGGGGTTGGGCTTTCGAAGCGGCGGATCCGGGTGGCGATAGGCTTCGGCGGCCGCGTCCGGATGATGCGGCGCATGGTAGATGGCGTCGATCCGCCCGCCGGCTTCGGCGAGATCGGAGAGCATGGCCTCATGCAGCGCCTGCATCTGGGCCTCGGTGTAGTAGCCGCGCCCGATCCCCGACTGGTTGGTCACCACGATCACCAGCCAACCCGCGCGATTGAAGGTCGCCACCGCCTCCCGCGCGCCCTCGATCCAGCGGAACGCCTCCCACCGGTGAACGTAGCCGTGATCCTCATTCAGCACGCCGTCGCGGTCGAGGAACAGGGTGGGGCGCGGATTGGAAGCAGCTGTCACGACAGGAGATGTGCCATGCGGGCTTCAAGATGTCGCGCCCGCCGCGTAGGGTTCGGCGCACGTTCCGAGTGAGGCCCCCTTGGCGACCCCGACTTGCCCGCCTGCATCGACCCCGGTCCCGGCGCCCCCGGTCTTGTCCCTCACGGATCTGCGCGTCGACTTCGAGACTCCCGACGGCCAGGTCAATGCGGTGCGCGGCGTGTCACTCACGGTCGATCGCGGTCAGACGCTCGGGGTGGTCGGCGAGAGCGGCTCGGGCAAGAGCCAGACCTTCATGGCGGTGATGGGCCTGCTCGCCCAGAACGGGCGGGCGACGGGCTCCGCCACTCTGCACGGCCAGGAAATCCTGGGCCTCGCGCCCAAGGCGCTGAACCGCCTGCGCGGGTCGAAGATGACCATGATCTTCCAGGATCCGCTGACCGCGCTGACGCCGCACGTGCGCATCGGCGAGCAGATCGCCGAGCCGCTGCGGCTGCACCTGGGCCTCTCGGGCGCCGAGGCCGAGAAGCGCGCACGGGAGTGGCTCGACCGGGTGCGCATCCCCGAGGCGGCGCGGCGCATGCGGCAGTATCCGCACGAGCTGTCGGGCGGCATGCGCCAGCGGGTGATGATCGCCGCCGCCATGGCTCCGGGTCCCGAACTGCTGATCGCCGACGAGCCCACCACCGCCCTCGACGTCACCGTGCAGGCCGAGATCCTCGACCTGATGGCCGAACTTCAGCGTGACACCGGGACCGCCCTGGTGCTGATCACCCACGACATGGGCGTGATCGCCCGTCTCGCCGACCAGGTCTGCGTGATGAAGAACGGCGCCTATGTGGAGGCGGCTTCGGCCACAGATATCTTCAGGGCCCCGGCAACCGACTACACGCGCGGCCTGCTGGCGGCGATCCCGCGCCTCGATCGGGCCGACCGGGGCGGGCGGCCGATGATCGCGCCGACGCCGGCCGATGCACCGGTCGTGGTCGACGGCCAGGACGTGAAGGTCCACTTCCCGATCCGCGACGGGTTCCTCGGCAAGCCGCGCATCCTGCGGGCGGTGGATGGCGTCAGCTTTTCGGTGCGCGCCGGCGAAACCCTGGGGATCGTCGGCGAGAGCGGTTCGGGTAAGTCCACCCTGGCCCGCGCGGTGCTGAAGCTGGCGCCCTGTGACGCGGGCGCCGTGACGCTGATGGGCCGCGATATCGCCAAGGCCGACCGCCACGCCATGCAGGCGGCCCGCAAGGACCTGCAGATCGTTTTCCAGGACCCGCTCGCCAGCCTCGATCCGCGCATGACCGTCGGCGCCTCGGTCGCTGAGCCGCTGAGCGTCTTCCGGCCCGAGTTGAACCGCGCCCAGCGGGAAGACACGGTGCGCGAAATGATGGCGCGGGTGGAGCTCGATCCCAACCTGATCAACCGCTATCCGCACGAACTGTCCGGCGGCCAGAACCAGCGGGTCGGCATCGCGCGAGCCATGATCCTCAAGCCCAAACTGGTGATCTGCGACGAGGCGGTTTCAGCGCTCGACGTCGGCGTCCGCGCCCAGATCATCGACCTCCTGATCGAGCTCCAGAAGGAAATGGGGCTGGCGATGATGTTCATCAGCCACGACCTGGCCGTTGTGCGCGAGATCAGCCACCGGGTTCTGGTTCTCTACATGGGCCGGATCATGGAGCTGGCCGACCGCGACGCCATCTGGCGCGACGCGCGCCATCCCTACACCAAGGCCCTGCTCTCGGCCGCGCCGATCCCCGATCCCGCCGTGGAGCGCACCCGCCAGCGTATCCGGCTCACAGGCGAGCCGCCCAGCCCCATGGACCCCCGCGCAGCCTTCCGTTTCGCGCCTTCGCACCTGCCGGCCGACGGCTCGATCCCCGCGCCCCCGCCGCTCGCCGAGGTGGCGCCCGGCCACCTGGTGGCGGCGTTCGATCCGGTGTAACCCCGAAGCGCGTTCGAACCCGCCGTCAGTAGATCACGACGCTGCGGATGCTCTCGCCGGCATGCATCAGGTCGAAGGCTTCGTTGATCCGCTCCAACGGCAGGCGATGGGTGATCATCGGGTCGATCTGGATGCGGCCCTCCATGTACCAGTCGACGATGGTGGGCGTATCGGTGCGGCCCCGCGCGCCGCCGAAGGCCGTGCCCTTCCACACCCGGCCGGTGACCAGCTGGAACGGCCGCGTGGCGATCTCCTTGCCGGCTTCGGCCACGCCGATGATGATGCTTTCGCCCCAGCCGCGATGGCAGGCCTCGAGCGCCTGGCGCATGACCGTGGTGTTGCCGGTGGCGTCGAAGGTGTAGTCCGCGCCGCCATTCGTCAATTCGACGAGATGGGCAACCAAATCGCCCGAAATCGACTTCGGATTGACGAAATGGGTCATTCCGAACCGCCGCCCCCAAGCCTCACGATCCGGATTGATGTCGACACCGACGATCTGCGCCGCGCCCACCAGCTTCAGACCCTGGATCACGTTGAGCCCGATGCCGCCGAGGCCGAAGACGATGCAGTTCGCCCCCGCCTCGACCT
>NZ_JBILUK010000135.1:0-8471 GCF_044371015.1 Phenylobacterium sp.
ATCCTCGAGTGACCGATGCTCGAGCAAGCGACCGACGGCGCGCAGGATCTGGGCGCGGGTTTCCTCCCGCTGACGGTCGCGCAAACTCGGAAGGGGGCTTTTCATGGCAGTCGCACTGTCATGAAAGGGTTGGACAAGTCAACGCCTGGGGCGTCTCGACGCCTCTCCCGGTGTCACTGGGCGCCCAAGCGCCGCGCAGACCCGGCGCGAACTCGCGGAATCCGGCGATCCAACTGGCCCGAAAGCGAACGCCGGTCTACGAAGACAGACTCGACGGCCCGGCGACGCGGGTCGACAAACCGGCCGCCATGGACGCCCTCTCCACCCCACAACGCCAGACGCCAAAGTCACGCCGCACGCGCGGTCGGATTCTGGACACGGCCCTGCGTCTGTTCGTCGAGATTGGCTATCATGCGGCCACCAACGCGGTGATCGCCGAAGCCAGCGGCCTGACACGCGGAGCCATGCTCTATCACTTCGCTACCCGCGAAGAACTGGTGGAGGCCGCCGTCGCCCATATCGAAACCGAGCGCGCGCGCCTCTTCGAGGCTGCAGCCGCCGAGCCCTATCCGCCCGGCATGGACGCCGCCGAACACGCCATCGACGTCTACTGGGCGCTGCTGCAAGCGCCACCCTTCGTCGCCTTCGCCGAACTGGAAGCCGCCGCCCGGACAGATCCCATGCTGGCGACGCGTCTGGCCAGCGCCCGCAGCGCCTTCGACCACGCCCAGGTTGGCGGCGACCGGTTCGGCGCGATGGTCCAGGCCGGTGCTGATCCCCGCTTCCAGACCAGTCGCGATCTGGGTCGTTTCCTGCTGGAGGGCCTGGCGCGCGGCGCGTTGACCTATGACGAAGACGCGCGCCGCGAGCGCCTGCTGGCGGTCGTGAAGCGGGCAGTCCGCGCGCTCAATCGCCGTGGCGACGCCCAGGGCCTGTGGTCTGACTGAAGCTCAGCCGGCCCGCACGTCCTTGGGATCGGCCACATTGCGCAGCGGCTGTCCCGCCACCCAAAGCCCAAGATTGTCCAGGAACAGCGCATCGTTGCGCTTGGCGTTGCCGGAGCTCACGCCCGATACGTGCGGGGTCAACGTAACCGCCGGGTGAGCCCAGAACGGGCTGTCGGTCGGCAGCGGCTCGGTCTCGAACACATCCAGGACCGCATGGCCCGGCGCGCCGCGGTCGAGCGCCGCGAGGAGGGCGGGTTCCTCCACCAGCGCGCCCCGTCCGACATTCACGAACACCGAACCCGGCTTCATCCGCTCGAACACGGCGGCATTGGCGATATGACGGGTCTCGGCCGTCGCAGGCGCGCAAAGGACCAGCACGTCGGCCTCGGCCGCGACGTCGGCAAACCTCGCCGGAGAGACCATCCGATCCGCCAGCGGATGCGGATCGGGGTTGCGGCGCACGGCCGTAATCTCCGCCCCAAAGGCGCGGGCGCGTTCTGCGATACCCTGACCGATGGCTCCAAAGCCCAGGATCACCCAGTGAGAGCCGGCGACCTCGCGGAAAGCCCGGCGGGTCCAAAGTCGCGCCGCCTGATCCGCCCGCCGATCCGCGCCGCCCTGCAGAGCATCGAGCACGCCCCATAGCACATAGTCGGCGATGCCGACCGCCTGGCCGTGGCTGGTGGTCAGCACAGCGCCCTTGTCCACGAACTGGCCGAAAACGGGATTGTCGAACCCCGCTGCCCCGCTCTGCACCCATCTCAGCACCTGGGACTTCAGCGTCGCGGTCATGAACGCCCGCAGGGCTCCGCCAAAAAAGACGTCGGAGTTGGTCCAGGCCGCGTGCGGCTGGGCGTCTTCCACCGACACCTCCACGCCGTCTGCCCGTATCTTCCCAGCGTCGTCGACGACCAGCAATGTCAATCGGTCGCCGTGCGCGGCTATGGCCGCAGCATTTCGCGCCAGGGACTTTTCATGAATCAACAAACGCATCGGCGCCTCCGTTGCGAGCTTTAGCCGGGGGAGCTCCGGATTAGCTAGACCACCCCAGCCTCAAATGGATGCCCGTATAGGCGCCCATCACGCGCAAGCTCCAAGACATCGAGCCTGTTTTCTCGGGATCAGTTGATCCCGTCTGTTCGGCGGGCTCTAGCGCCCCCCGGCGCCGCCCTGGCGGGCCGTGGGGGCCGCCGGGGGCGTGGCCGGCGTTGGGGCCTGCTGGGCCTGATTGCGGCGCCGCATCATCCCCTGCATGGCGGCCAGCTCGGACTTCTCCAGCGCGCCGCTCTTGTCGGCGTCGATCATCGCGAAGTAGCGGCCAATCATCTCGCCCATCTGCCCGCGAAGCTCAGCCTTCTGCAGCTTGCCATCGATGTTGTCGTCCAACATCCCCATCATCCGGCCCTGGTTCAGGAGTTCGTCATAGTTGGTGAGCTTGGTCGAGGTCTCATCGACCCAGCGATAGCGCACGGCGGTATAGAACATTTCTTCCCACGACTGGTCGCCCCAGACGACGGTCTTGGTCGGGTCGGGATTGGCGGGGTTCTGCTTGGAGTTGTCGTACCAGTAGCTGGCGATCAGCTTTGAGCCGGCCGGCACCTTCACAGGCTGGGCGAAGGTGTACTCGCGTTGCCAGTTGAAGTCGTAGCGCGGCATGGCCAGCAGCATCTTGCGGCTGCCATCCGGGTATTCGATCCAGAGATCCGACGCATAGCCGCGGTAATGCGCATGCGGGAAGGCCGAGTAGAGCAGCGCCTCCTTTGGAAACTCCAGGTAGGCCGTCTCCTTGTGGCGTGCGGCGCCGGGCGGGATGGTGATGGTGGGGTCGATCACCACCGAGTTGCGCATTACCAAGTCGGGTTGCTCGCCCTCCTTGTAGAAGTAGAGGCCCAACTGAGACTTGTCGGTCACCTCTTTGCCGAAGGGCGTGTAGTGCGCCTGCACGCCGATGGCGCCGCCAGGGGGCAGGTAAGTCCCGATGTTGGTCGGCCAAAGGGTGGATTCAGCACCCACCGCATAGCCCCCCATCGAGGCGCCCCAGCGGCTCTCATTGCCCTTGCCGTCGACGGGAACCTCATTCAGGTAGCCGGTCAGGAAATGGTGCACTGCTTGTCGCTGGCTGACCGCAAAGGTTGAGGCCCTGACCCAACGACCTTCCTTCAGCGGATTGACCATCACCGGACGCTGATAGTCGACCACGCCTGAAGCCGGGATGGTGTAGGCCGGGATATCGAGGATCAGGTCAGGCTTGCCCAGCGGCCAGCGCTCGGCCACGTGGCGGGTCGTGGCCAGCGGGTCTTTGCCCTCGCCACGCACCGCGCCCTGCTCCACCCAGTGGACCACGGTCTTCACTTCGGCGGGCGTCAGGCTCCTGTCGTCGGCCCACTTGCCGACGTGGGCGTCGACGTTCCACGGCGGCATGCGGTCGGTGCGGATCACCTCGCGGATCATCGGCGAGAAGCCTTTGACCATCTCATAGCTGGTCATGGCGAACGGACCGATCCCACCCTCCTGGTGACAGGCCACGCACTTGGCCTCCAGGATCGGCGCCACGTCCTTCACATAGGTCAGCTTGGCCGGGTTGGAGCGCGCGGGAAAATCGATCAGGCAGCCAGGGCTGGGCTTGTTGGCCATCTTGATAGGCTTGCCGGCCAGCGCCGCATCGATCGCGTCCGCCGTCCAGGTGTGGCTCGCCCTGGCTTTCTGCACCCCGTAGTCGAGGCGGTCATCGAGCGGACCCCGATAGACCACGCGCCATGTCTTGGGATCGACCACGAAGAACTCGCCGGTGCGGGTGACGCCCAACTGCTCACCGACCAGCTGATTGGAATCCTTCAGGATCGGCAGGTCGAAATTGAACTCGGCCTTCTCCTTGGCGATGGCCTCCATGCTGTCCTGTGTGGCGGAATTGACCATCAGGAACTGGACGCCCTGGCCCTCGTATTTGGCCTTCAGTTCGCGGATCGCCGGAGCCAGGTTGCGCACGATCGGGCAGCCGTTGGCGTGGCTGATGATCACGATCAGCTTGGCGTCGCTCATCCGATAGAGCTCGTGACCCATGTAGTCGGTGTCGGCGAGCATGAAGTTGTCGATGGTCCTGGGCGTCATCGTGCGGGCGGTTTCGCTCGCCGCAGCGTCGGACCCGGCCATCAGGGCGTTGGGCGCAACGCCTTCCAGGGCGCAACTGCTCAACAGCGCCGAACCGGCCACAGTCGCGATCACAGTGAAGACCTTCTTCGTCATCGCAAGCATGGTCATTGCCAAACTTCCTCCCAGTCACCCGCGGTAGGCGCTCGCCCGACGGGACCACCTATTCTGATGTTCAAAGCGCGAGAAGATAACCTGCCTCCCGCGCGTTTCATCATTATTTCCAGTCAATGTTCGGAAGAGGCGTTGTCAGTCTTGCCACCATGGATACGCGGGCGGCATGTCGCTCGAAACCTTGCCCGGGAAGGCCGGCGCGCGCTTCTCCAGAAAGGCGGCCACGCCTTCCTTCACATCCGGCCCGGCCCCCAGCTGCATGGAGAGCACGCCATCCACCTTGAGCAGCGCCGAAGGGTCGTCCGCGCCGGCGAACCGCCATAGCATCTGCCGCGCCAGCGCCACTGAGACCGGCGCGGTGTTGTCGGCGATCTCACGCGCGATGGACCGGGCGCGGTCCAGCAAGTCGCCGGGCGCGGCGACTTCGGCCAGCAGGCCCGCCGCAAACGCCTCTTCCGGCCCAATCATGGCGCCGGTCAGGCACCAGCGCAGCGCTTGGGGCAGGCCGACCAGCCTCGGCAGGAACCAGGCGCTCCCCGCCTCGGGCACCAGGCCCCGTCGGGCGAAGACGAAGCCCAGCTTGGCGCCCTCGGATGCGAGCCGGATGTCCATCGGCAAAGTCAGCGTCAGGCCGACCCCCACCGCCGCTCCATTGATCGCCGCGATCGAGGGTTTGCGGCAGTCGAATATCGCCTCGATGAAGCCGCCGCCGGTCTGTCTCGGCCGTCCCGGCGCAGCGAAAGCGACCGATCCCTCCGCCCCGCTGTCGAATGCGTTCGCGCCGCCCGAGATATCGGCGCCGGCGCAGAACCCTCGACCCGCCCCGGTGACAATCACCACCCGCACCGCATCATCGGCGTCGGCCCGTCGAAAGGCGTCCGCCAGTTCCGCGCCCATCACGGCGGTGTAAGCGTTGAGCTTGTCCGGACGATTGAGCGTGACAGTCAACACGCCGTCCTCGACGTCGTACAGAAGCGTCTCATAGGCCATTGGTGTGTCCTCGGCTGGCGAATTGAGGCGAGTTCACGTGACCTGACGAGGCGGCAGGCAATCGCCTCGCGGATCGGATATAGGCGCCCCTGCCGTGACAATGACTTCCGCCCTGCCTCGCCTCGATCACGTAGCGATCATCCCGTTCCCGTGGAGGGACCCGGTGGCGGTGGCGTCGGCTTTCGCTGACGAGCCCGGCGCCGCAGTGCTGCATTCCGGCTCGTCGGGCTGGACCTACCTGCTGCGCACGCCCGATTTTGAGGCCAGGATGGGGGCGCCGGCCGATCTGATGTCCCGCGGCGAGGTCTCGCCGCTAGGGCCGCCGTTCCAAGGTGGCGTGCTGGCGCTGGCCGCCTACGAACTTTCGGCCGCGCTGGAACCTCGGGCGCCTCAGGCGCGTGGGGACTGGCCTGACCTCGTTATGCTCCGCTACCCGGCCCTGCTGGCCTTCCATGCGGAGGATCAGCGCGCCTTGGCCGTCGGGCGGGGCCCGGACGCTCCGGGCGCGGAGGCGCGGGCCGACAGGGCGCTTAGCTGGCTGGAGGCTGCGCCGGTTCATCCGCATTCTGGTCCGCTCGCCGGGTCGATCCGGTTGGAGACCTGCGACGCCGACCATGGCCGGGCGGTCGCGAACACCGTCGCCCGCATCGCCGCCGGCGAGATTTTCCAGGCCAACCTCGCCCGCGCCTGGAACGGCCAGCTCTCCTGCGGAGCGACGCCCTTTGACATCTTCCGACGCCTGGTCGCGTCGAGCCCGGCGCCCTACGCGGCCTATCTGCGCCTGCCGGGGCGCGCGCTGGTCTCCAACTCGCCGGAGCGGTTCCTGTCAGTGCGACCGACCATGGGCGGTCTCCGGATCGAGACCGCGCCGATCAAGGGCACAAGGCCGCGAGGCTGTGATCCGGCGTCGGACGCCACCCTGGCGGCCGAGCTGCTGGCTAGCCCGAAGGATCGGGCCGAGAACCTCATGATCGTCGACCTGATGCGCAACGATCTGGCTCGAACCTGCATCCCCGGCAGCGTCAGCGTCCCGACCCTAGCGGCGCTGGAGAGTTTCGCCAACGTGCATCATCTCGTCAGCCGGGTGACCGGGCGCCTCACAGCTGACCGAACCGCTTGGGACGCCTTTCTGGCCGCCTTCCCGCCCGGCTCGGTGACCGGCGCGCCCAAGATTCAAGCCATGCAGGTGATCGCCGGGCATGAACCGCCGCGCGGCCCCTATTGCGGCAGCCTCGCCTGGCTCGGTCCAGATGGAGCCTTGGAGGCCAGCGTGCTGATCCGCACCGTCGCGCTGATCGAAACGGCCGCAGGATGGGTCTTCGAAGCCCGCGCCGGCGGCGGCGTGGTGGCCGACAGCAACCCTGTGGAGGAGACGGCGGAGACGACGGCCAAGATCGGCGCCATCCTCAAGGTGCTGACTGATTCCGGAAGCCCCCATTTCCCATGACCCCACGTTTACCATGACCGACGTCCCGCTCGACGATCGCGGCTTCACGCTGGGCCACGGGCTGTTCGAGACGGTGCTTTGGACCGAAGGCCGGCTCGACGCCTTTGATGATCATGCTGAACGGATGCGGCGCGGCTGTCGCGCGCTGGGCCTGCCGTTACCCGACGCCGCCGCGCTGGAAGCTAGCGCTCACGAGGCCCTCGCCGCCGCCGGAAAGCCCGCCCGGGCCGCGGTGCGCCTGACCTGGACCGCTGGTTCCGGCGCGCGCGGCCTGGATACACCCGTGCCCATCACGCCGCGTCTCACGGCCCAGGCCGCGCCGTCTGCGCCCCCCGCCGAACCGGCTCGCTTGGCCATAGCGCGCACCCGCCGCAACGATCGCTCGCCCACATCGCGCCTCAAGAGCTTGGCTTATCTCGACAATGTGTTGGCCCGCGCCGAGGCCCAGGCCGCAGGCGCCGACGAGGCCCTGATGCTCAACACGGCCGGCGAGATCGCCTGCGCGGCAGCCGCGAACATCTTCTGGATTCGCCACGGCGAAGTCTTCACCCCGACGCTGGAGGCCGGCGTGCTCGATGGGATCATTCGTCGCCGCGTGATCGCCGCCTGCCACGATCTAGGACTGCCGCTGCACGAGGTGTTCGCCAACCCAGGCCGCTTAAACGGCGCGCCGATGTTCATCACCAACAGCCTGATCGGCGTGCGGGCCGTCTCCGATCTGAACGGGAGCGCCCTGCCGACCTCGCCGCTGGTCTCCCGGATCGCCAAGGCGGTCAGTCGATCGCGCTGATCACCTTGCTCAAGATTTCCACTGCGTGGCCGATACGCTCCGCGTCGACGATCAGCGGCGGGGCGAGGCAGATCGACTCGCCTGTCACCCGCACCATAAGCCCCGCCTCGAAGCATCGCACCAGCGCCTCATAGCCCCGCGCGCCCGGCGCATCCGGACGAGGCGCGATCTCCACGGCGCCCATCAGGCCGATGTTCCGCACATCGATAACGTTGCGCGCGCCGGCCAGTGAGTGCATCGCGTTTTCGAAGTCCGGCTCAAGGGCCGCGGCATTCTCGAACAGCCGCTCTCGCGCATAGATGTCCAGGGTCGCCAGCCCCGCCGCGCAGGCCGAAGGATGTCCGGAATAGGTGTAGCCGTGGAAGAGCTCGATGGTCTCTTCCGGCCCGCGCATCAGGGCGTCGTGCACCTGGGTGCGGGCGAACACCGCGCCCATCGGGAAGACTCCGTTGGTGATGCCCTTGGCGGTGGTCATCAAATCGGGCGTGACACCGAACTTCTGGCCTGCGAACGGAGTCCCCAGCCGACCAAAGCCGCAGATCACCTCGTCAAAGATCAGCAAGATGCCGTGCTTGTCGCAGATCGCCCGCAGCCGCTCCAGATAACCTTTGGGCGGAGGGATCACGCCGCCGCCGCCGGCCACCGGCTCGACGATCACCGCCGCGATGGTCTCGCCGCCGTGCAGGGCGCACAGCGCTTCCAGATCATCCGCCAGCTCCGCCCCATGCTCAGGCTGCCCCCGTGAGAAGGCGTTGCGCTTGTAGTCCAGCGTATGGCGCATGTGGTCCGACGAGAGCGTCGGGAAGACGCGGCGGTTGTTGACCAAACCGCCCACCGAGAGCCCGCCGAAACCGACCCCATGATAACCTTTCTCGCGCCCGATAAGCCGAGTCCGATGCCCCTCGCCCTGCGCCCGATGATAGGCGATGGCGATCTTCAGAGCGGTGTCCACCGACTCCGATCCGGAGTTGGTGAAAAAGACCCGATCCATCCCTGACGGAGCCAGTTTGGCGAGCCGCGTGGCGAAGTCGAAGGC
>NZ_JBILUK010000137.1:0-8376 GCF_044371015.1 Phenylobacterium sp.
GGCGTTCTCCGCCCCCGCCCGCGGGCCGCGCTGCTCGGCGCGGCCCGTTTCTTTTCTGGGGTGAAGCCCCCTCCGTCGGCTCCGCCGCCACCTCCCCCGACGGGGGAGGACCAAGACCCAGCTTTCCTCCCCCAACGGGGGAGGGGGACCGCGCGAAGCGTGGTGGAGGGGGGCTAGGCCGCCAGGCCCTGCAGCCGCGCCGCGTCCGCGCGCACCGCCGCCGGGCCGCCCAGCATCTGGCGGTTGAAGCCGATCCGCTTGAACCAGTAGTGCAGCCCGACGAGGTCGGTGAAGCCCATGCCGCCATGCACCTCGGTCGCCGTGCGGGCGACAAAGGTCCCCACTTCGGAGAGGTGCGCCTTGGCCAGGCACGCATCCAGCGAGGCTTCCTCCGGCAGCGAGTCGAAAGCGTGCCCCGCCATCCACACCGCCGCGCGGCAGGGCTCCAGGCTCGCCGCCATCTCGGCGCACATGTGCTTCACCGCCTGGAACGAACCGATGGCGCGGCCGAACTGCCGCCGCTCCTTCGCATAGGCCACCGCCTGATCCAGCATGGCCTGCGCCGCGCCCAGCGTGTCGGCCGCCAGGATCACCCGCCCGGCATCCAGCAGCGCCCGCCCGACGCCCGCGCTGTTCGCCAGCGGCTCAGCCGGCGCGCCGTCCAGCACCAGCTCGCCGGTCGGCCGGGTCGCGTCGATGGTGTTGAGCCGGATCCGCGTCAGCCCCGGCGCATCCGCCGCCAGCAGGTGCAGGCCGCCGGTCCGGTCCGCGACCACATAGGCGTCGGCCTCGAAGTCCAGCACGAACAGCGCCTTGCCGCTCAGCCGCCCGCCGCTCGCCGTGACGCCCGCATCGTCCCGCGCGCCGGCCAGCTCCGAGATCGCCGCGCCGACCACCACGTCGCCGGTCGCGATGCGCGGCAGCCACGCCGCCTGCTGCTCGGCCGATCCCGCCCGCATCAGGGCCAGCGGCGCGATCACGCTCGACGCCACATAGGGCGCCGGCGTCACGTGCCGGCCCAGCTGCTCCGCCACCAGCGCCGCGTCCAGCAGCGACAGCCCCGACCCGCCGTGCGCCTCCGGCACGATCAGGCCGCTGACGCCCAGGTCCGCCAGCCCCGCGATCACGTCGGCGGCGCGCGCTTCCTTGTTGGCCGCAAAGGCCCGGGTCCGCGCCAGGGCGCCGTGATCGCCCAGGTACCGCGCCACCGCGTCCTGCAGCATTTCCTGTTCCGAGGAGAGACCGAAATCCATGATCCAGACCTCCTTCAGGCCGCCGGCTTGGGTTCGCGCGGCAGGCCCAGGCCCACCTCGGAGATGATGTTCTTCTGGATCTGCGAGGTGCCCCCGCCGATGATCAGCCCCAGGAAGTACATGTAGTCCCGCTGCCAGGAGCCGCCGCCACGCAGGCGCGGGGTGTCGCCATAGAGCAGGCCCAGCTCGCCCATCACATCCACCGCGAAGCCTTCCAGCTCATGCCGCAGCTCCGTGCCCTGCAGCTTGACCACCAGGCTCGATATCCCCGCCGGCGCGCCCCGCACCGACAGCGACAGCAGCCGCAGGTCGTGGCACCGCGCCGCATGCACCCGCGCCTGGATCGCCACCAGCCGGTCGCGCATCACCGGGTCGTCGACCAGCCGCCGCCCGTCCAGCATCTCGGCCTTCATCAGCTCGATCAGGCCGTTCAGCCGCGACTGCATCTGGTTGGGATCGGCCAGCGAGCCCCGCTCATGCTTCAGGATCGAGTTGGCCACCTTCCAGCCTTCGCCCCGGCGACCCACGATCTGGCCGGCCGGCACGCGCACGTCGGTGAAGAACACCTCGTTGAAGTTGGCCGCGCCGGTCATGTCCACCAGCGGCCGCACCTCGATGCCCGGCGTCTTCATCGAAAACAGCAGGAAGCTGATGCCCTCGTGCTTCTTCGCCTCGGGCTCGGTCCGCACCAGACAGAACATCCAGTGGGCGTGCTGCGCCGTCGAGGTCCAGATCTTCTGGCCGTTGATCACCCATTCGTCGCCGTCCAGCTCGGCGCGGGTCTTCAGCGCCGCCAGGTCGCTGCCCGCCTCCGGCTCGGAATAGCCCTGGCACCACAGCATCTCGCCGGCCAGCGTCGGGGCGATGAACTGCCGCTTCTGGTCCTCGGTGCCCATCTCCAGCAGGGTCGGCACCAGCATCGAGATCCCCTGCCCGCCCATCCCCTGCGAGACGCGCGCCCGGGCGAATTCCTCGGCGATGATCCGCGATTTCAGGATGTCCGGCTTGGCCCCATGGCCGCCGTACTCGGCCGGGATCGTGCGGGCCGCATAGCCCTGCTCGATCAGCAGCTTCTGCCAGGCCTTGGCGTCGCCGCCCAGACCCGGCCTCGGCGCCTTGTCGGCGTTGGCGGCCAGAAACCCGCGCACCTCGTCGCGAAACGCCTCGTATTCCGGGCTGAGATTCAGATCCACGTCAGGCCTCCTGTCCCGCCGCCTGCCGCGCCCGCGCACGCTGGAACGCGGGCCGTTCCTTCAGCCGCTCCAGATAGTCGCGGCTGCGCGGCTTGTAGCGTTCGTGCAGCCCCAGGGTTTCCCCCAGGAACAGCGCGTAGTGCACGGCGATGTCGGCCATGGTGAACCGCCCGCCGCACAGAAATTCCCGATCCTCCAGCGCAGTCTCCACCGCGCGCAGCCGCGAGAGGTACCAGATCGAATAGTCCTCCACCGCCTGCGGCAGACGGCGCTCCGGCGGCTCCAGCCGCGTGTAGCGAAGCACGATGGTCTGCGGGAACGTCAGGGTCGCGTCGCTGCGGAACAGCCAGTTGATATAGTCCCCATAGTCCGCCTCGCCCGGCGCGATGCGCAGCGGCGTCGGCGCGTTCATCTCCGCCAGATAGTGGCAGATGCCGCTCGACTCGGTCAGCGTCACATCCCCGTCCACCAGGGTCGGCACCGTCCCCAGCGGGTTGATCGAGAGATAGCCCGGATACCGCGCCCGCGGCGGAAACGGCATCACCACCAGCTCGTGGTCGACCCCCAGTTCCTCCAGCGCCCACAGCGCCCGCAGCGATCGCGCATCGGCGCAGTGATAGAGCTTCATGCCGCCGGTCTCCCGCAATCCACGAACAGCGCGTCCGCCGACCCTACCGGCCTTCCCCTGCGGCGGGAAACCGAAGGATGGTCGAAGCGGGGGCGAGGTATCGCTTGCCAAAACTACGCCAGAGACGTAGTTGCCCGATGTGCAATACGTGTTCGACCCCGGCAAGGACCGATTGAACCGGGACAAGCACGGCGTATCTCTGGCGCTTGCCGAAGTCCTCTTCGCCGGTCCGGTCGTGGTGACCAAGGATGATCGCTTTGACTACGGCGAAGTCCGCCAGATCGCATTCGGAATGATCCGTCAGCGAATGTTCGTGTGCGTCTTCGCCGACCGGCCCGGCGAGCGTCGAATCATCTCGCTCCGCAAGGCCAATCAACGGGAGGTCCATCGCTATGCCGAACGCCTTAAGTGACGCCGCCCGCGCGGCCCTGGCGGCCACGGACTGGGATCGCCTGGACGGGATGAGCGACGCCGACCTTGCGCGCCAGATCGCCGCCAACCCCGACGCCGCGCCTGACATGGCGCCGATGATCGACGTGCGCGCGATCCGCCGCGCCGTCGGCATGACCCAGGCCGAGTTCGCCGCAACCTACGAATTCAGTCTGCGGACGCTGCAGGAGTGGGAGCGCGGCGCAAAGGCGCCAAGCGGCCCCGCCCGAACCTTGCTCCGCGCGATCCGCAGCGACCCGGAAGGGCTCCGGCGGGCGTTGGCGACGGGGTGACATGCCCGCCCAACCCCCCGACCCCGAAACCGACCTCTTCCGGCCCTACGCCGAGGTCCTGCTCCGGTTCGCCCAGGCCGCGGCGGACCGCACGGGGCGCCCCCTCGCCGACGCCGCGCTCGAGGTCACCAACCTGCATCGCCGCCTGGGCTTCGGCCGGGTGCAGAACGGCGTCCCCGCGCCGCAGTGGCGGGCCTTCGCCGAGGGGCTCGACGCCGGCCCCACGCCCGCCGCCCGTCTCGACTGGACCGTCGCCGCCTTCGCCCGCGCCGCCCTGACCCCGCCCGCCCCCGGCGGCCAGGCCGAGTTCGGCTGTTTCAGCTATGAGCTGATGGAGGACGATCAGGTCGTCCGCATCCACTTCACCAACCGCGAGGACGACCCGGATCAGAGCCCCCTCGTCCAGGCCAAGATCGCCCGCCGCCGGGCCGAGCTTCAGGCCCTGTTCGCCGACGTCCGGGCCCGCGCCCCCGCCGCCCGGCGCGTCCGGGGCGGCTCCTGGCTCTACAACCTTGAGGCCTACCGCCGCCTGTTCCCCGCCGCCTATGTCGACTCGATCCGGACGCCCGACCGCGTCCGCCTCACCGGCACGTCGACCTGGGGCCAGCTGCTCGACTTCCGCGGCCGGGTGAAGCCCGCCGCCCGAGCCGCCCTGATCGCCAACCTCCCCCGCCTCGACCCCGCCGCCCCCTGGACCGCCTTCCCCCTGCGGGCGCTGGACGCGGAGTGCGAGGTGGAGGCGTTCTATTCGGCGTATGGGGTGTGAAAGACGTGAGAGACGCGGGCCGTCCCGGCGACGCCCCTGGCGACCCCGTCCGGCCCCGCCACGGTACGTCATGGCCATTCGGGACTATGTGGGTGTCCCACGTTTCCGGTCGGTTGTACGAACCGAAATTCGAATTCCGGTCTAAAGTCGCTTTCCGCGTGCAAGCCTCGCGCGGAGCGGAATAGTGTTCCCGCCGCAACGGCGCGGGAGGTTGTCATGTATGGGCTCTATGGCTCCACACCGAGCCTGTTCACGCGCAAGCTTGAGGCCGCGCTGATCTTCTATCGGGCGCCGTTCGAATTCATCTCGAAGCCGTCGCACCCCGATCCCAAAGGTCTCGAAGCACGTGTGGGCACCCACCAGGTTCCCGTCCTGCAAACGCCCGAAGACTGGGTGATCGCCGACACCACGCCGATCATCGAGATGCTTGACCACCGCTTCCCCCAGCGACGCCTGTTTCCGCCGGGCCCGCTCGGGGTCATCGCCCATCTGGTCGAGGAGTGTCTCGACGAGTGGGTGGCGCGGGTCATGGTGCATTACCGGTGGCATTATCCGGACAGCGCCGCTTTCGCCTCGGAGGTCATCGCCGACGGCGACCCCGTGAGGGCGGAGTTCATCCGCGGATGGGGCCCGCGGGCCTGCCGCGCCACCGGCACCGAAACCGCCTTCCATCAGCAGGCCGCCGAGGCGGAATACATCCGCCTGCTGGCCGCCGCCGAGGCGCAGCTGGGCGAGACGCGCTATCTGATGGGCGACCGGCCGACCCCCGCCGACTGCATGTTCCTGGGCGGCCTGCGGGCCCATACCCTGCACGACCCGGATCCGCGGAAGGTCGTGGAAGCCTATCCGCGCGTGGTGGCCTGGTCGACCACGGCGGATGCGTGGGACGGCGGCGGCGACTGGGCGTCGTTTCCGCAATCCACGGCGTTTGCGCGCCACGTTCTGGGCGAGCTGGCCAGCAGCTACCTGCCTGTGCTGCGCGGACACCGGGCGGCGGCCGCCGCAGGGCTGAAGGCGTTTACGGTGGAAACCCACGGCCAACCCGCCAGCTATCTCACGCGGGCGTATCCGATCCAGTCCTGGTCCCAGATTCAGGCGCGCCTCGACCGCCTGGAGCCTCGGGATCGCGAAGCCGTGGCGGGATGGCTCACGGACCAGGGCCTTGCCGGAGACCTCGGCCCGGAAGCTTGAAGGCCTTCGCCGGGCCGGAATTGTTCCGCGAGGATTCAGGGGACTGGATATCCTGTCCCCGAGTTCGGTCGCTTCTGCGCCCTCTAAGGGTTTGATCGGCTCGCTGAAGAGAGTCGGCTATGCGCCAGGAGGGGACATTGGCATCTGGGCCAAAAGCGGACCCTCCCAATGTCCGCGATGGGGGGAAACCGGACCTATCGCCCTATCAAGTCCGACCGGGTGATTTGACCTCCCTTCGCTGGTCCCTCACTGTGGTGAAGGGTGGGAACATAAAATGGCGGGCGTGACGGACGACGGCACGCCTCGGCGGCGGCGGGCAAAGGCCGAGCCTGCGCCGACCACACCGGATCCCATCGAAATCGCCATGGAGGCGGCGGCGTCGGGCGCGGTGCCGGAAGGTGTCGCCCACGAGGTTCTTCGCAAGCAGAGCGCCCTGATCGGCTGGCAGATCGCCAGTGAACGCGCCGGGTTTGCGCTGAAGGTGCTGACCGGGGCCGCAGGTCTCGCCGCAGCTGCCATGCTGGGCGTGATGGCCTGGAACGCCAGCCAGGACGACAGCCTGGTCATAGACCCCGTCAGCGCGCCGGAGGATCTCGTGCGCGATGGCGCCACCGGGGCCGCGCTGGCGCATGCGCTGCAGGACCAGCTGGTGCAGCTGCGGGCCGAAACGCGCGCGCAGCTGATTTCGGCCGAGGTGCGCGAAAGGGACGGCGGCGGGCTGAAGGTGCAGATCCCCGGCTCCGGCGTCAGTCTCGCCGACCTGGACCTGGCGCTGCGCCAGGCGCTCGGGCGGCAGACCCACCTGTCGGCCGAGGTCTCCCGCGTGACCTCCGGCGCCGAGAAGGGCGCCTTGGCGATCACCGCGCGGCTGGGCTCGCAGCCCGGCGTGCGGCTGGTGCAGCCGGACGGCGACCTGGACGCCCTGATGGGCCGGGCCGCGGAATACGCCTACCGCACCGCCGAACCGATCAAATATTCCAGCTGGCTGGCGGAACGTGGGCGGACCGGGGAGGCCGCTCAGGTCCTGAACCGCCTGACCGGCGTCGGCTCCGACATGGACCGGGCGCAAGCCTTCTATGCCCTCAGTTTTGGGCAGATGGGGGAAACCCTTGCCCGCCGCCGCGACCTGCTCGCCGAGGCAGTCCGCCTCTCCAAGGGGCGTGTCGGGCTCAACGACTACGCCGTCGCCGAAAATGGCCTGGGTCACGCCGAGGCCGCCTATCTGGCCCGTGTGCAGCTGATGAAACGCCCGGACACGGACTTGTCTTTGGCTCGCTTCACAGATGAGCAACGGGCTTTCATCAAGTTGCTTCCTGCCGCCAACCTGACCAGCAGCCTGGGCGACTACAATGGGCAGTTGGTCATCCCCTGCAGTCGCCTGAAGGTCTCGCCTTGCGAGGCCGCCAGCCTCATCAACGCCGTGCGCGCCAATCCGGCGCTGGCCGACCCCTCGCGAGACAACCGGGTCCACAACGGCGCCGCGACCCTCGCAAACTTGCACGACCTGCAATCGGCCGAGGCGCTTCTCGCGCTCAGACCTCCGCAGCCCCCCGATATGTTGCCCGCGATCCTGGCCAATGACGATAGCCAGTGGCTGACGCCGCGGGCGATTATCAACCGTGAACGTGAAGACTGGCCCGCGGTGCTGCGCGACGCCGATGCGTGGGAGGCGCTGGCGACGAAGTGGCCGTTCCTTCGTATCACTTACTCCGTCGGCAGTAGCCGCGGGTTGGCGCTTGCGGCGCTCGGCGACCGGGCGGGCGCCGAGCGCGCCGCCGCGATGCTGCCGCTCGACTGCTATCGCTGCGTCATCCGGCGGGGCCTGATCGCGGCCCGGCTGGGACAGTCAGCCGCCGCCGACCGCTGGTACGCCGAAGCTGTGCGGCAGGGACCGTCGCTTCCCCAGGCCGAGGCGGAGTGGGCGGGGGTGCTGCTGAAGCAGGGCCGCGTCGATGCCGCCCTGGCCCAGGCCGCCGCCGCCGCTCGGAAGGGCCCGAGGTTCGCCGATGCGCACGAGGTCTGGGGCGAGGCGCTGCTGGCCAAGGGCGATGCGCGAGCCGCGGTTCGCAAGTTCGAGGCCGCGGCCAAGCTCACCCCCCGCTGGGGACGGCTGCACCTTAAGTGGGGCGAGGCGCTAGCGAAGCTCGGCAAGGCCGATGAGGCCCGGGCGAAGTGGCGTGCAGCGGCATCAATGGACCTGTCGCCAGCCGACCGCGCCGAACTCAAAGCGCAGAGGGTCTGAGATGGGGCGCCCTCCGAGTAACACTCCGAGGCGGCCACGGGTGAAAGCCGAGCGTGCCCCGACGACACCTGACCCCATCGAGATCGCTATGGAGGCTGAGGCAAAGAGCCGTGCGCCCGGAGGGCAGGCCAGCCTCCTGCTCGCTGACCAGCGACGATTGATCCGTCGCCAGATCGCCAGCGAAGACCTCAGCATCGGCCTCAAGCTCCTGACCGGCGCCGCCGGCCTCGCGGTCGCCTTTGCCCTCGGCCTGATGATCTGGTCCGCCAGCCGCGCCGACGGGCTGGTGATCGAGGCGTTCTCCGTGCCCCCGGCGCTGGCTGAGCGGGGGATCACCGGCGAGACCCTGGCGCGCCAGTTGATGGACGACCTGGCAGCCAT
>NZ_JBILUK010000138.1:0-8293 GCF_044371015.1 Phenylobacterium sp.
TTCTACAAGCATGAGCGCGACGATCTGTTGGTGATGGCGTTTCCGGAAGGCGCCAGCTGCGCCGGCGTGTTCACGCGCCATGGCGTCGGCTCGGCGCCGGTCGACTGGTGCAAGCGACAACTGGACGCGACCAAGGGCGAGGGCGTGCGCGCTCTGGTCGTCAACGCCGGCTGCGCCAACGCCTTCACCGGCCGGCCAGGCGCCGATGCGGTGCGCCGCGTGGCTTCGGCGGTCGGCAAGCGTCTGGATTGCCGACAGCGCGATGTGATGGTGGCGTCCACCGGCGTGATCGGCGTGCTGCTGGATGACGCCAAGATCTCCGCCCGACTTCCCGAGCTGGAGACCCATCTCACCGAGGATGGCTGGGCGGGCGCCGCCCGAGCGATCATGACCACCGACACCTTCCCGAAGGGCGCCTATGCCGAGGCCCAGATCGACGGGGTGACCGTGCGGATCGGCGGCATCTGCAAGGGTTCGGGCATGATCGCGCCGGATATGGCGACCATGCTGGCCTTCGTCGCGACCGACGCGGCCATCGCGCCGGCCGCCCTGCAGAACCTGGTCAACCTCTACACCCGCAACACCTTCAATGCGGTCACGGTGGACGGTGATCGCTCGACCAATGACACCTTGCTGCTGTTCGCGACCGGCCAGTCCGGCGCGCCCCGGATCAGTCGCGCGGGCGACCGACGCCTGGCCGACTTCCGCGACAAGCTGGAGCAGGTGTTGCTCGATCTCGCCCACCAGCTGGTCAAGGACGGCGAGGGCGCGACCAAGTTCATCAAGATCACCGTCTCGGGCGCGGAGAGCGCCGCCTCGGCCCGAAAGATCGCCCGCACCATCGCCGAGAGCCCTTTGGTCAAGACGGCTTTCGCCGGCGAGGACGCCAACTGGGGCCGCATCGTCATGGCTGTCGGCCGCGCTGATGAACCGGTGGACCGCGACAAGATCAGCGTGCGCTTCGGGCCCCACTGGGCGGCGCAGGACGGCCTGATCTCACCGACCTACGACGAGGCCAAGATGAGCGCCTACATGAAGAACCAGGAGCTGGAGGTCGCCGTCGATGTGGGCGTCGGCCGCGCCAGCTCGGTGATGTGGACCTGCGACCTCACCAAACGCTACGTCGAGATCAACGGCGACTACCGGAGCTGAGCCGGCGCGCGGCGTCGACGAGCCGGCGCAGCGGCGCGGTCATCCGCCAGAACGTGGACGCTTCGATCGCTTGGGCGTGCGCGATGGCGGCCTCGGCGCGGGCGAGCAGGTCGGGCGCGGCGCCGGTGGTCTGGGTTTCTGGCGGCAGCTCCAGCGCCTGCAGGCTCTCGAGGAAGGCGGCCCGGCGCGCGGCGAAGTCCCAGCTGTCCGGCAGGCGCTCCAGGGTCACCATAAACTCGGCGTCGCCCGGCGGGGTCGGCTGGAAGTCGGCGATCCTGAACGGCAGAAGTTCGAGCCGGCTGGCCAGGTCCAGCGCTTGCGCCATCGACACGGGCGTGAACACCCAGCCGTGCGCGTCGATGTACTCGTCCAGCGACACAGCCCGGCGGCAGAGCGCAACGCAGCCCTGCGCCCACTCGGTCAGGGCCGCCTCGTCGCGATCGGGTGCGCCCTCCGGCCGCGTGTCGTGAAAGTGATTGAAGATCTGGCGGGTGTTGGGACGGCGGCGGCCCTCAAGCCAGGCCTCGACGAACTCGCCGCTGGTGCTGGGCGGGCGGGGATAGTCGAACGAGAAGCGTTTGTCGGGCACGGCGAAGACAGCGCGGCCGCCATCCTCCAGCACGGCGGCGATCTCGCCCAGCCAGCCGAACACGTCGGGCACGTGTTCGATCACGTGGCTGGCGATCACATAGGCGAAGGCGCGCTGGCCGCCGACCGCCTGCAGCAAGGTCTCTTCGCCCCAGACATGGTCGACGTCCACGAGGTCGGCCGGATCGATTCCATGGCCCGGGTCGGCGTACCAGGCCGCCAGCGCGGCCCGGTCGGCGCGGTCCACATAGGCCACCGGCCCGTGGGCGCGCGTGACGGTCGGTTTGTCCAGCGCGCCGATCTCCAGGCCCGGGCGGCCAAGGTCGATCAGGTCGAGGATCAGGCGCCGGTCCATCAGCGGCTCCTATCGGCGTGCGGCGGGAGGGTCCAGGGCGGCGCCCTGCGGGGCGGGCGGGCGAGCTGGTAGTCGCTGTGGCGCAGACTGAAGATCGGCCCGTAGTACGGGTCGTGGTCCAGCGTCTTGCCCCATCGGGCGCGCATGTGGGCGATCTCAGCGCGGAACCGATCGTGCGCCGGACCCTCGGTGTCGGCGCCGCGCGACGCGGATTCGTGGTGGATCAGCTCGCACGCGGGCTCGAAAATGATGTCGTATCCGGCCGCGCGGATCTTCAGGCACAGGTCGATATCGTTGAACGCGACGGCCAGGTTCTCCGAGTCCAGCCCGCCGACCTGGTCGAACACGGTCTTGCGGAGCGCCAGGCAGGCGGCCGTCACCGCTGAAACGTTCCGCGCCGACTTGAGATGGCCGAAATAGCCCGCCGTCTCCCCGGGCGCGAAGTGGCCGACATGGCCCGCCACCCCGCCCAGGCCAAGAGCCACGCCGGCATGCTGCACCCGTCCGTCAGGATAGAGCAGGCGCGCGCCGACGGCGCCGACGTTGGTCCGGACCGCCTGGGCGACCAGCGCCTCCAGCCAGCCGGGCGCCGGCATCGAGATGTCGTTGTTGAGCAGCAGAAGGATATCGCCCCGGGCCTCGACGGCGGCGCGGTTGTTCAGGGCGGAGAAGTTGAAGGGGCCCGGCGCGCTCAGCACGCGAACCCGGGACTCTCCCGACAGGCGCGCGAACAGCGCCAGAGTCTCCGGCTCCACGCTGCCGTTGTCGACAATGAGCAGTTCCAGCGGGCCATAGCCGGACTTCAGAACGCCCTCGGCGCATGCCGCCAGCAGGTCGGCGCGGTCGCGCGTGGGTACGATCACGCTGACCATTGGAAGGGGTTCCGGGATGGCGCGGCGGACGGTTACCCATCCTGGCGTGTCGTCCATCCGCGCCACGCTCGACACCGGCTGGCCGGTTCGGGCCAGATGCTCGGCCACAGCCCTCTGGGCGGCGACGGCGCAACGGTCCATCTGGGCCTGGCTGAAGGTCTCCGGGCCGCCGGATTGGCGCCAGTGATACAGCGGCCAGGGAATATGGTGGATGCGGGCGGGCGTCGTGGCCTCGGCGACCCTGAGGGCCAGGTCGTAGTCCTGGCTGCCTTCGAACCCCTCGCGCAGGCCGCCTGCGGCCTCGATCAAGGCGCGGCGATAGACGCCCAGATGGCTGACCATGTTCTGCGCCAGCAGCAGTTCTGGATTCCAGCCGGTCTTGAAGTGCGGCTCATAGCGCTGACCGGCGGCGTCGATCTTGTCCTCGTCGGAATAGATCAGATCGGCGTCGGGATGATCCTGGATCAGCGCCGCCACCTCGTAGAGCGCGCGGGGCGAAAGCAGGTCGTCGTGATCCATCAGCGCCACGAACTCGCCGGTGGCCAGCGCCAGGGCGGAATTGGTGGCCGCGCAGATGTTGCCGTTCGAGGGCCGGCGAACGGCCTTGATCCGCGCATCCGACGCGGCGAGGCGCTGCAAGGTCGTCCAGACCGCTTCGCCCGGAGAGGCGTCGTCGGCGATGCAGAGCTCCCAGTGCGGATACAGCTGGGCCCTTACGGACCCGATGGCGGCTTCCAGCAGGTCCGGCGCGACGGCGTAGGCAGGCATCACCACCGAAATCAGCGGGGTGCGCTCGAACCGCGCGATGTGCGCGGCGATCCCGCGCCGGTCGGCCTCGCGCAGGGTGTCGTAGCGATCGACCCAGGCGGCATAGCCGATGGTTTCGCCGGCGCCCTCATCCAGCACGCCGCGAATGAAGCGCTCGCCCCAGGCCGTGCGTTCCAGCCTGAGCGCCGCGGCATGCACCGCCCGGTGGAGACCCGGCGCGCGCCGGACCACCCGGAGGGCGGCGGCGGCGGCGGCGTTGAGGATCGGGGGCATCGCCGGCCCTTTAGCCGGTTCCGCCTCGCAGGGCACGATGCGATCAGAGGAATCCTCTCATCGCTAAGTCCTGTTCGACACCAGAGAGGCGAGCCGGCCGCTTCCAGACGGATCCGTCTGAAAGCGGCAGGCGCCGAGGTCACCGGTTGGACCAGACGCCCGTGCGGCCGCTGCCGCTGCTGCTTCCGCCGCCGCGCCCACGGCTCGGCCCCTTGAAGGCCGGCCTGGCCTCCTGAGGTCGGCCGCCGCCTTCGCCGCGACTTACGGGCTTGGCGTCGGTGTGATTGCGATTGCGCTTGGGCGCGTGCTGGCCGCGATGGGGTTGTGAACGTCCCTGCGGCGGACGCTCCGGCTTGCCGCCGGGATCGGGCATGGCGGCGGTCGCGGCGCCCAGGTGTTTGTCATTGCGGCGGTCGAAGCTGGGAATCCGCTGGCGGGTGACCCGCTCGATATCCTTCAGCAGGTTGCGTTCGTCGTCGGCGCAGAACGCCACCGCCGATCCGTCCGCCCCGGCGCGCGCCGTACGGCCGATCCGGTGCACATAGGCTTCCGGCACGTTGGGCAGCTCGAACTGCACCACGTGGGTGACCGCATCGATGTCGATGCCGCGGGCCGCGATGTCGGTGGCCACCAGGGCCCGGACCTCGCCGGACTTGAACGCGGCCAAGGCACGCTCGCGCTGGCCCTGGCTCTTGTCGCCGTGGATCGAGGCGGCGTCGACGCCGGCCTGTTCCAGACCGCGCGCCACGCGGTCCGCGCCGCGCTTGGTGCGGGTGAAGACGATGACGCGCTTGAAGCCGGCGTCATCGAACAGCTCGGCCAGGAGGGCGCGCTTGCGCTGCTGTTCCACGAACAGCACCCGCTGGTTGACCTTTTCCACCGTGGTGGCCTGCGGCGTGACCGACACCTTCAACGGATTGGGATTGAGGATTTCGGCCGCCAGCTTCTCGATCTCGGTCGGCCAGGTCGCCGAGAAGAACAGGTTCTGCCGGACGCGGGGCACGAACTTGATGATCTTCCGGATCGGGACAATGAAGCCCATGTCCAGCATCTGGTCGGCCTCGTCGAGGACGAAGATCTCCACGCCTTCCAGCGTCATCGACTTTTCGCCCAGGTGGTCGAGCAGGCGGCCGGGCGTGGCCACCAGGATATCGACGCCGGGCGCCATGGCGCGCATCTGGCCGCCATACTTCACGCCGCCGAAGATCACCGCGACGGTGACGCCCATGTGCTTGCCATAGGTCTTGAAGCTCTCGCCGATCTGGGTGGCGAGTTCACGGGTGGGGGCCAGCACCAGGCAGCGGGCGCTGCGGCGCGGGGCGGGCTTCTTGTTTTCGGCCAGGCGATGCAGGATCGGCAGGGCGAAGGCGGCGGTCTTGCCGGTGCCGGTCTGGGCGATGCCCAGCAGGTCCTGGCCGGACATCACGCCGGGAATCGCCTGGGCCTGGATCGGGGTGGGATTGGCGTAGCCTTCGTCGGCCAGCGCCTTGAGCAACGGCTTGGCCAGGCCAAGGTCGGTGAATTGGGTCAAACAGTGTCTTTCACGTAGGCGGGCGCGCGCCGGCTCGAATGGGTTCGAGGGCGCGGGTCGCGGGTCTTTGGGGAAGCGCCCCGCGTGATGGGCGGCTCTATGAGAAGTCTCTCACTGCGCTCGACAGGCTGGGTCCGGAAGGACCCCACGCGGCTGGAGCGTCGCTATCGCCCATGATGGGCGCACAGGGGAGATCGGTCTTCGCACCCTCGAAGTCAACCCACGCCGGCTGGTTTGTCGCAGGGCTGTGGCCGATATGGCGCAGGCGGATTCGGCCGTGGCCGGGCAGGATTCCCGGCTCACACCCTGCCCTGGAGGTCGTCATGGGTTCGACCAGACCCGGGACCGCTGACGTGGCGCTGGAAGCGCAGGGCTGGTTTCGATCTCTACCGCCTTCCGGTTGCGAAAGCCGGAGATGGGCCTGCCGATGAACTGCCGGTTGGGGTTGGGTGCATCTATCGGATCAGATTGTAGCGCTTCTGATCCGTTTGAACTCCCAGCCTTTGCGGGCACGTCCGGAGGGTTGACGGCTTTCGCCGGAACGCCAAAAGGTCTCCGAGCCGGGTGCGAGGCGCGCCAGCGGTCTGGGGGACTCAAAAAGATGTTGTTTTCGCCATCGGGCCGGCGCGTGCGCCTGCTCGCCACCACGGCGTTCTGCGCCGCCGCGGCCTTTTCGACGCCGACCTTGAGCGCGGATGCTGAAGCGGAAGTCGAAGAGATCGTCGTCGTCGGGTCGCAGATCCAGGGCTCCAAGGTTACGGCGGCGCTGCCGGTCACCTTGCTCACCGAGGAACAGATCAAGGGCGCGGCAGCCGGTTCGGGCGATGAACTGTTCCGCACCATCCCGCAGGCCGGGAACGTGACGTTCAACTCGAGCTTCCTGCCGGGTTCATCAAACTCCGCCCGGGGCGACGTCAACTCGGTCAGCCTGCGCAACCTGGGCGCGGGCAACACCCTGGTGCTGATCAACGGCCGCCGGACCGTCTACCACCCGACAACCCAGGCGGAATCGCTGGTTCCGACTTTCACCTACAACACCAACGCCATCCCGGTGGCGGGCCTAAGGAGCATCGAGGTGCTTCGCGACGGCGCGGCGGCGATCTACGGGACCGACGCGGTCGCGGGCGTGATCAACACCGTGCTGCAGGACGACCTGGACGGTGGATCGATCGAATTCCAGTACGGCGCAGCGTCTGGGACCAACCTGCGCGAAGGCCGCCTCACCGGCGTCTACGGCGAGAACTTCGCCGACGGCCGCGGCAACATCACGGTCTTCGGTTCGCTGGAGAAGCGTTCGGCCCTGCTGGCGTCCGACCAGGACTATACGGCTTCGTCCAACCGCCAATCCCTGTTCGCCGGGACCGAATTCGCGACGGCGGTGGGTCTCGACAATCGCGCGACCACTTCGGGGTTCGGCGCATTCCAGGCGGCGGGCGTGACGACCGCCATCCGCCAGGGGACGACGGCGATCACCGGCGCCACGGGCATCTTCCACACCTCGCCGCAGTCGGTGACCTGCACCGTGGTGATCGGCCCGGCGCTGTGCGTCGTGCCGGGCGCCTTCAACACCACGACCGACCGGGTCTTCCGCCCCGACACGATCGCCCAGACAAAGTCCTCGGTGATACCGCAGGCGGACCGGACCAATGTCTTCCTGACCGGACACTACGACATCAGCGATGACCTCACGGTATTCGGCGAGGCCGGCTACTACCACGCGCGCACCGAGGGGAATGTCTCGGGCTTCAACGCCCTCGGTACCTCGCCGACGATCAGCGTCGGGCCGAACGCATTCTACAATCCCTTTGGGGCGGCGACGCTCGCCAATGGCCAGCCGAACCCGAACCGGCTGCCGAACCTGGTGGGCGTGCCTGCTGCGGGCCTGCGGCTGACATTCAACTCCTATGGCCTCCTGGACCTGGGCGCCTCCCAGGTGATCGTCAACAACGACCAGTACCGGATCCTGGGCGGCTTGAAGGGCGAGACATTCGGCTTCCGGTGGGAAAGCGCCGCACTCTACTCCGAGGCGACGGTGGACGACCTGTCCTTCGCCCTCAACGGCACGGCCTTCTCGGCGGCGGTCAACCGAACGACGGCGGACGCCTACAACCCATTCAACGGCATCGGGGCGGGCACGAACCTGGTCACGGGCGGTGACCAGACGCCGTCCAGCGCCGCAGCTATCGCCGGGCTGATCGTTCCGATTACGCGCTCGAACCGGACGACGCTTGCCTTGTGGGATTTCAAGGTCAGCCGTCCTGATCTGCTCACGATCTGGGCGGGCGACATCGGCCTGGCGGCCGGCGTCGAAATCCGGCGTGAGACCTATCGCGACAATCGCGACCCGAACGTCGACGGGACCATCCCCTACATCGACGCGATCACCGGTCCGATTGTCGGCGGGACGGTCGCCCTCAGCAATATTCCGGGCACCTCTGTTTCGCCGGACGTGAGCGGCCATCGAACCGTGAAGTCGGCCTATGCCGAACTCGCCATCCCGCTGGTCTCGCCGGAGATGAACATCCCGCTGGTCAACCGCGTCGAGGTGCAGCTAGCCGGGCGCGCCGAGGACTACAGCGACGTCGGCAGCGTGGCGAAGCCGAAGGTCGCGGCGGCCTGGGATGTGATCCCCGGCTTCCGGCTTCGGGGGTCCTGGTCGCAGGGCTTCAAGGCGCCGAACCTGGAGCAGATCAACGTCAGCCAGGTCAGTCGCACCAACAACCGCCAGGACTTCTACTTCTGCGAGGCCGACCT
>NZ_JBILUK010000139.1:0-8170 GCF_044371015.1 Phenylobacterium sp.
GGTTGCGAGGTGGGCGAGGACGCGCGCAAGCATCACCGCTTCTGCTACGTGGTGCGGCCCGCCCAACCCGCACGCCTCAGCGAGGCGATCGCCGCCGGCGCGCCGCGCGTCGTCCCGGCCCTGGGCCTCTGGTCGCAGCCGGGCGTGTTCAGCTGGGACCGCATCGATCCCGGCAGCGCCCAGCTGATCGATGCGTTGCCGCCGCTGGCGGGCAGGGGCGCCGACCTCGGCTGCGGTGTCGGCGTGCTGGCCGCCCGGGTTCTGGCCGCGCCTGGCGTCACCGCGCTGGCCTGCATCGACCTCGACCGCCGCGCTGTGGCCTGCGCCGAACACAACCTCGACGACCCCCGCGTCACCGTCGTTCAGGCTGATGTCCGCCGGTTGGATGAGACGCTCGGCGACCTCGACTTTGTGGTCATGAACCCACCCTTCCACGACGGCGGCGCCGAGGATCGGGACCTTGGGGTGGCCTTCGTGCGCGCCGCTGCGGGCTTGCTGCGCAGGGGCGGCGTCTGCTGGCTGGTGGCCAACCGGCATCTGCCCTACGAGGCGGCGCTGAAGGCCGCCTTCAGCCGGGTCGAACTTCGCGCTGATGTCGGGGGCTACAAGATCGTAGAGGCCCGTCGATGACCGCAAAGGCGCCGATGGCGCGGCTGGACCGGCTTCTGGCCAACCTGGGCTATGGCTCGCGTCGCGAAGTCGCCGACCTTGTGCGTCACAAGCAGGTGGAGCTCGACGGCGTGGTGATGCGCGACGCCGGCGCGAGGGTTCCGGTGACGCCCGACCTGCCGAGCCGCATGACGGTGGTCGGCCGGCCGGTGGACCCGCCCGCGCCCTTGATCCTCCTGATGCACAAGCCGCTGGATGTGGTCTGCTCGCACAAGGAGCCGGGGCGCTCAGTCTATGACCTGCTGCCTGCGCGCTGGCGGGCGCGGATGCCCGCGCTCTCTACGGTGGGCCGGCTGGACAAGGACACCACCGGCCTGCTGCTGATCACCGATGATGGCGACTTCCTGCATCGGGTGATCTCGCCGCGGCGCCATGTGGCCAAGCGCTACCTGGCCAACCTGGACCGGGCGCTGCAGGGCCACGAAGCCGAGGCGTTCGCCGCAGGGACCCTGGTGCTGGAAGGCGAGGTCGCGCCGCTCGCACCCGCCCGGCTTGAGCCCCTCGACAGTCACCGCGCCTATCTCACCATCTCCGAAGGGCGGTATCATCAGGTGCGCCGCATGTTCGCCGCGATGGGCAACCACGTGCTGGCGTTGCATCGCGATCGGGTCGGCGGCCTTGATCTCCCAAGCGATCTAGAGCCCGGCGCCTGGCGCGTCGCGACCGTAGAAGAACAGGCCGCCATCTTCGTCTGAATTGCGTCGACGCTCAGAGTTTCGGTGTCCGCGCCGGAAGTATCCGTTAACCATACTGCTAGAATTAACCACTTGTTAAGCTGCGCGGCTCCGGCTTTGCTGGTTCCCGATCAAGCTCGCGCGATACGTTCCATGGTGGGACGGGCGAGCCCCGGGGGCGGGGAATGTTCGAACTCGGTCGCGAGCTCCGCCGTTTCTTCGGCGCGGATTCTGAGCGGACGTCGATGGACGGGCTCACCGGCGGCGATTCCTCGCTGCTGGAGTTGCTCGACGCCCGACTTCTGGCCCAGGAGGCCAAGGCCTGTGACATCGCCGCCGGGCGCATCGGCGCCAGGGACAAGCCGTCCCGCCGGCTGGAAGCGGCGATCGTCTGGCGTGAAGTCGCCCGGCGCACGGGTGATCCGGTGGCGCTCCGCAAGGCCGCCGCCGCCGCCGAAACCGCCGCCGCCGGGTTCGAGGCGGCCGGCCGCAAGGACGGTTGGGCCCGCGCCCGCTGTGAGCAGGCGCTGAACGGGCTGCTTGGCGCTGAGATCTTTGGCGATCCGGGCCTCGAAGCGGCCGCAGAGATCGCCTTCCGCGATGCGAGATCAAGCGTGAAGGGCGGTCTCGCCGCCGCCATGGCCGACGTCGGGCTCGCCGCGATCGCTGCTCGGCGAAGGTTGGGCCAAGGTTCTTCTGAAGAAGCGCGTCGCATGCTCGCCGCCTTTGATGCACCGATCACCGCGCTGGATGGCGTCGCCAAGCGGGTGCCGGCCGCCCGCGCCGTGGCCGCCGAGGCCCGTCTGATCCGCGCCGACCTGATGAGCGCCTGGGGCGCCGCCCTGAAGGACGGCGACCTGCTCGACGCCGCCGCTCGCCAGGCGGCCGAAGCCGCCGAGCGCGTCGATGAGGCCTATGAGCCTTTGACCTGGGCGCGCGCCAAGGTGGTGCATGGCCAGGCGTTGGCCGCCAAGGGCGAGGTGATCGGTGATGTCGACCGTCTGGCCGCCGGCGCCGGCGCGCTGGCCCTGGCGCTGGACAATCTGACCCGGGATCACTCGCCCCTGGACTGGGCGCGAACCCAGGTTTCGCTCGGCCAGGCCCTGCAGGCGCTCGGCGAAAGCTCGCAGGACGCCCGCGCCTTCGACCACGCGGTCAGCTGCTATGACCGCGCCGGCCATGTGCTCAAGACCCAGCCCGGTCTGCCGCTGCGGGGTCAGGCGGCCGGCGCGCGCGCGGTGTGTCTGGTGCGGACAGCCGAGATCACCGGCGACCGCGCCGTGCTCGATGCGGCCGAGGAGGCGATGAAGATCGAACTCGCCAAGCTCTCGCCGGGTCGCGATCCCGTGGGCTGGGGCCTGGCCCAGATGCACCTGGCCCGGCTCTATGAGGCCCGACTGGACATGACTGGTGTGGACAAGGGTGAGCGGGCCGCGGCTCTTATCGCCTTGGACGCCGCGCTGGACGTCTTCGGCGAGCACGGCCAACGCTCGCTGAGCGTGCTGGCCAGCGAGGCGATGTTGAGGCTGCGTCGCGGCGCCTGATCAGCGCCCGCGCCACCATTTCAGGCCGACCCGCTCCAACGCTTCCAACAGCGCGTGCAGCGCCACGCCGAGTGCGCCCAGCACGACGAGCGCGGCGATCATCCGGTCGGTCTGGAGCTTGTTGCCGGCGTCGAGGATCTGCCAGGCGAGCCCGCGCACGCCGCCAGATCCGGCCCCGAACTCGGCCACCACGGCGCCGATCAGCGCCAGCCCGGCGCCCACCTTGTGTCCTTCAAGCAGGAACGGCACGGCGGACGGCAGCCGCAGGCGCGACACTCGCGCCCAACGCCCCGCGCCATAGAGGCTGAACAGGCGCTCCAGATCCGGATCGGCGGCCTTGAGGCCCGCCACGGCGCCGGAGAAGATCGGGAAGAAGGCCACCAGCACCGCCAACGCGATCAGCGCTCGCTCCGGATGGTCGAGCCCAGCCCAGATCAGCACCAGAGGCGCGATCGCCACCACGGGCGTCACCTGCACCACCGACGCCAGGGGGCGGATGGCCCGGTCCAGCAGCGGACTCAGCGCGGTGAGGATCGCAAGGCCGACAGCGATCAAGCTGGCCAGCACCAGCGCGATCAGCGCGGTCGACAGCGTGCGCCATGCCGCCGGAACCAGCGCGGCCCAGTGTTCGCCCAGCGCGTCAGCGACAGCGCTCGGCGGCGGCAGAAAATAGGCCGGAACCTCCAGGGCGCGGCATGCGATCTCCCACCCGGCCAGCAGGATCGCCACCAGCAGCAAGGGCGCGAGCCGGCTCATCCTCGTGAGCCTTTGGCAAGCGCCTGTGACACCGCCTCGGCTGTCGCCCTGAAGGTCGCCTCGGCGCGGAAGCCCGGTGGCCGGGGCAGGGGGCCGGCGACGGCCATGTCGGCGGCGATCCGGCCGGGTCCCTTGGACAGCACCACCACGCGGCCTCCCATGTAGACCGCCTCTTCCACATTGTGGGTCACGAAGATGATCGCCGGCCGGGTCGCCGCCCACAGCGCCAGCACATCGTCGGCCAGCGATCGGCGGGTGAGCTCGTCCAGCGCCGCGAAAGGTTCGTCCAGAAGCATCAGCCGCGGTTGGGTGACCAGGGCGCGGGCCAGCGACACCCGCATCGCCATCCCACCAGAGAGCTGCACCGGCCGCGCCGCCGCCGCGTTGGCGAGTCCCACCCGCTCCAGCGCCGCCTCCGCCCGCGCCGCAGCTTCGGGCTTGGAGACGCCCGACAATTCCAGGGGAAGCGCCACATTGGCCCGCGCCGAAAGCCAGGGCGCCAGCGTCGGCGCTTGGAACACCACCGCCGTCTCGCCTGGACCAACGTCGCGGGTCACGCGACCCCGGCTCGGCGTCTCCAAGCCGGCCAGCAGCCGCAGCGCCGTCGACTTGCCACACCCCGAAGGCCCCACAAGAGAGATGATCTCGCCCGGCGCGATCTTGAGATCCATCGGCCCGAGCGCACGGCCCCGGTCATAGTCGACCTCGACGGCCTCAAGTTCGACCACGAACCCTCACTTCGGCAGGAAGGCGAGCGTGTAGGCCCGCTTGGGGTCTAGGGACTTCGGATAGACCCCCTGCGCCGAGGCGGCGTCGAAGAAGGTCTTCCAGCGGGCGTCGGTCATGGTTCCGACCGGCGCGCCCTCCGCGCCCTCGACGATGCGGTAGCTCTTCAGCTTCTCCCGCGCCTGGGCCAGCACGTCGGCCGTCATCTCCGGATTGTCCTTGAGGATGAGCGCGTCGGCGGCCTTGCCGTCGCCGGCCAGATATTCCCGCCACCCCTCGGCCGAGGCCTCGACGAAGGCCTTCACGGCCGCAGGATTTTTCGCGATCAGAGCGTCGGTGGCCAGCACCATTGTGGCGTAGCCTGGATAGCCTTCATCCGCGAGCAGGAAGACCTTCGGCTTGAAGCCGGCCTGCTTCTCGATGGTGTAGGGCTCGCTGGTCACATAGCCCTGCTGTGCGGCGCGCTTGTCGGCCAGGAAAGGCGCCGAATTGAACGTGTACTTGCGGACCTGATCGTCGCTGAACCCGTACTTGGCCTTCAGCCACACCCAGAAGGCAGAGACCGAGGCGTCGGACAGCAGGATCGGGCGGCCCTTGAGGTCGGCGAGGCTGTTCACGCCGGCGTCCGGGTGGGCGATCAGCACCTGGGGATCCTTCTGCATGAAGGCGGCGACCGCCTTCACCGGCACGCCCTCCTGGGCCAGGTTCATGACGATGAAGCTGTTCGAGCCCATGCCGAGCTCGACTGCGTTCGACGCCAGCAGCTGGGGCACGTTCACGTTCGGCCCGCCCTGCACGATCTCCACCTTCAGGCCGCGCCGGGCATAGGCTCCGGACGCCAGCGCCTGATAGAAGCCGCCATGCTCGGCCTGGGCTCGCCAGTCGGTGGCGAAACGGATGGTCGTCGCTTCCCCCGACTCCGGAACTTTGGCGGCGTCAGGTTTCGGCGTGCATGCGGCGAGGACGACAAGTGTGGCGGCGAGGAGCGAGCGGCGCAGGATCATGCGTGCAAGCTAGCCCTACGCGACCGACGCTCCAAGATCGGAGTCGGTGGATCTCCGCGCATAGCAAGAGGGCGACGCTTCGGTCGCCCGACACGTCGCCCTCTCATACAGATCCGTTGGGGGATCTGTGCCTCCAGGCCGTCCGCCAAGCCTCAGTCGGGTCGCCCCGCCATCCGCCTCGCGCCGTCGTCGGTCTCCGCTGCGGGTCGCCCCGCCGCCTCGAACCGCCGATCTGCCCGCTTAAGTTTTCAGGTCCGCTGTCGCCAGCCTCTCTGTCCGCTCGCGCCGCAATTCCTCTCGGCAAGGCGACGGTGCGACGGACTGGCCGTGCGGGCAAGGGCTCCTTCCGACGCGCCTGGGCGCCGGCTGTCGAAAGACGGTGGATAGTGCGGGGACGAGTTGCGCGGATTTTCGCTTTTGTCTGTAGTTTCAGCGGGAAAACCTCATCCACAGGAACGCTAGAGGTTCGCCGCCAGCGCCTCCCGACGGCTTTCCAGCTCAAGCCATTCGGTCTCGGCCGCGTCCTGCTGGGCGCGGGCGGCGTCGAGCGCACGGCCATAGCGCTCAAAGGCGCTGCGATCGCGGGCGTAGAGGTCGGGGTCGGCCAGCGCCGCCTCCAGCGCCGCGACCTTGCCCGGCATGGCGGCGAGCAGGGTCTCAAGCTCCGCCAGCCGCCGCTGGTCCTTGAAAGAGAGCTTGGTGGCCGGCGCGGCCTGTGGCCGTTGTGGCGTGGCTGGCGCGGTCTTCGCGGCGCCAGAGTCGCTCGTCGCACCGAAGAAGCCTGGGTTCTGGCTCAAGAAATCCTGCCAGCCGCCCGGCGTCTCCACCGCCCGCCCGGTCCCGTCGAGGCCGATGGTGGAGGTGGCCAGTCGGTCGATGAAGTCCCGGTCGTGGCTGACCAGGATCAGCGTGCCCTCATAATCGGCCAGCAGGTCCTCCAGCAGGTCGAGCGTGTCCATATCAAGGTCGTTGGTGGGCTCGTCCAGCACCATGACGTTGGCCGGCCGAGCCAAGGCGCGCGCCAGAAGCAGGCGGTTGCGCTCCCCGCCCGACAGGCTTTTCACCGGCTGGCGTAGCTGGGCGTCGGTAAACAGAAAGTCCTTGGCGTAGGCGTTCACGTGCTTGGGATGGCCGCGCACCATCACGTGGTCGCCGCCCTCCGGCAGCAGCACGTCGCGCAGGGTCAGGTCCGGCGCCAGGGTCGCGCGAGCCTGGTCAATGTAGTTGATCTCCAGATTGGTCCCGAGCTTCACGATCCCGGAATCGGGCGCCATCTGGCCCAGCAGGATGCGCACCAGGGTGGTCTTGCCGGCCCCGTTGGGTCCGACGATCGCCACCCGGTCGCCGCGCAGGATTCGGGTGGAGAACGCCTTCAGTACGGTCTTGGCGCCGAACGCCTTGGTCACGCCCTTGGCCTCCGCCACCCGGCGGCCCGAAATCCCTGACGAGGCCAGCCCGGCGTTCATGGTCCCGCGCATCTCGCGCATGCGGTCGGCCATGTCCTGGCGCATCGACATCAGCCGCCGCCGACGACCTTCGTTTCGAGCCCTGCGCGCCGTGACGCCACGGGCCAGCCAGTGCTGTTCCCGCTCGACCGCGCGGGCCAGGCGACGCGCCTCTTCGGCCTCCTGGGATTCGATCTTCTCCACCCAGTCGTCGAACGCTGTGAACCCGCGATCCAGCCGCCGCACCTGACGATACTCCAGCCAGAAGCAGCGTGCGGTGACACGTTCCAGGAACGCGCGATCGTGACTGACGATCAGCACGGCCGCGCGGCTGGCGGAGATCTCAGCCTCGAGCGTCTCTATGGCCAGGATGTCGAGATGGTTGGTGGGCTCGTCCAGCAGCAGGACGTCGGGGTCTTCGGCAAAGGCGCGGGCCAGCGCCACGCGGCGCGCCTCACCGCCCGACAGACCCACGGTTGACTTGGTCGGGTCGACGCCGAACGCCGCCAACAGAGCTTCGGCCCGGTGACGCGGCGCGCCGCCGCCGGTGGCGTGATCCAGCAGGGTGGCGCCGCTCATGGCGGGTTCCTGGGGCACGAACGCCACCTGGGCGCCAGGCGTCAGGGTTAGCTCTCCGGCGTCGGCGGCGATCTCGCCGGCCAGCATCCTCAGCAGCGTCGACTTCCCCGCTCCGTTGCGGCCAACCAGGCAGGCCCGCACGCGCGGCTCCAGCGCCAGGTCGACGCCGTCGAACAGCATCAGCGGTCCGTCGGCGAGGCGGACGTCCTTGAGGGCCAGGATGGGGGGCTTCATTGAGGGTGGGGGATAGCGGCAACCCCTTGCGCCGTCATCCCCCGGCTTGTGGGGCGCGCACGTCGAAGGGGTCGCAGCATCTGGGCGGTACAGGGACCGTGCGGCGGCAGGCCTGACGCACTATGCGCATCTGCATAGCCGCCTTGCGAAATCGCTGATCTATGCACCGTTCAGATGGTGCTATCTAAACGGTGTCCAGACGGACGGCCCCGCTCCCCCGGGGTTCCCCAGACCCAAGACCAAAGGATCACCACCATGACTGTCTCTCGCCTCGCAGCCTTCCTCGACCGCCTCGCCCCCGTCGCCATCCTGGCCATCGGCCTGATGACCGCTTTCGCGACCGCCTCGCTGGGCGCCTGACTTCCGGTGGACGCCTGATCCCCCAGGCGACCCCAAGTCGATCACGGACAAGGGCCCCTCGCGGGCCCTTTTTCGTGGGGATCGTGACCAGGCTACAGCCCCGCATAGGCCGCCGCGATCAGCCGCTTAGGCCGTGTATCGCCCAGCAGCACGCTGCCCTGCCGGTTCATCACATAGGC
>NZ_JBILUK010000014.1:0-28963 GCF_044371015.1 Phenylobacterium sp.
GTCGCTCGATGACCTCTTCGTCGCGGTTGCCCGAGACATACCACATGGCCAGCTTGTCGCCTTGCTTGATGGTTTTGCCGCCGAGTTCGACATCACGCGTGGCGGTGCGGCGCATATAGGCCAGCGGTGTCTGCCAGCGGATGGTCTCCGAGACCATGTTCGGGATCAGCGAAGGATTTTCGCGCAGGATGCGGTTCTGATCTGGGTTCTGGTGCAGCGCCAAAACCGAGCCAGAGATCGAATTGCGGGTCGTGTCATTGCCGCCGACGATCAGCAGGATCAGGTTCCCGAGGTACTCCATGCGGTCCATGTCCCGCGTGGCTTCGCCGTGGGCGAGCATCGAGATCAGGTCAGGCTGAGGCGGGGCGTTCACACGCTCGTTCCACAGGTTCATGAAGTACTCGACGCACTCGAACAGTTCCTGGCGACGCTCCTGCTCGGCGACCTCGGGGTCGGTGGAGCTGAACAGGCCGGAATCTGGAGCGGCCGTGGCCACGTCTGACCATCGCGTCAGCTTGCGCCGATCCTCCCAGGGGAAGTCGAACAGCGTCGCCAGCGTCATGGTGGTCAGCTCGATGGAGACCTTGTCCACCCAGTTGATCTCTTCGCCGATCGGTAGATCGTCGAGGATCTTGCCTGCGCGTTCACGGATGATCGGCTCAAGGTAAGCTAGGTGATGCGGCGCGACGATCGGGCTCACGGTCTTGCGCTGAACGTCGTGTTTCGGCGGGTCCATGGCGATGAACATCGGCAGGGTGAAGTCTTCCGCCGGGTCGGGCAGAACGATGGTCGGCTCCGACGAGAACGCCTCGTGGTTGGTGTCGACCGCCATGATGTCGTTGTACTTGGTCACGGACCAATAGGCGCCGATGTCTTCGAACCCGGAGTCTTTGGTGTAGTGGACCGGGTCTTCCTTCCGAAGCCGCTCGAAATAGTGCCACATGGTGTCGTTGCGGAAGAGCTCCGGGTCCGCCGGATTGATCTCTTCCAGCGGCATCGAATAGGCCGCGTCGCGCGCCGCGCGTTGCAGGTCGATCGAGGCGTCGTCCATGGGGTGTCCTCCGGGGCGGTCGGTCCGCTGATGGGGCGAGACCATGATCCCCCCCCGGCGTCGTGTCAATCGAACCTGACGCCGCCGTCAACTTAGCAAATCCCTCGCGACGAGGCCACGATTTCTCAGCTGGCGTACAGTGGCGCCGCGGTCTTAAGAGGACACTCAACTTTCCAATGAGAGACCCATGGCGTCCGACATTCTGTTCCAGCCCTTCGCCCTGAAGGCGCTCAATCTCCCCAACCGCATCGTCATGGCGCCCATGACCCGCTCCTTTTCGCCCGGCGGAGTCGCGACCAAGGAGGTGGCCGCCTATTATCGTCGGCGCGCGGAAAACGGCGTCGGCCTGATCATCACCGAGGGCACGGGCGTCAATCGACCCGCCTCGCTCAACGATCCGAACATCCCGCGCTTCCATGGCGAAGCCGAGCTCGCCGCCTGGAAGCACGTGGCCGACGAGGTGCATGCGGGTGGCGGTCTGATCGCGCCTCAGCTCTGGCACGTGGGCGCGGTCCGGTCCCGAGGCGAGTGGAGCCCGCCCGGCGCCTATGACAGCCCCTCCGGCCTTTCCAGCCCCGGGAAGAAGTTCGGCGAACCCATGAGCGAAGAGGATGTCGCCGACGCCATCCGCGCGTTCGCAGACGCCGCGGCGGCGGCCAAGGCGACCGGGTTCGACGCCATCGAACTGCACGGCGCGCACGGCTATCTCATCGACCAGTTCTTCTGGGACCGCGTGAACCTGCGCGAGGACGCCTACGGGTCGGCCGAGTTGCCCGGTCGCGCCCGCTTCGCCGCCGACATCCTGCGCGCGGTGCGCAAGGCCGTGGGACCGGATTATCCCGTGATCATCCGTATCAGTCAGTGGAAGCAGCAGGACTTCACGGTGAAGCTCGCCGACACCCCCAAGGCGCTCGAAGCCTGGCTCGGTGCGCTGGTCGACGCCGGCGCGGACGTGCTTCACTGTTCCCAGCGCCGGTTCTGGGAGCCCGAGTTCGAGGGCAGCGACCTGAACTTTGCCGGCTGGGCGAAGAAGCTGACCGGCGTTCCGGCGATCACCGTCGGCTCTGTGGGCCTCTCAGGTGAATTCATCGCAAGCTATGGCGGAGAGAAGAGCGAGCCGGCCTCGCTTGATCGGTTGGAGGCCATGATGGAGCGCGGAGAATTTGAGCTGGTCGCCGTGGGCCGAGCCCTGCTGCAGGATCCGGAGTGGGCCGTGAAGGTCCGCGACGGACGGCATGGCGAACTCCAGGCTTTTGACCGGAGCGCCATGGCCACCCTCTACTGAGACGCTACATCACCAGCGGCGTGGTGCGTCCGCCTCGGACCACCACGCGACGCATCAGGGCGACGGACTGACCGTTTGTGACATTGACCGGTCGCACGATGGTGATGGCGAACCACGCGCCGTCGGCGAGGTTGGCGAAGGCGAACTGGTCGGCCTCGTCGCATGTGGTGCGTTTGATGAAGGGCGCGGCGTCGCCTGGCGGGGCGTTGGGCGTGCGCGCGCGGACCTCATCGGCCGGAAGGGCGGCGCGTTCGGCCGAACCATAGAGCGCGGTCATGCGCCGGCGCGACCAGGCGGTCTCCGGCGTCAGCACCACGCTGCCGCCCGCGCAGGTAAAGCGGACCACGCCCTGCCGGTAGGCCGTGCGGCCAGCTATGATGTTGGTGCCGGGACGCTGCGACCAGGCGAAGTCAGCGGCCGAGAACTGGGCGTTAGCGATCGAGGCCGGCGGCGGAGCCGAGGGCGGCGGCGGGCCAAGACTGGGCGCGCAGGATGCCAAGGCCAAGGCGACCAGCGCGCTTGGCGCGGCGATTCGGATCATGCGGGGGAACTGGACCATGCGCCCTCCTTATATGCGAAGCGTCGCTGTCGCCAAAGGTCGCCTTGACCCAAGATGCGCGCCCAAGGCCTATTGAACGCGCAACCAGACCGAAAGGATTTCCCGTGGCGCACAAATTCGAGATCTACAAAGACAAGGCCGGCGAGTTTCGGGTCCGCTTCAAATACAACAGCGAAGTGATCTTCTCGACTGAGGGCTACGCGTCGAAGTCCGGCGCAAAGAGCGCTGTCGAGAGCATCAAGAAGCATGTCGGCGACGCCGAGGTCGTCGAGATCGAGTAGCCGCCAGCTCCCCAGACCCCCGCGCCTCCGCCCGGGCGCGGGGCTTCAGGGATTCTGGCGCTTCAATTCGACGCGATAGGCCGCCTCCTGTTGGGCGTAGAATTGACGACAGGAAATCGGGTCAACAAAAGCGTCGGCCTTTCCGTCCCGGACCTGCGCAGCCTTGGCGTTCATGCGAAAGAACTGCCCGTGTGATCCCAGGAAGACCTCGCACGGCAGTGACTTCCAGCGCTCGAAACTGGCATCAAACTGAGCGGTCTGACCCGGCCAGGTCTCGGTCTTTCCAAGGCGATAGCCCGGGAGGACGCTGGATGAGCAGTGAACGAGGCCCTGGCGCACCTTGCCCGCCACCGTCACCGGGAAGGTCCAGGTGGTGCAGCCGGCGGTGTGACCGCCGGTGATGTGGGCGGTGAGCCGCCAGGACCCAAGGCTCACCAACTCCCGATCTTTTAGTGTCCGCGCCACCGGAACCGGCTCGTACTCGTAGGCCTTGCCCTTGAGATAAGGGTCGCCCTTGCCTCCGGCCGCGATGATCGGGCCGTCGTCGGCGCTGGCGTAGAGCCGGGCGCCCGGCGCGGCGCGGGTGATCTCCGCGAGCCCTGCGGCATGATCGAAGTGCTGATGGCTGTTCAGCAGTATTTTGACCTGCTTGGGATCGAAGCCGAGCTTGCGGATGTTGGCGACGACGTGGCGGCCGGTCACAGCGTCGCCGCCATCCAGAACGATCAATCCGGCCTTGGAGACGAACAGGTAGGCCGCGAGATCGTAGGCCCCGACATAATAGAGCCCTTCGCCGATCTTCACCGGCTCGACCGGGCGGTTCCAGTTGGCGGGAGAGGGCTCCTGTGCGGAGGCGGGAGCGGCCACGAGGGCCGCCGCTAAGGCGACAAGTCGGCCCCGCCGCTTCACCGAGGCGCCAGGATCATGATCATCTGCCGGCCTTCCATGCGCGGCTCGTACTCCACCTTGGCGATCGGCTCGAAGTCGGCCTTCACCTTCTGGAGGAGCTTCATGCCGAGTTCGGGGTGCGCCAGTTCGCGGCCCCGGAAGCGCAGGGTCACTTTGACCTTGTCGCCCTCTTCGAAGAAGCGATGCATCGAGCGCGCTTTCACGTCGTAGTCGTGATCATCGATGTTGGGTCGGAGCTTGATTTCCTTGAGCTCGACCACCTTCTGCTTCTTGCGCGCCTCGTTCTTCTTTTTCTGCTCCTGGAACTTGAACTTGCCGTAGTCCAGGATCTTGCAGACGGGCGGGTCTGCGTTGGGCACGATCTCAACGAGATCAAGACCGGCCTCCTCGGCGGCCTCAATGGCGGATGAGGTCGGCATGACGCCCTGCTTCTCGCCATGTTGGTCGATGAGCAGGACCCGGGGGACCCGGATTTCTTCGTTCATGCGCGGCCCTTCTTTGACGGGCGGCGCTTGCATGGGGCGGCGAATAGGCAGGCTCCAATACTGTGGCAGGGTAAAGCGACGGCGCGCCAGGGGCGTTCCGGTCGGATTGCCTATATGAACCCCCCAGGCGCGCCTATCAAGGCGTGGTGATCAATGGGCGCCGGTCAGCGCCGTCGTCGCCTGCGCCACCTGACTTACAGGCAGCGCCGCCAGATCGTCTGAGCGAAGTATCACCACCCGGCCTCGAGGCGCCGATAGCGCGGGGTCGGAGGCGGCCGAGAACAGCACGATAGTGGGCGCGCCGCCCGCGGCGGCCAGATGAAGCGGGCCAGTGTCGTTACCGACGGCCAGGGTCGCGCGGGCCCCGAGGCGGGCCACCGCGGCGAAGTCGGTCCGGCCGGTCAGATCCCGCGCGGACGGGACGGCGCGCTGAATGGCGTGGGCGAGTTCGGTCTCCTGCGGACCCCCGACGACCAGGATATCCAGGCCGCGCGCGCTGAGGATGCGGGCAAGCTCGCCATAGGCTGAGGCCGGCCAGCGCTTCTCCGGCCTGTGCGCTGAGCCGCCCGGCACCAGCATGGCGTAGGGGCGCGGCCGGTTCGCGCCGGGCACAGGCCGGTCGCCGGTGCTCGCCTTGAACAGCCAGGAGAGGTCTGGCGCCGGCGCAGTCCCGGGCTCCGTTGGAGCGTCTGGCCAGATGCCCGCATACATCAGCTGATCTGCCTGACGTTCCAAGGTGTGCATTTGATTGCGCAGTGGGTTGGCGTGACGCAGCGCGCAGCCGAACGCCACGCCCGACCACGGCGGCGGGCTCGGGCGGAGGGCCTGAAAGATGCGGTTGGAGTGAGCCGAGGTCTGCAGGTCGTAAACCCGATCAAAGCGCGCCGCGCGCAGGCGGCGACGAAGCTCCACCCAGTCCGAGAACGCGGTAGGCCGGCCGCCGGTGTCGACCGCGTTGAAGTAGGGACACACCTTCGCCAGAGCTTCGAAGGGCGGCGTGGTCAGCAGCGTGACATGGGCCTTGGGGTGGGCCTCGCGGATCTTCTTCATCGCGGCCAGCGCCAAGACAAAGTCGCCCAGCGCCGAGAGCTTGATCACCAGGATACGGTCGACATGGCGGGTCATCGGGCGCGCGCCTCGATCACCCGCGCATAGGCCGCCATCGTAGCCTCGGTCATGGCCTCCACCGAGTAGAGCCGGGTCGAGCGCAACCGGCCGGCCGCGCCCATCGCCGCCCGAACCTCCGGTGACGCGTCGAGCGCTCGGGCGATTGCGGCGGCCCAGGCCTCGGCGTCACCCACCGGCGCTAGCCAACCGGTCTCGCCATCCACAACCGTCTCGGTAACGCCGCCGTGGGCGGATGCGATGACCGGTCGGCCCATCACCTGCGGCTCCACCGCCGCCCGCCCAAAGCTCTCCGGCACCAGGGTCGGCAGGATGGCCAGGTCGCACAGTCTGTAGGCGGCGGGCATGTCGTCGCAGTGGCCGACGATCCGCACCGACGCATCCAACCCAGCTGCGGCGATCGCGCGGCGCACTTCCGCAGCGTAGCCCGTGCGGCCCTGATCGTCGCCGGCGAACAGGATCACGAAGTCATGGCGACTGCTCGCCGCCAGGCGCCGCGCCGCCTCGACGATCAACAGTTGGCCCTTGATTCGGGTCAGCCGGCCGGGCAGCAGGATCTTGGTGCGGGTGTCGCCCGACCCCAGGCCCCATGAGGCGGCCAGGGCGGCGATGCGATCCGGCTTTATGTGATCGGGATTGAAACGCTCCAGATCAACACCCCGAGGGATCGTGACGATCCGCACCGGATCGAGCCCATGCTCGGCCATGACATGGTCGCGCGTGTAGTCCGAATTCGCGATGACCAGAGCGCCGCGCGTCATAACCGCATTGTACCAGCGCTTGAGCGGCGTCCGGGCCGCGTAGATGCCGTGATAGGTGGCCAGAAAGGGGCGACCGGTGATGCGCGCCGCCCACAGCGCCGGATGGGCGGGCGCCCGGCTCCTGGCGTGGACGAGGCTAACGCGCTCCCGCCGGATCAGGTCGATGAGCCGAGCCGCATTGGCCGCCATCACCAACGGATTCTTGGCATGGACCGGCATTGGGATGAGCTCGCCGCCGTCGGCCGCAAGCCGCGCGGCCATGCGCCCGCCCCGGCTCGCTACGAGCGCCCGACCGCCGGCGCGAACGACCGCGCGCGCCACATCGAGCGTCGACTGCTCCGCGCCGCCCGTTTCAAGCTCGGGCGTCACCTGCAGCAACGTGAAATCAGGGGGCAGCGACACGTCAGCGTCTCTAGACTGCTTCGCGCTGGGCTTGAAATGAAGGGACGACCGATGGAGACGGCGGGGGAGCTTGAGCGCGCGGATGGCGAGCGCTTGGCCTGGCGGCGCGTGGCGGGCTCGGGGCCGACGTTGGTCTGGCTGGGGGGCTTCCGCTCCGAGATGAGCGGGACCAAGGCCCAGGCCCTGGCGGACTGGGCGCTGGCGCGGGGGCGGGGGTTCCTGCGGTTCGACTATCTGGGTCACGGCGAGTCCACGGGTGACTTCGCCGCTGGAACCATCGGTCGCTGGCGGGAGGATGCGCTAGCGGCGGTCGATGCGTTGACCGAGGGGCCTTTGGTGTTGGTCGGTTCGTCCATGGGCGGATGGTTGGCCATGCTGGCGGCCCTGGCCCGACCCGAGCGCGTGCAGGCCCTGGTGCTGATCGCGCCTGCCGCCGACTTCACAGAGGCGCTGATGAAGCCGGAGATTCCACCCGAGGGAGTTGCTGCGCTCGACCGCGAGGGCGTGTGGCTGCGCCCGAGCCTCTACGGCGATCCGTATCCGATCACCGCCCGACTGCTCCAGGAAGGCAAGGACTGGTCGGTGTTGGACGGTCGACCGATCCCGATCAGTGCGCCTATCCGCATCCTGCAGGGGGGCGAGGACCCGGATGTGCCCTGGCGCCATGCGCTTCGTCTGGTCGAGGCGCTGGATGGCCCGGATGTGGTTTTCACCCTGATCCGCGACGGCGACCACCGGCTCTCGCGGGACCAGGACATCGCGCGGCTGATCGCGGAGGTGGAGGGGCTGACCGCCCCGACCGCATGAGCTCGGCGCACCCCTTGTCACCGACTCTGAGGCGCGTCAGGCGGGCCCGTCCAGCAACGCCTCCGCCGCGAGCCGGGCGATCAGGGGCTCAGCTTCGCGCGGGTCGGTCAGCCGGTGTTTGCGGACATGAGTGAGGCGTGGATCTTCGAACAGGGCCTCGTACTGCAGCTTGCGCCGGTTGTACGTGTCCCACGCCCAGCGGATCGGGTGGCCCTTGTTGAGCCAGCGACGGAACTGTTCGCGGTTACCGGTGCCGGGCCATAGTTCCTGGCGGCCCATGGCGCGAGCGAAACTGCGCCCGATCACCCGACGCATGACGACCGCGCGTGAATAGTCCAGCCAGACCAGATCGGTGATGCGCGGCAAAATGCGGGTCATGGCCAGCCGGTAGTTGCCGTCGGCGACCCATCGGTCGGCGTCTATGGCCTTGTCCACCAGGGTCACGAACGCCTCGGGGTCCAGGTTCGAGCGATCGAACCAACCGGGGCCCCAGTTCAGCGCGTCGAGTTCGATGCGCGCCAGGTCCGCGGCGCCCGCCAGCGCTCGACCAAAGGTCGATTTTCCCGACCCGGAACTGCCGATGACCTGAACACGCATGGCCGCATCAATGGTCCGCGGCGATCCCTAGCTCCGCCAGCACCTCTGCGGTGTGCTCGCCGAGCTTCGGCGGATGGCGGCGGATGTTGGACGGGGTCTTCGAGAATCGGACTGGCGCCCGCATCTGGCGGTAGGTCCCCACCTCGGGGTGCTCATGCTCTTGGAAAAATCCTACCGCCTTGAGGTGCGGATCGTCCGGCAACTCGGCCAGGCCGTTGGTGCGGACCACGGGGATCGACAGAGGCTTTAGGATATCCAGCCATTCCTGGGTGGTCTTTGTGGCGGCGGCCTGTTCGATCATGCCGTAGAGCTCATGGGTGTGCTTGGCCCGCGTCGCATAGTCGGCGAACCGCGGGTCGGCCTTAACCGCCGCGCCGAAGCCGGCTGCGTCGAAGAACTGGTCCCACTGCTTGTCGGTGTAGGGCAACAGGCCGATCCAGCCGTCCTTGGTCTTGAACGGCTTCCGGTTGGGATTGATCACCCGCTGATAGCCCCACTGGCCGGTCGGCGGCTGGAATGTGTTGTCGTAGAGGTGCTCGACCAACAGGAAACTCGTGACGCACTCAAACATAGGGACTTCGACGAACTGGCCCTCGCCGGTCTTTTCCCGATGCAGCAGGGCCGCGGTGACCGCCTGTGAGAAGAACAGCCCCGAGACCTTGTCCGCTACCAGTGTCGGCAGGATGCGCGGTGTCGGGTTGCCGTCTGTGCGCGGCAGGATGTCGGCCATGCCGGACGCCGATTGGATCAGGTCGTCATAGGCGGGCTCGCCCGCATAGGGGCCGTCGGAGCCATAGCCTGCGGCGTGGACATAGACGATGTCCGGCCGGATCGCGGCGACATCCTCGTAAGCTAGACCCAGGCGCTTCATCCCGTCGTAGCGCACGGAGGTGGCGAGAACGTCGCAGGCCCTGATGAGCTCGTTCAGCGCACGCTTACCGGTCTCCGACTTCAGGTCCAGCACTACAGAGCGCTTGTTGCGGTTGATGGTCAGGAAGATCGGGCCCATGCCCCGTGGCGCGCCCTCCGGCAGATGGCCGGCCCAGCGCATGACATCGCCGCCGTCGCCGCGGCCCGAGCCAGGGTCTTCGATCTTGATGACGTCTGCCCCCTGGTCGGCGAGGATCTGCACGCCGTAGGCGCCGTTGACCACGCTGGTCATGTCCAGGATGCGGACGCCCTTGAGCGGGCCGGTGGCTTCGCCGCCCATCGCCTTGGCTTCCGCCACGTCAGTCCTCCCCTGTCGGCTCGCCTCAGATAGAGTGGCCCCTACAACACCAAACAAGACGCAAGGGGAAGCCGGTGGACTTCGAACTCGCCCAGGAACACCGGATGCTAAAAGACCTCGTGGCGCGGTTCGTGCGCGACGAGCTGATGCCCCTGGAAGCCGGGGTCATGCAGCGCGAAGCCGAAGGCAAGGGTCTGGGCCTCACGCCCGAGGATCACGTTCGACTCGACGCCAAAGCCCACGAACTGGGCCTGTTCGGGCTCGATGCGCCCGAGGATGTCGGTGGCTCGGACCTGCCGATGACCGCGATGGTCGGCGTCGAGGAAGAGATCGGGCGATGTGTCACACCCTACACCCTGCCGCCGGACAGCCCGAACCTGCGGATGCTGATGGCGACGGTGGATGAGCGCCAGCGCGCCGCCTATCTGGCGCCTTATGTGGCGGGCAAGACAGTCTCGGCTATCGGCATCTCCGAGCCCGGCGCGGGATCAGACCCGGCGGGTATGACCACCAAGGCGGTGCGAGACGGCGACGACTGGGTGCTGAATGGCCGCAAGATCTGGATCAGCCGTGCGGCCGACGCTGATTTCACCATCACCATGGCCGTGACGGATCCGGTCAAGGGCGCGCGTGGCGGTATGAGCGCCTTCCTGATTGATAAAGGCACGCCGGGTTTCAACGTCCTTCGCCGAATACCCATGCTGGGCGGGCAATACACATACGAGGTGGCGCTGGACGATTGTCGCGTCGAGGGCTGGAAGCTGCTCGGCCAGGAGGGCGCGGGCTTCGCGCCGATGCAGACCCGGCTCGGCACCCGCCGCATCCAGATGGCGGCCTGGTCAGTCGGCATGGCCCAGCGGGCTCTGGACATGGTCATCGAGTACGCGCCGCAGCGGAAAACGTTCGGAATGCCCCTCAGCGAGCGTCAGGCGATCCAGTTCTGGGTGGCCGAGGCGGCGACCAAGATCCACGCGGCGCGGCTGATGACCTATGACTGCGCCTGGAAGCAAGACAATGGCCGCGATGTCCGCTCCGAAATCAGCATGATCAAGTGGTACGCCACCGAAATGGCCTATGAAACGGTCGACCGCGCCATGCAGGCCTTCGGCGCCATGGGCATGACCAAGGAGCTGCCGCTGCAGCTCATGCAAGCCAAGCTGCGCACCATGCGCATCTATGACGGCCCCACCGAGGTCCATAAGTGGGTGGTGGCGCGCAACCTTCTGGGGACGAGACGATGAATTCGGAATTCGGCGACCACGTCAGGGTCGCGCTCAACGGCAATGTGGCGACGGTCACGCTCAACCGGCCACCGCACAACTTCGTCTCCGTCGAGTTCATGCGCGACCTGGCCGACGCGATGATGGCGCTCGACGCTGAGCCGGCCGCCCGCGCGATCGTGCTTCAGGCTGAGGGCAAGAGCTTCTCCGCCGGGGCCGATTTTGCCTCGCCCAATGATCGGGTGGCCTCGGGCATGGAGGGGATCAACGACCTGTATGTCGAGGCCGTGCGGCTCTACTCCGTGGCGACGCCCATTGTCGCGGCTGTGCAGGGCGCGGCCATTGGCGCTGGCCTGGGGCTGGCGCTGGTTGCTGATTTCCGGGTCGCGGCGCCTGAGGCCCGGTTCTCGGCCAACTTCGTGAAGCTTGGCTTCCACCCGGGCTTCGGCATCACTCTGGCTCTACCTCGGATCATCGGCGAACAGCGGGCGGCGCTGATGATGCTGACGGGTCGCCGGGTCAAGGCCGAGGAGGCGTTGGCCTGGGGTCTCGCCGATGAGGTGGTTCCGGCCGATGACCTGCGCGCGGCCGCCCAACGGCTGGCCGCCGAGATCGCCGAGGCCGCGCCGTTGGCGGTCGTGGAGACCCGGCGGACCCTGCGGGCCGACCTCGCCCAGGCGATCAAGGCCCGCACTGACATCGAGCACGTCAAGCAGACCGTGCTTCGGGCTACGGACGACTTCCAGGAGGGCGTGCGGTCGGTCGCCGAGCGTCGGCCGGGGAACTTTCAGGGCCGATGATCGCCCGGCTCGCCCTCGCTGCGCTGCTGCTGGCTACGCCCGCGGCGGCGCAGGATGGGACGGTGCAGATCCGTACGCGCGCGCCGGCGCCGGGCGACGCCTATCGCTTTGAAAGCCGGACGGCCTTTGAGCAGAGCGACGACCATGGCGTTCAGACTCAGACGAACCGGATTGAATTTACCCTGGAGGTGCTGGGGGCCGGGCGCGAGGGCCTTCAGCTGCGTCAGACCGTGTGGGCCGTCGAGATCCAGGACACCGGCGGCGCCAGCATGGAGGCGGCCTTGAATGCGGTAGTGGGCGCCCCGCTCGACTTTCGCGTTTCACCGCAAGGTCGGCCGATCGGCGTGGACAACTGGCAAGCCTACCGGACCCAGGTGCTGGCCCGGATCGATGCGTCGCTGCCGCCGACGGATCCAGTGAGGCGTTTGGTTCAGGAGCGCTATAGCCTGCCGCCGCTGGTCGCTGCTCAAGAATTGGCGCTGGGCGATGCGGTCATTATGGCGACCATGGAGCCATCGGGCGCCGTGCCGCTGGGCCGTTCAAGCCTGGCTGACCCCGACAACCGCGCAACGACCAAGGCGACGATCGAAGCGACTATAACTCATCCCGGTTGCCGTGTGCGGATCAACCGTGAGAGCCTTCGCAGCCTGTCGGGGGTCAGCAACAGCATCGTGTCGACCGCTGAAGTGTCGGTGATCGACGGCCGGGTTCTGGAGCTGGAGGAGCGTCGCGTCACCCGCGCCGCGCGCGGCAGCCAGACGGAGACCGTGCAGATCCGTCGACTGAGCCTGCCGCCGCCCTGCTGAGCGCTAGAGTCCGCGCACGGCGGTGCTGGCCATCATCAGCACGCCAATCAGCGTCGCCATGGCGAACATCAGGTTGCGCATCGAAGTTCTGTCCCTCGTTGATCCTCTTGAGAGAGGTACGCAGCAAGTGAGGCGCCAGACGCCGAGCGCTTATCCGATCGTGTTGCAGCGCAGCATAATGGTTAATGACCAAGCTTTCCCATGCCATTAATCTTGTTGGCTATCGCACGGGTGCGGCCGACCGAGTGTTCTAGAAATCACAAATAAAACATTGGATTATATCTTCCCTTAAGTGAGCGCAAAGTACGCATCGGCATCGCTCGTTAATGCTGCGTCGCGAAAATTCCTTGCCAAATGCGACTTCACGCCGCATATGCCGGCCATCAACTGCCGTCGTCGACCTCCTGCGGAACCTGGAGGCTGGCCTGCCGGCGGACGCTGCCAGCATGTGCGGGGGCGACCGGGGCGACACTTGAGACTGGGGGCGAATGGGCCCTCGCCGCTGAGGACTGTTCCGTTTTGCATTTTCTTGATGAGACGCGCGCCGTGCGGCGTGCGTCGTTCAGCGCGACGCTCGCGGGCGTCGGCGCGGGCCTCGGGCTCGGCGCCTTGTTTCTCGCAGCCGGCATGGCCGAACGCGCATCTGACCACGCACGCGCCGAGCGCGCCGCCGCCGCGGCCCTGGCGGGCTATGAAGGCCAGCCCTTCAGCCCGGCTTTGGCGAGGTACGTCTTGCCGGTCGGCCTGGACGCGCGCCTCGCTGAGGCCCGTTTCAGCTCGGATCGGGGCGCCGCTAAAGCGCGGCGACGGGCCGATCTCGATTGCCTGACCAGCGCCGTCTACTTTGAGGCGAGGGGTGAAAGCGCGAGCGGCCAAGCCGCTGTCGCCCAGGTGGTCCTGAACCGCGTCAAGCACCCAGCCTATCCCAAGTCGGTCTGCGGGGTGGTCTTCCAGGGCGCGGGTGCGCCCGGCTGCCAGTTCAGCTTCGCCTGCGACGGCTCCATGTCTAAGTCGCGGGAACGCCTCGCTTGGGCGCGTGCGCGTGACGTCGCCATGCGGGCGCTTTCAGGTGTGCCGCATGCCGAGATCGGTTCAGCCACTCACTTCCACACCACAGCGGTTTCTCCGGCCTGGGCGCCGCGGATGCTGCGCGTGGCGCACGTGGGCGCCCATGTGTTCTATCGCTATGGCGCTGGTCGCTCTGCGCCCACGACACTTTCCGACCGCGCGGTGCTGATCGGCGCGCCGGCTGGCGAGACGCCCAACATCGCCATTGCACCCTCGGTGCAGAAGGCCATCGAGTCGTCTCTGGAGCCGGTGTCCCCGCCTGCCGCCGCGCCCCAGGCTGCGCAGGAAGCGCATCTGACAAAGTCGGTGGAGACCCTGGCAACGTCCTGAGCGGCTCAGTTGCTTAAATCTCCTTTGCGGTCGTGGGCCTATGATCAAGGCAGCAGGCTTGCGAAGAACACTGCGGTGGCCAGGGCCATCACGCCCGTAGCCACCCAGCCGAGGACCGTCGCCCGTCGGGAAAGGGTGAGGCGGCCCATGGCTCTAGGATTGCTCACAATCAGCATCATTGCGGCCATGAGAGGCGCTGCGAGCACGCCGTTGACGACGGCCGCCCAGTAGAGAGCCTTCGCCGGGTCAATGCCCACAAAGTTCAGGGCGGCGCCCAGCATCGTGGTCGCCGCAATCGTCAGATAGAACAGCCGGGCGCGCATGGGCTTGGCGTCCAGGCTGCCCGCAACGCCGACCATCTCCGTCACGGCATAGGCGGCCGAACCCGCCAGCACCGGAACTGCGAGCAGGCCTGTGCCGATGATGCCCAGCGCGAACAAGGCGAAAGCGAATGGGCCGGCGATCGGGCGAAGCGCCTCGGCGGCCTGGGCGGATGTGGTGATGTCTGTGATGCCGTTCGCATTCAGCGTGGCCGCCGTAGCGTAGACGATTGCGAGCGACACCAGCGTGGAGAAGCCCATGCCGACCAGGGTGTCGAGCCGTATGCGTCGGAGCTCCGGACCAGCCTCTCGAGGAGTGATGCAGAGCGGCTTGGCATGGTGACGGTGCTGCTCCTCGATCTCTTGAGCGGCCTGCCAGAAGAACAGGTAGGGACTGATGGTGGTGCCAAGAATAGCCACCACGGCGGTCGCGTAGGCGGCCGACCACTCAATCTCCGGAACGACCAGCGCCGTTAGAGCGCGTCCCCAGGGGACGCCGGCGACCATGACGACGGCGAAGTACGACAGCAGCGAAAGGGTCGTCCACTTCAGCAGCGAAGCGTAGCGGGCGTAGTTCAATCTGACTTCGACGGCGACGCAGATCACGCCGAACATCAGTGTGTAGAATGCGCCGCTTCCGCCTAGCAGAAGGCTCAGGGCTGCGCCCATGGCTCCAAGGTCGGCGCCCAGATTGACCACATTGGCGATCAACAAAAGCAGCACAGCACCCCAGAGCAGCGGCCTGGGATAGTGTCGACGCAGATTGCGCGCGATGCCGGCGCCGGTGACCCGGCCGATCAGCGCAGCCACCTCCTGTATGACCACCATCAGCGGAAAGCTCAGGACAAAGGTCCAGGCCAGGCCATAGCCAAACTGGGCGCCTACCTGGCTATGGGTGCCTATGCCGCTCGGATCATCGTCGGCCGCGCCGGTGATGAGGCCGGGACCGAGCTGAGAGAAGAACCGGCGCAGACGGGACGGCTCGGACTTGTCCATCCGCAAAGCCTAGTCCCGATGCGGCGATGCGGAATGACAAATGCCAAAAACACGCGTCGATCCGCCGGCCGGGGTTCAGGCCCTCGCGGCGCGCCTGAGCGCCTGGGGCGGCTGGCCGAAGGCGCGAAGGAAGGCGCGCCGCATGCGTTCGGGATCCGCAAACCCGGTCTCGACCGCCACTTGGTCCAGCGGCGCGCGCCCGGTTTCCACCGCGGTGCGTGCGGCGTCGAGGCGCAGGCGCTCCACGGCCTTGGCGGGGGTCACCCCGGTTTCGGCGACGAACGCGCGGGCGAAGTTGCGAGGGCTCATGGCGGCCTGATCGGCGAGCATCTCCACTGTCAGCTGCGTGGAGAGGTTCTCAGCCATCCAGGCCAGCAGCGTGTCGAACCGCCCTGATCGTCCGCCCAGATCAAGCAGACCCGAGAACTGCGACTGCCCGCCGGGCCGGCGCTGGTGGACCACCAGTTGCTGGGCGGTCCGCCTGGCGATCTCGGGGCCTAAGTCCTCCTCCACCAGGGCCAGCGCGAGGTCGATGCCAGCCGTGATGCCCCCCGAGGTCCAGACGTGGCCGTCGCGGATGTAGATCCGGTCGGCGTCGACCTTCACCTTCGGATATCGTCGGGCGAAGTCGTCGGTGCGGCTCCAGTGGGTGGTGGCGCGGCGGCCGTCGAGCAGGCCGGCTTCGGCCAGCAGATAGGCGCCGGAACAGACACTGGTCGGCCGCCGAGTTTCGACATTCCGCACCCAGGTCACGATCCGGTTGAGTTCCGGCAAGGCGCGCGTGCCGTCGCCGCCAACGATCATCACGGTGTCGTACGGACCGGCATCCAGTGGGCGCGCGCTCAATGCGACGCCGGATGAACTCGCTACCTGGCCGCCGTCCGGGGCGAGGACCGTCAGCGAATAGGCGTCCGGGGCGTTTCGGGAGGCGATCTCGAAGACGGAGATCGGGCCGGCGGCGTCGAGCAGCTGGAACCCTGGGAAGATCACCAGGGCGACGGAACGGGTCATGGCGGAAACCGTGGGAAACTTGTCATTTCGGCCGGACCATCGTCGGACTATCCGGTCACCGTCAAGTCACCGGAGGCCACCATGTCCGACCTGCAGATCGTCATCGCTCTCTATCCGGGCGTCACCCATCTCGACTTCACCGGCCCGCACCAGGTCCTGTGCCGGACGCCGAACGCGAAGGTGATCACCGCCTCGCTGGGGGGGCAGGACATCGAGGCGGAGGGTCTGGTGTTCTCCAAGCTGGCGGACCTGGCCAAGCTGGAACGTTGTGACGTGCTGCTGATCCCGGGCGGCTTCGGGACGACGGCGGCGATGGCCGATCCGGCGTTCATGGCTGAAATCCGCAGGCTGGGCGGCATGGCGCGTTATCTCACCTCGGTCTGCACCGGCTCGCTGATCCTGGGCGCGGCGGGGTTCCTGAAGGGCAAGCGGGCGGCGTGTCACTGGTCATGGCGCGACCAGCTGCCGCCGCTGGGCGCCATCGTCTCGGAGGCGCGGGTCGAGCGGGACGGGAACATCTTCACCGGCGGCGGGGTGACGGCGGGCATCGACTTCGCCTTTGTGCTGCTGGAGGAACTCGCGGGCCGCGACTTCGCCGAGGCGACGCAGCTGGGCCTCGAATACGCCCCGGCGCCGCCCTTCAACTCGGGGCGACCGGAGCTGGCGCGGCCTGAGATCCTCGCGACCATGAAGGCGGCGATGGACGCGGCCAAGCCGCAAAGGACTCAGACGATCGCCACGCCCGCCTAGGCTCTTGCGCGCTGCCGGGCCTCTGACTATTGGCGCACCCGCCAAACGGACGTCGTCGGGCGGACCATTTGCGGAGCGTCTCGATGCCCAAGGGCTGCGTCACGATTGTCACTGGCCCGCCGGGCGCCGGTAAATCGACGGTGGCGCGTCGACTGGCCGGCGGAACCTCCGCCGACCTCGGGATGCACATCCACACAGACGACATCTACACGTACATCCAGAAAGGTTTCGTACCGCCCTGGGATCCTGCATCCCAGGCTCAGAACGCTGTGTTGATGGACGCCATCGCCGCACAGGCCGCCGTCTGCGCAAAGGGTGGCTATGATGTCTATGTGGATGGGATCGTTGGCGGCTGGTTCTTCGATCCGTGGCTCAGCGCCGCAAGGACCCATGATCTCGGCCTTCGCTACGTGCTGCTGCAACCGAACCTGGCTGCCACCTTGTCGCGGGCGACGGCCCGCACGGCGCCCGGGGCCATGACGGACCCAGACGTCGTGGGGCAGATGTGGGAGGCGTTTCGGGCCTTCGAGATCGATCCGGCCCATATCGTGGATACGACGGGACAAACGATCGAGCAGACGGTGACGTTGATTGAGGCCGGCCTGAAGGCGGGGCGATTCAGGCTTGCCTGAGGGGCCGCGCTTGTCATCAGCCGGGCAGAGCGTCCAGTCCTATGTCGAGCGCCTTGGCCGAGTGGGTCAGGGCGCCGACGCTGATCACATCGACGCCGGTCTCGGCGATTGCGCGGACGGTGTCGAGGTTCACGCCGCCTGAGGCCTCCACCACCGCGCGCCCGGCGACGCGCGCCACGGCCTCGCGCATGTCGGCGAGGCTGAAATTGTCGAGCATGATCACATCGGGCCCCTCGGCCACGGCCTCGTCGAGCTGGGCCAGGCCGTCGATCTCGACCTCGACCTTGACCAGATGGCCGGCGAAGGCCCGGGCCGCGCGCACGGCGCCGCCGACCGAGCCGCAGGCGGCGATGTGATTGTCCTTGATCAGGATGGCGTCATCCAGGCCGAAGCGGTGGTTGACCGCGCCGCCGCAGCGGACGGCGTACTTCTCCAGGGCGCGGAGGCCCGGCGTGGTCTTGCGGGTGTCGGTGATGCGGGCGCGGGTTCCGGCGACGGCGTCGACATAGGCGCGGGTCAGGGTGGCGATGCCGGACAGGCGGCTCATCAGGTTCAGCGTCGTGCGCTCGGCGGCCAGGATCGCCCGGGCGTCGCCGGACACGCGGGCCAGAGCGGCGCCCGGCGCCACGATCGCGCCATCGGCGACAAGAGTCTCGACCTGAGCGGTGGGCGAGAGCTCGGCCAGGGTCAGGGCGACGGTCTCGACGCCGGAGATCACGCCGGCGCTGCGGGCGGCAAAGACGGCGGAAAGCCGGGTTCCGGCCGGCACGCAGGCTTGCGCGGTGAGGTCGCCGGCGCGCCCCAGGTCTTCGGCCAGGGCGGCCTGGATGACGGGGGTGATCAGCCGCGCGGCGGTGAAGTCAGGGCTCATTCGGCGGCATAGCGCACGGCGGGCGCATCCAGTTCGGCCAGGGTGATGAAGGTGCGGCGGGGCGCAACCGTTTCGGGATGGTCGGCGCGGAAGTGACCGCCCCGGCTCTCGGTCCGGGCCACGGCGGCGGCGGCGATCAGCCGGGCGGCGACCAGCGCGGCCGAGCGGCCATGCGCGACCTCCAAAGCCTCGATGCTGGTCAGCAGCCGTGAGAGTCCCGGGTCGTCGCGCACAACGCCCGCGTCGCGGCTCATGGCTTTCCGCAGGCCCTGCAACGCGGCCTCGGGAAGTGAGGTGGAGAGGATGCGCGTCAGCGGACGGACCGGCGGCGGGGTCTCGGCCGCGGCCGTGCGCCCGGCGCGGGCGCCGAACACGGCGGCTTCCAGCAGCGAGTTGGAGGCCAGGCGATTGGCCCCGTGCACGCCTGTGGCGGCGCACTCGCCGGCGGCGTAGAGGCCCGCGAGGCTGGTCCGGCCGTCGGCGTCGGCGGCGATCCCGCCCATGTGGTAGTGGCAGGCCGGGGCCACCGGGATCGGCTGGCGGCGCGGATCGATGCCGCCCCCCAGGCAGGCGGCGAACACAGCCGGGAACTCTTCGGGGAACTTCGCCCCGACGGCGGCCCGGGCATCGAGGAACGCCCCGCGCCCCGCCTCGCGCTCCGCATGGATGGCGCGGGCCACAACATCGCGCGGCGCGAGCTCGGCGTCGGGGTGATAGCGGGGCATGAAGCGCTCGCCATCGGAATTGACCAGCACCGCGCCCTCGCCCCGCAGGGCCTCAGTGGCCAGCGGCGCCGGATCGCGGCCGATGTCTATGGCCGTGGGGTGGAACTGCACGAACTCCGGATCGGCGATCACGGCGCCGGCCATGGCCGCCAGCCCCAGCCCATCGCCCTTGAGTTCGGCCGGCGTGGTGGTGACGGCGTAGAGGCCGCCGACGCCGCCAGTGGCCAGGATCACGGTGTGCGCCGTGATCTCCAGCTGACGCGCGCCCTTGCGGGTGATCACGCCGCGGATCCGCCCGGAGTCGTCCTGCAGCAGGCCGACGAGGCGTTCGCCGACGCGGATGCGCACATGTGGGGCCGCCAGCGCCCGGGCGCCGATCGCGGCCATGATCTCCCGGCCGGCCTGGTCACCCTTCACCCGGGCCACGCGGGCGCGGGAGTGGGCGGCCTCTAGACCCTGGGAGAAGCCGCCGTCTGCGGTGCGGTCGAACGGCGCGCCGAGCGCCGCCAGACGCCGCACGGCCTCGGGGCCTTCGCCGGCCAGGATGGCGGCCATGGCCTCGTCGACGAGGCCGGCTCCGGCGGCGATGGTGTCGGCGGCGTGCAGGGCCGGCGCGTCATCGGCCGAGAGGGCGGCGGCCACACCGCCCTGGGCCCAGGCCGAAGAGCAGCCGGCGCCGAGCGGCGCTTCGCTGAGGATGAGCACAGGCGTCGGCGCGGCGGCCAGCGCGGCGGAAAGGCCCGCCAGGCCCGCGCCGACGATCAGGACGCCCGGATGGTGCAGCCGCTCAGTCATGGTCGGCCTCGTAGAAGATATCGGTGGGTCGGGTGCGGGCGGCGAGATCGAAGAGGCCGTGCACCTCCCAGTGAACGCCGGTCAGGCGGCGACCCAGGCGCGGGGCCGCGTCGCGAACCGCGCTGTGGGCCCGCCCGCGCTCGGACCAGGCGCCCAGGTGGGTGACCTGTATGGCTGCGCCGCCCGGCGTGATCCACGGCGCGACCGGGCCCAGGCCCGGGAAGCGGCGGGCGACGCCGACGCCGATGCGCAGCGATTGCACGCCGTCGTCCTCACCTTCGCAGAGCACCACATCGCCCCAGTAGGGGCCGTAGTCGCCGGTGCGCAGGGCCACATGGACGCGCTCGAGCGCGCCGAAGACCACCTGACCGAGGTCTTCGGCGCGCACCCGCGCGGCGACCGCCGCGATGGGTTGGGCCGCCACGGTCGCTATGACCGGGGAATAGTCCACGTCAGATCAGCTCCACGTCGACATGGTGGCGCGCCTTGACCAGATCGTAGCGGGCCGGGACGGCGGGCGGCGGCAGATCGACCATCCGCTGAACGGCCAGTCGCGCCCGCTCGGCGATGGCGGGATCGACGGTCACCTCGTAGCGGTCGTGGAGCAGGGCCTCGTAGATGTTTTCCAGGCTGATCCGCTTCATGTGCGGGCAGAGGTTGCAGGGGCGTAGGAACTCGGTCTCGTGGGCGTCGGCGGCGACGTTGTCGGCCATCGAGCACTCGGTGATCAGCACCACGCGCTTGGGCTTCCGCGTCAGCACGTAGTCGTTCATCGCCGCCGTCGAGCCGGTGAAGTCGGAGACCTCGATCACATCGGTCGGGCACTCGGGGTGGGCAAGCACCTCGGCGTCCGGATAGGCGGCGCGGAGCTCCAGGATGTCGGCGGCGGTGAAGCGCTCATGCACCTCGCAGCGGCCCTGCCAGGCGATGATCTTGATTTGGGTCTGGCGGGCGACATTGCGGGCCAGGAACTCGTCGGGGATCAGGATCACCCGGTCGACGCCCCAGAGGCGGGCGGCTTCCTCCACCACCTGAACGGCGTTGGCGCTGGTGCAGCAGATATCGGTCTCGGCCTTCACGTCGGCTGTGGTGTTGACATAGGTCACCACCGGCAGGCCGGGGTAGCGCTGCTTGATCAGACGCACATCGGCGCCGGTGATCGAGCTGGCGAGACTGCAGCCGGCGCGCAGATCGGGGATCAGCACGCGCTTTTCCGGCGAGAGGATCTTGGAAGTCTCAGCCATGAAGTGGACGCCGGCCTGGACGATGATCCGGGCCTTCGAGCGCGCGGCCTCTTTGGCGAGGCCCAGGCTGTCGCCCACATAGTCGCCGACGCCGTGGAAGATCTCGGGCGTCATGTAGTTGTGGGCGAGGATGACCGCGTCCTTCTCGCGCTTCAGCCGGTTGATCTCGGCGATCAGCGGCGCCTGAAGCCGCCACTCCATCGGGGTGACGTGATGCTTCACCTTCTCCCAGAGGGGCGCGGTCGCGCGCTCCACGGCTGGGGTGAACTCGAAACCGAAGCCGTCTGCGGCCATCCTATCCTCCCTTATGCTCAAAGTGAGCATTACTGGGGCCGAAAAAAGTGCGCCGGGCTCATACTCGTCCGGGCGCACACACTTTTGCTCGAATTGAGCAAAAGCCTGAACACCATATAGCCCTGCCTCGGGTGGGCGCAAGTGGGATTCGGTCGGGCGGTTCCGCGAGGGGAGGGGATCGGATCGCGAAACGCGCGAAGGGTCGTGCGGGTGTTTTCAGGCGTGAGAGCTGGAGGTCCCGGTCTTTCGCTGGCGCGAAAACCGGGATGACCCCGGAGGGGGTAGGGCGTGTCTACCCCGACGCGCGTCGCATCCGCCGCTCCAGCCGTCGCCGCTCGGCGCGGTTGGCCGGGGGTTGGTGGACAGCGGGTGGGGGATCAGGTTCGGGTGGCGGAAGCGTCTCGCCCTGGAGCCGGGCCTTGATGTCGATGACCTGGGCTGTGTAGCGGCCGTCAGGGTCGAGGTCGGGGTTCCGGGCGATGGCCTTTTCCAGGGCCTCGGCGCGGCCGAGCGGGGTCAGGGGATGGCCGTCGGTCTCGCGCTCCCGCTCGCGGTCGGTCTCCCGGTCCCGCATCCGGTCCCGCTCCCGGTCCTCATCCGTGCGGAGACGCGCGGGCCTGTAGCTGCCGGCGGCGGCGAAGACCGGAGCGGCGGCGGAGGTGACCAGCTTCACCTCGGCCATGATCGAAAGCCGGACATTGCGACCGCAGATGTCGAAGGCGGCGATGGCCCTGTCCTTGGCGTCGTTATCCGACCCCGCCGCCTGGAACCGCGCATAGCAATCCCGGGCCATGGCGCTGGCCATCTCCGCCAGTCCGGCGAGCATCGGCTTCCTGGCCAGGATATCCGTCTCGTGGGTCACGGCCGAAAACAGAACATAAGATGAACATTTGGTCAATCCCCCTCGTCTCCATCCCCTCTCCGGGCGTCATCCCCCGGCGTGTCCGGGGACCCATTCCTCCACCGCCCGGGAGATCGCGACATCGCTTCGAGCCGGACTGCGACGCCCGACGCCCGCGACCACGATGGATCCCCCGGACAAGCCGGGGGATGACGATTTGGGAGAGGGCCTTGCGCCGGAGTTGAGACCGAGGGCCGTCGGCGGCCCGTCCGGAGCCAGCCCGACCGGCCCTTGCCTCCCCCGAGGTCCGCCGCGACAGTGTGTTGGCCCACGCTGACGAAGGATGCACCGCCATGGCCGATGGATCGAGACCGCCGCGCACGCCGATTTCCGGCGAGACGGATGTGGTGGTGGTGGGCGCGGGGTTCGGCGGGCTCTACATGCTGCACCGGCTGCGCGCGGCGGGGTTCGCCGCGCAGGGGTTCGAGGCCGGCGGCGACGTGGGCGGCACCTGGTACTGGAACCGCTATCCGGGCGCGCGCTGCGACGTGCCGAGCCTGATGTATTCCTACACCTGGTCGGAGGATCTGCGCCGGGAGTGGCGCTGGACCGAGAAGTACGCGGCCCAGCCGGAGATCCTGGCCTATGCCAACCATGTGGCCGCCCGGTTCGACCTGCGACCGCTGATCGCCTTCGAGACCCGGGTGGTCTCGGCCCACTTCGACGCGGCCGCCGGGCGCTGGCGGGTGACCACCGACCGGGGCGATGTGGTGAGCGCGCGGTTCGTGGTGATGGCGACCGGCTGCCTCTCGGTTCCCCGCGCGCCGGAGATCGTGGGCGCGGCCGACTTCGCGGGGCCGACCTATCACACCGGAAGCTGGCCCCATGAGGGCGTGGACTTTTCGGGTATGCGGGTGGCGGTGATCGGAACCGGCTCATCGGCCATCCAGTCGATCCCGCAGATCGCGGCCCAGGCAAGCCACGTGACCGTGTTCCAGCGCACCCCCAATTTCAGCGTGCCGGCCAACAACACGCCGCTGACGGAGGCCGACCGGGCGGCGTTCGAGGCGATGTATGCGGACTACATCGCCATGGTGAAGGGCCCGGGCATGGGGTTCGGCAACAACCCGATGAACGCGCTGCCGACCGACCCCGAGGTGCGGCGGCAAAGGTATGAGGAGCTGTGGGGCGAGGGCGGGGCCGGGTTCCTGACCGCCTGGGGCAATCTGCTGACCGACATCGAGGTCAACGAAGAGGCGGCGGAATTCGTACGCCAGAAGATCGGCCAGACGGTGAAGGACCCGGCGACCGCGCGGGCCCTGGCGCCCACCGATCATCCGATCGGCACCAAGCGCATCTGCGTCGATATCGCCTACTACGAGACCTACAACCGGCCCAACGTGACGCTGGTCGACCTGAAGACCGAGCCGCTGCAGGCGATCACGGCCGACGGTGTGCGGACGGCGGCGGCGACCTATCCGGCCGACGCCCTGGTGATGGCCACCGGCTTTGACGCCATGACCGGCGCCCTGCTGGCGGTGGACATCCGCGGCCGTGACGGGCGGACGCTGAAGGACGCCTGGGCGGAAGGCCCCAAGGCCTATCTGGGCCTCTCGGTGGCGGGCTTCCCCAACCTCTTCACCATCACCGGGCCCGGCAGCCCGAGCGTGCTTTCCAACATGATCAACTCGATCGAGCAGCACGTGGAGTGGATCGAGCGCTGCCTCGTCTGGCTTCGGGCCGAGGGCCAGGCGGTGATCGAGGCGGACGACGCGGCGCAGGAAGCCTGGGTGGACCGCGTGCGCCAGGCGGCGGCCGGCACGCTCTTTCCCAAGGCCGCCTCCTGGTACATGGGCGCCAACATCCCCGGGAAGCCGCGGGTGTTCATGCCCTATATCGGCCCCGGCTACCGGGCGACCTGCGATGCGGTGGCGGCGGAGGGGTATCGCGGGTTTGCGCTGGAGACGGCGACCGTCGGGGCCTAGGGGCCAGGCGGGGTCCCATTCTCGCCTGTTTGCCGCTATAGGCGTCGCCCCAATGCGCCTGTTGCTCGCCCTTTGCCTGATCGGCCTCGCCGCCTGCGCGCCCCAGGGCGAAGGCGAACGCGCCAGCGGAGCGCGGCTGGCGGGCTGGGACTATTCCAACGGCGGGCTGATCAAGGTCACCTCCGGCATGGACGCGGCGATGCGGTCGCTGGCCACGCGTCATGACCCGGGCGCGCGCGCGCCCGACGGCTGGGGCGGGGTTCCGGGCTGGGACCGGATCGATCTCGACAACGTGCCCGACCTGGGGCTGGAGGCGCTGGACGGGGTCGGCGCGGAGGAGCTGAACGCGCTCAGGCCCTTCTCGACCCTGCCGATCCGGCCGATGAAGCCGTTCGTGCTGAAGGGTCCGCCGGAGGACCGGGCGCGGGCGCTCGATTGCCTGTCGCAGGCCGTCTACTACGAGGCGGCGCGGGAGCCGCGCCTGGGCCAGGAGGCGGTGGCGCAGGTGGTGCTCAACCGAATGCGGCATCCGGCCTATCCGAAATCGGTGTGCGGGGTGGTCTATCAGGGCTCCGCGCGGACCACGGGCTGCCAGTTCACCTTCACCTGCGACGGTTCGCTGCGGTTCCCGCCGCAGGCCGATCTGTGGCGCCAGGCGCGCCAGGTGGCCGAGCGCGCCCTGAACGGCCATGTGGACAGGACGGTGGGGTCGGCCACGCACTATCACGCCCAGTATGTCGCCCCCTACTGGGCCCCGACGCTGGTCAAGATGGTGCAGGTGGGCCAGCACATCTTCTATCGCTGGACCGGGCCGTGGGGCGAACCGCGCGCTTTCGACGGCCGCTATGCCGGCGGCGAGGCCTATCTTTCGCCCGCGATCCTGGGCGGGCTCGACCCACGCACCCAGGGCGGTGTTCTGGCGCCCGAGGACCAGGGCATCGCGCCGGGCCGAGTCGTGACCCTGGCGGTGGCGGGCGAGGTGCGGACCTATCAGGTGGTGGAGCCGGGCGCGCCGGGGATCGGAAGGACCCGCGTGATGGGCCAGATCTACGCGCCGAGGCGCCAGCCGACGCCCGACGAAGTGAAGCGGATCAACGAGAGCCTGGAAGCGCTGGAGCGGTCCATGGGCCCGGCGGTGGCCGCCGCGCCTAGCCCTTGAACGCGTCGGGATAGACGAGGGTCACCGGGGCGTCGAAGGCGCCGTCCTCCAGGGCCAGGGCCATGAAGCTGGGACTGCCTGCAAAGGGCGACTTGATCTGGGCCGCGGCGGCCGCGGTGAACCCGAACTTCGGATAGTAGGCCGGGTGGCCCAGAACCACGACGCCGCTCGCGCCGAACGCCTTGCAGAGGTCGACACCGGCGCGGATCAGCACCCCACCGGTTCCCATGCGCTGGAGCCCGGGGCGGACCGACACCGGCGCCATGGCGGCGAACAGGCTCGCGCGGTCGGCCCAGAGGCGGCTGAAGAGAATATGGCCGACAAGCTGGCCCTCGGCCTCGGCGACCAGTTCGAACAGCACATCGCCGTCTTCGCGCAGGCGGCGGACCAGTTCGGCCTCGTTGGAGCGGCCGAACTCCTCGGTGAAGGCGCGTTCGATGATGACCGCGATCTCGTCATGTTCGGCGGGCTTCGGGTAGCGGACGCGCGGGGGCGTCATGCGCCGACGGTCTCGGTCACCGGGGTCTTGGCCCTGGCGTGATCTTCCTCCGCCAGGAAGCGGACCGCCTCCAGCGCCGCCATGCAGCCCATGCCGGCGGCGGTGACGGCCTGGCGGTAGACGTCATCGGTGACGTCTCCGGCCGCATAGACGCCGGGGATGGCGGTCGAGGCGGTTCCGGCCTTCACCTTCAGATAGCCCGAGCCGTCCATCTCGAGCTGGCCCTTGAACAGTTCGGAGGCCGGGGCGTGGCCGATGGCGATAAAGACGCCGTCGGTGGCGAGCTCACGGGTCGCGCCGGTGGCGGCGTGCTTCAGGCGTACGCCGGTGACGCCGGGCGGCTCCGTCGTCCCCAGCACCTCGTCGATCACATGGTCCCAGACCACCTCGATCTTGGGATGGTTGAACAGGCGCTCCTGCAGGATGCGCTCGGCGCGCAGCTCGGCCTTGCGGTGCACCAGCGTGACCTTGGACGCGAAGTTGGTGAGGAACAGCGCCTCTTCCACCGCCGTATTGCCGCCGCCGACCACGACGACCTCCTTGCCGCGATAGAAGAAGCCGTCGCAGGTGGCGCAGGCCGAGACGCCGAAGCCCTGGAAGCGCTGCTCGCTGTCGAGCCCCAGCCACTTGGCCTGGGCGCCGGTGGCGATGATCAGGGTGTCGGCCAGCCAGACCTGGCCGCTGTCGGTCTCCAGCCGGAAGGGCCGCTGGGAAAGGTCCGCCTTGAGCACGATGTCGGTGACGATCTCCGTGCCGACATGCGCGGCCTGGGCCTGCATCTGCTCCATCAGCCAGGGCCCCTGGATCACCTCGGCGAAGCCCGGATAGTTCTCCACGTCTGTGGTGATGGTCAGCTGGCCGCCGGGCTGGATGCCCTGGATCAGCACCGGTTTCAGGAGCGCGCGCGCGGCGTAGACGGCGGCGGTGTAGCCGGCGGGGCCGGAGCCCACGATCAGGCAGCGGACGGAACGAGGTTCGGACATCCGAGCAATGTAGTGGCGATTCCGCGCGCGGGCGACCGGTGAAGTCGGGCGCTCAGGGGCCTGCGGCGCGCGCGGCGATGATTGTCAGGAACGCATCCGCCACGCGCCCGGCGCCCTCGCCGTCGCAGAGGGCGGCGCTGTTGGCCGCGAGGCGGCGGCGCAGATCGGCGTCCCGCAACAGCCGCCAGAGCGCATGATCGAAGGCGGCGTCGAAGCCAGAGTCCGCGGGATCGAGCACCAGCGCGGCGTCGCGATCGGCCAGGGCTTTGGCGGCGGGGCGCTGGTTCTCGGCCAGGATGACGGTAATCGAGGGCAGGCCCAGGACGCAGCGCTCCCAAGTGGAGGAGCCGGGCGCGCCGATGGCGATATCCGCCTCGGCGGTGAGGCGGGCCATATGCGGGGTCGCGACGTGGAGCAGGAGCCGGCTGTCCCGGCGCGCGATCTTCGACAGACCCGCCAGGCTCGGCGCTTCCGCGCCCAGAACGATGTCGAGCCCGATGTCGGCGGCGCGGGGCCGGATCCGCTCGACCAGCCGCGAGGTGATCCCGCCCAGGTCTGTGAGGCCGAGCGAGACCAGAATCCGCTGCACCGGCTCCCCACGCCAGGCCAGTGCGGTGGCGCGCAGGGCGGCGAACTCCGGGCGGACTGGCGCGAAGGCCGGGCCCAACAGAAGCCGCGCCGACTCTGGCGCATGGCCGAGATAGTCGGCGGCCTTGCGGGCCGGCCCGGCGTCGAGAACAAGGTCCGCCGCCAGGGCGCGGTTTGCGAGGTCATCGATCACCAGGGTCGGGCGGCCTCGCGCAATGGCGACATGTTCGGGCGCGGCCAGGCCGTAGTGGTCGATGGCGACGGCGTCGAAGGCCTGGCCCTGCGCGGCCGCGACGAGATCGCCGGCCGGCGTACGCGGCATGTCCGGCGCGAACCCGTCCAGCACCGGCGCCATGGCGGGCGGTCCCAGGAAGTGCGGCGCGGCGCCCCGAGCCGCCAGGGCCTGAGCCAGGGTGAGCGAGCGCATGACGTGGCCGCCGCCGGTCATGGGACCCGCATCGACGACGAAGAGGATTCGAGGTCCGGTCACAGCGCGCGATGGCCTGCGAACCGGGCGAGATCAGGGCGGAGGCCATGATTTTGCACAGAACACCCCTGGAATCGGCGACGTCGACGGCGACCGGTCGATCCCCGGGGATCGCGTCGCCATGGCGCCCGGAATGCCCCGATGCGGCCCAAAAGCAAAGGGCCGCCCCGAAGGACGGCCCTCGCCAGGATCGTTTGAACGTCGCGGTTAGATGAAGCTCGCCGAGCTGACATCCGCCAGGGTCGAGCCGGCCAGCAAGACCGCCTGGTCCGCCGTGCCGTCGGCGTTGGTGTCGGCGAAGACGAAGACGTCCGCGCCCACCGCGTAGGCGGCGTAGATCACCGTGCCGTCCATCGCCGTGTTGGCGGCGGCGAGAGCGGCGGCGAAATCGGCCACCGTGGCTTCGGCCGCGTAGTTCGCGCCCGTGCCGGCCGCGAGACCGAACTCGAAGACGTCGCCGGCCGTGAAGTCGGTGATCCGGTCGAGTTGGCCGAGCGCGAGGCCCGTATCGCCGGCCGCGTAGAAGAACGTGTCGGTTCCCCCGCCGCCGGTGATGGTGTCGGTGCCGGCGCCGCCGGAGAAGCTGTCATTGGCGCCGCCGCCGACAATCGAGTCGGTTCCGCCGCCGGCCGTGACCGAGTTGGAGCCGCCGCCGGTGGAGATGGTGTCGCCGCCCGAGCCGGCGGTGATCGTCTCGCCGCCGGCGCCGCCGGTGACGCTGTTGGCGCCCTCGCCGGCCGAGATCGAGTTGGCGCCGTCGCCGCCGCTGATCGTGTCTGCGCCGGAGCCGGCGGTGATGGTGTCCGCGTCGGTCCCGCCGGTGACGTTGTTGGCGCCTTCACCCGCGCTGATCGCGTTGGCGCCGTCGCCGCCGTTGATGGTGTCGGAGCCGGAGCCGGACGTGATGGTGTCGGCCGCCGCGCCGCCGGTGACGCTGTTGGCGCCCTCGCCGGCGAAGATGGTGTTGGTCCCGCCGCCGCCGGAGAGCGTATCCGCCCCCGTACCGCCGGTGATGCTGTCAGCGCCCGCGCCGCCGGTGACGCTGTTGGCGCCCTCGCCGGTGTTGATG
>NZ_JBILUK010000140.1:0-8118 GCF_044371015.1 Phenylobacterium sp.
GCCGGATCACATCATCCCCAGCCAGAGGATCGACAGTCCGAACATCCCCAGGGCCACGCCGCAGAAGATCAGCAGCACCACGGTCCGCCAGGCGGCTGAGACCCAGCGCAGCCCATAGGCGCCCTTGAGCTGGAAGAACATGTGCGTCGGAACCGCCAGCACCAGCGCCGTCGCGCCGGCCTCTGACACGGGTCCGCCGATCCGGTTGGCCAGCGCCGTCAGCAGGACCAGGGCCGACATGAAGGTCAGCGAGTAGAGGACGAAGACGCCGTGATCGTAGAGCGTCGTGCCGCGCTTCCAAAGAAACAGCAGGGCCACGAAGGGAACCGAGATCGGGACCAGCAGGAACGAGAATTTGTAAAAGGTCTGCTGCAGCTTGTAGATCGTCAGGTCCGGGTTCTCGAGCTTGTGGCGGATCTTGGCGTCCAGTTTGGGATCTCCGGTGTCGAGTTGGCCCTCACGCGCCAGCCGGACCATGGCCGCCCTCCAGTCGCCGTCGCTCTGGATTTGGATTGCGCCGTCTCGCGCCTCGCCGGCCTGGGCCTGGATGCGCGCCGCCGCCGCCCGCGCCTCCTGGGCCACCGGCCGTTCCGCCGGCGCCGGCACATAGCTCAGCGCCATGAACATGACGAAGACGGTGAACAGAAACAGCGCCAGGGGGCTCACATAGCGAGCCCGCTGTCCCTCGATCCAGCCGCGCGTCAGCCGCCCCGGCCGGAACGCCAGCATCGGCAGCGTCCGCCATGCGCGGCTGTCGAAATGGGCCACCCCGTGCAGCAGTTCCTCGCCCAGGTGGGCGAGGGTGCGATGCACGTGAGCCTCGTTACCGCAATGATGGCAGTAGCGGCCCAGCGTCTGGGCGCCGCAGTCGGCACAGAGCGGATGAGCCGACGGCGTATCCGCTGCCTTGGGCGAAGGGGCTACCGCCCCTTCCACTGCGGGGCGCGCTTCTGGGCGAAGGCCAGCGGGCCCTCCTTGAAGTCTTCAGAGGTGTAAAGGGCAGCCACCGCCGGATAGCGATTCTGCCCCTTGAGCGCGGCTTCCAGGCTCGGCTCGTCGAGGCCGCGATAGACCGCCTCTTTGGACGCGCGGATCGACATTGGGCCCAGTTCGCAGATGGTCTTGGCCATGGCCCGGGCTGCGTCCATCAGGCCCGCGGCCGGCGTAACCTGATCCACAAAGCCCAGCGCCTGGCCCTCTGCGGCCGACACGCGGCGCGCGGTGAGGATCATGGCCATGGCCCGCTTGGTTCCGATGGCGCGAGGCAGACGGTGCAGCCCGCCCGCCAGCGCCGCCAGCCCGACGCGCGGCTCCGGCAGCGAAAACACCGCCTGATCGGACGCGATGATGATGTCGCAGGCCAGCGCGATCTCGAAGCCGCCGCCCATAGCAACCCCGTTCACCGCCGCGATCAGCGGCTTGGCGAGGTCGAACCGGCTGGTCAGGCCCGCGAAACCCGAGGCCGGATTGCCCATCTTGCCGCCCGAGGCTTGATGCTTGAGGTCGTTGCCTGCCGAGAAGGCCCGCTCGCCGGCTCCGGTGACGATGCCCACCCATTGGTCCGGATCGGCCGCGAAGGCGTTGAGCGCCTCGTCCATTTCGAAGTGCGCCGGCGAATGCAGCGCGTTCATCACTTCGGGCCGATTGAGCGTGAAGATGGTGACCGGTCCGTCCCGGTCGACCTTGATGTACTGATAAGACATGGCGCTGCTCCTCTTATGGGCCCCACCGTCGGCGCGCGACGCTGGGGAGGTCAAGACGCCTCGCGCAACTCGCGCCGATACCGTTTCCAGTTCTCCACATAGTGCAACGCACCCAGCGCGACCCGCGCCGCCTGCTCGGATGAGAGTTCGCGCACCACCTTGCCCGGCGCGCCCATCACCAGCGAGTTGTCCGGGATTTCCTTGCCCTCGGTGATCAGGCAGCCGGCGCCGATCAGGCAGTTCTTTCCGATCACCGCGCCGTTCAGCACCGTGGAGCCGATGCCCACCAGACTGCCGTCGCCGATAGTGCAGCCGTGCAGCATCACCATGTGGCCGACCGTGACGTTTGCACCGATATTGAGCGGCGAGCCCGTATCCGTGTGCAGAACGCTGCCATCCTGCACATTCGAGCCCTCGCCGATGGTGATCGGATCGTTATCGCCGCGCAGCACGGCGCCCCACCAGATCGAGGCGTTCTTCTTCAGTACAACTCGCCCCATCACGGCGGCCGTTGGCGCAATCCAGTATTCGTCATCTTTCGGTAATACAGGCGTCACATCTCCGAGACTGTAGACAGGCACGTGCGCGTCCTTTTTCTTGATTGAGGGGTCTGTTTAACGATTTCGAAACCACGTTAGGATCATTCTAGTGATGCGATTCGAAGGGGCAATTCCGTTCGTTCGCAGCCGCGTTGGACTGGAGTGAATGGCGTCACGCCGAACGTTCCCCCGGGCGTCAACGCCCGGACCGACCCAGCCAGAGGGACCTCCGGTCGCCTCGAGCCATCGCCACCGCGACTCCACCAGGGCGCTCCCGCACGGGACGCCCTTTTTTCTTGTCCCCGATCCTATGGATTTACAAGGAGACCACATGAGCAAGCGAGCTCTGAAGCGACAACTGCGCGAAGGCGCGTTCGACGCCGGTCAATTCGAGGGGGATGACAAAATTCGGAGGCTCCCGGTCGATCGGGGGTGGTCGCCGCTCCAGCACCACAATGATGATCGCGAACAGGGACGCGAGCAGGCCTATCTCAAGACCATCAAGGCCAAGTCGCCCGGCCAGCAGGCGCTGATCGACGCCGTCGACGCCAAGAACCTGGTTCTGGCCCTGGGCCCGGCCGGAACCGGCAAGACCTATCTGGCCATCGCCAAGGCGGTGGAGGCCCTGGAGAGCGGCCGGGTGGGCCGCATCGTGCTGTCACGCCCCGCCGTCGAGGCCGGGGAGAGCATCGGCTTCCTGCCCGGCGACGCCGAAGACAAGCTCGCACCTTACCTGCGCCCGCTCTACGACGCACTCTCCGACCGTCTCTCGATGAAGCGGGTGCGCGCCCTGATGGCCGAGGGCGCCATCGAGATTGCGCCGGTGGGCTTCATGCGCGGCCGCACGCTGAACAACGCCTTCGTGGTGATCGATGAGGCGCAGAACTGCACCTACATGCAGCTCAAGATGCTTCTGACCCGCCTGGGCTGGCATTCCACCATGGTGGTCACCGGCGATCCCAACCAGTCGGACCTTCTGCCCGAGCTCTCCGGCCTCGGCCCCGTCGCGGCCAAGCTGGAGGCGGTCGGCAATATCGCCGTCGTGCGCCTGCAGGACCGCGACATCGTGCGTCACCCCCTGGTGGCGGAGATGCTGGGGGTCTTGTGAACGCGGGGCGTGGCGCGGGGCGTTACGGGCCCCGCCCCTGCCCGCACCTCGCTCGCCCTCAACCCTTCGGCTGTCTCACAGTACGAAATCGTCACACGGGTTGACGTCGCGGCCACCATGCCGGACATTCGAATTTGGACGCCACAAAGGCGCCATAAATGAGCTTGGGGGAACGTCCGGATGCTTTCGCGCAAGTCGATCCTATTGTCGTGCGTTTTCGCCCTCGCGGGCGGCGCGGCCTACGCCCAAACACAGACCCAATCCTCGGCGAACGAGATCGAAGAACTGGTGGTCACCGCCGAAAAGCGGGAACAGAGCCTGCAGGACGTGCCGGTCGCCATCTCGGCGTTCACCGATGAGCGCCGTGAAGTCGTCGGCATCAACTCGGTTCAGGACCTGACCAACTTCACGCCGGGCCTGGCCTATTCCACCAACAATGACCGCGCCTCGCTGCGCGGCATCGGCCGGTTCTCGAACAACCGCTCAACCGAGGGCGGACTGGCGATGTACAACGACGGCTTCTACACCTCGTCGGTCACCGCCTTCGCCCAGTCGACCATGTTCATCGAACGCACAGAGGTGCTGCGCGGACCCCAGGGCACGCTCTACGGCAAGAACGCCATCGGCGGCGCGCTCAACATCATCTCCAAGCGCCCGACCGACGAGTTCACCGCCGAAACCCGCGCCTCCTACGGCAGCTATGACGCCAAGGTCGGCGAAGCCATGATCTCGGGTCCGCTGTTCGCGGGGATCCGCGGGCGGCTCGGGGGGTCCTACAGCCACGTCGGCAAGGGCGTGTTCGAGAACCTGAATCCCGCGACGCCCGATGAGGGCGGCCGCGGCGCTTTCTGGAACGTCGAAGGCCAGCTCGATGGTTCACTGGCCGATGGCAAACTGGATTGGTGGCTGAAGCATTCGCAGGCCGAGTGGCACACGCTGGGCCGCGGTCCGGGCGGACGCACGACCGCCGCCTACGGCTTCCGGGTCAACGACAACCCGTTGCAGGCGCCGTTCACCCCGAACTCAGCCGCCTTCGGATTGGCCTCGGCGCTGCCGGGGAACACCTGCCAATTCTGCTACAACACGGATGACGGCAACTATATCAATCTCGAAAGCCAGACCACGACCCTGAACGTTACGTTCCACGCCGATAGCTTCGACATCCGTTACATCACCGGCCTGACCTATTACGACTACCGGCTGCAGACGGATCTGGATGGAACCTCGCGCCAGGCGCCGTTCCTCCTGGGGCCGCTTCCGAACCCGCTGTTCGGCCTGCCCGGCCAGACTGCGACGGTGAGCCCGGTCTACTTCCCGCGTCAGCACAACCAGTACCAGGAAGAGGTCTGGTGGTTCTCCAACGAGATCAACATCGCCTCGACCAACGACAGTCCGCTGCAGTGGCTGGTTGGGGTCTATCAGTATCGTGAGGGCTCGAACTACAGGCTCTCCGACGCCCGCTTCCCTGACGACGCGCGGTTCGAGACGCCGATCCTGTTCAACGCCGCCGCCCCGACCGCCACTGTCGCAGCGGCGCCCAATCCGCTCCGCCGCTACGCGGTCGGCGAATCCGAGAACAAGAACGAGTCCTACGCGGCCTTCGGCCAGATCGACTGGCAGGCCACAGAGCAGCTCAAGGTCACGGCCGGACTGCGCTACACTCGTGACGAGAAGACCTCGTTCGAGGGTGCGCGACTGTTCTGCCTGTTCACCGCTGTCTGCCCCGTCTCGCGCGTCAATGGTCGCCCGGTAGACGTCACGGCTGTCGGCGCGCCCGGGTTTACCACCATCAATGGCGTGCAGGTCACCGACCCCGCAGTGGTCGGCGGCGTCGCCGGCATCTACACCGACCCGACCACCGGCCTGCGCCACCGCCTGCTCAATGAAAAATGGAGCGCCGTAACCGGCACCCTAGGCGTCGACTGGAAGCCCGATCCCGACACCCTGGCCTATGCGAAGGTCTCTCGCGGGTACAAGGCGGGCGGCTTCGACTCCGGAACCACGACCCTGCAGACCTTCGTGACTACGGACAAGGAAATCATCGACGCTTACGAAGTCGGGCTGAAGAAGACCTTCGGCGGACGCCTGCAGGCCAACGTTTCGGCGTTCTACTACGACTATCAGGACATCCAGATCCCGCTGTCGTTCTTCAACGAGACGCTGGGCGCGAACCAGACCCGGTTCGTGAACGTGCCCAAGGCCGAGAACTTCGGGCTCGAGATCGAGACCATCTGGCAGCCGATCGACCGGCTGCAGATTCTGGCCAACTACTCGTACCTGAACGCCAAGATCAAAAAGGGCGTTTTCTCGCCCGATCCCGACGATCCGCTGGCGCTGCAGCCCGGCGCACAAATCGCGCCGGCGTCCGTCCAAGCGCCCAACGCCTGCATTCCAGGCCGTACGCCGCCGGCCTGCTCCCTGCTGGTCAACGTGAACCAGGACCTGAGCGGCTATCGGTTGCCGTCGTCCACGCCGCACCGCGTGGCGATCAACGCCAACTACACCTGGGACATCGGCGCGGGGAACCTCACCCTATCGGGCAACTATGTCTGGCGGGCGGCGACCTACTATTCGGTGTTCAACACCTACTACAATCGGGCCAAATCCTACGGAACGAACGACTTCCGGGTGCTGTTCAACGATCACGACAACAAGTGGACCGTTATCGCCTCACTGAAGAACGCGTTCGATCAGCGTGGTTCAGCAGGCGTCAGCGGAGGGCGCATCAGCAACAACTCTGTGGCCAACAACGTGAACCACCCGCTGTTCAACCGCGTGAACCAGACGGTGTCCTACATCATGCCGCGCACCTACAGCCTCGAGATCCAGCGGCGGTTCTGATCACCGGCAGGCGGCGATGACGCGCTCGAGATCTTCGAGCCGTCGTTGCCGCAGCAGCCGGCCGGCCGCCAGCAGCTGATAGCGGTCGGCGGCGCCGGCGGCGCTTCGCAGCGCCTGATCCGTGTCGGGATACCGCGGCGCCGGCGGCAGGTTGCGCGGCACACAACTCCGCGCCGGCAGACGGATCACCCGGGGCGCGGGCTCGGCCGCGGCCGGCGGCGGCGAAGGGGTCACCACGGGCGTCGGCGGCGTCGGCGCGGGCTTTGGCTTCAGGGATTGGCACCCCGCCAGAGCCAGGGTGGCCGCAGCCAGTCCAATGCCTCGGTGCGCCTTCATCCGGCTCATCGCTTCAGATTCTGCAGCACGACCCGATCGGCGCTCTCCATCCGCGCGCAGGCGTCTATGCCCTCCGGCGAGGACGCCAGCAGGGCATCGGCGTCTGCCGGTCCACCGCCACGGCGGGCAAACTCCGCCTCCAGGGCTTCCCGGCGGGCATCGGAGGCGCGACAGGCGGCCACTTCCGCTCTGAGTCCAGCTTGGGCGGTCTCGGCCGCCCGGGTCAAACTTGCAAGCCTGGCCTCGTACCGCGACTGTTCGGCTCGCCAGCCTGCGGTGGATACGACAAGCGCCGCAGCCAATCCGAACGCCACGGCCGTCGCGACCGGTCCGGTCACGGGACTGGTCAACACGCGTCTCAGCCCACTCAGCATGAGGTCTCCTCGGCGGACGCAAACAAGCATGCGGTCGTCCCCGGCGCCACTATGCCTATACTCGCCTCATGCGCGCATCGCGATTCAACCCACAGGGGAACGCTTTCTTGAATCGGTCCGCAGGAAGCAGTCCCGCCCGCCCGCCTTAACCGCCGCGCAGAAGGCCCGCGCCTCATTGGCGTCTGCGAACCCGCCCACCAGGGCGCGGCGCCATATCCGACCGCCAACCTCCGCCTGTTCGATCCAGGTCGGCCGGCCACGCACCTGGGCGGCGAGTCGCGCGAACAGGCTGCGCGCCTCAGCGTCCGACACCACAGCCCCCACCTGCGCGGCAAGGCCCGAGGCGGCGGCCGGACGCGCCGCCACAATCCTGGGCGTGGGCTCCGGAGCCGCCACTGCGGCCGGTGCGGGCGGCGGCGGGGCTGGACGCGGGTCGATCCTGGGGGCCAGCGGGGCTTCGGGGGTCGGCGGCAGAGCCGCCGCCGGCGTCGCATCAACCGGCGGATCAACCTGCGCGACCCTCACCGCAGCGGACTGGAACGGCCCCTTGAAGCCGCTCTCGCACGCCGCCCGCCAGGCGTTGTCCAGGGCCGTGCCAGGTTCCGGCCGCCGCCACTCCGTCTCAGCCGGGCGCAGTACGCGGAGGTCTCCCAACAGATTGCGTTGTGGATAGCCGGTTGTCTCGCCCAACCGAACCCGGCGGTTGGCGCAATCGGCGCTCATCGAAACATGCCAGGACAGCGCGTTTGTGCGCGCTTGCGTCTCGGCGCTCAGCGCCTCGGCGCGGATCACGACGCGCGGCCCGGCGCCACCGCCGGCCGGAAAGGTGGATACAACCGAGGTCAGGGCCTGGGCGGTCACCGCCACGACCCGCTCCGGCGCGATGTCGGTCTCCCGCTGCAACCAGAGAAGCAACGGCTCGCGTTCCAGCGACGCGGGAAAGGACATCATGTCCTGCGCCGTAGCGGCGCCCGCGCACGCCCACCCCGCCGTCGTCAAAATCCAGGTCCGTAGCCAACGACTCATCGCACCTCGCTCCCGCGCGAAGCGTGTTCGGGTTGCCCGCCGCGCGCAAGTGCCGACGCAGGCTCGGCCGCGCTACTCAATTTGGGCAACAGTTTTCGCGTCCGGTCACCAATCGTCAGAACTTTGCTGCGTAGGTGGGACGATCAATTCGGCGCCTTTCACCCGCATTGATCATTTGGAGTTGCATCTGC
>NZ_JBILUK010000015.1:0-28785 GCF_044371015.1 Phenylobacterium sp.
AGGGCTTTCCTAAAGCCAAGGTCGGGGGTTCGAGTCCCTCCGAGGCCGCGCCTGACGCCGGAGTTGTCCTGAATCTGGACGGAGCAGGCTTCTCGAGTATCGTCTGGCGGCCCGTTCGCGGCTCCCTCCGATCAAGCCGCCTCCCGAATCGCCTTGCTCAGTGCGGGCAACTCGCCATCATCGACCGTGCGCAGGTCGATGAGCACGAGATCCTGCTCGATGCGACCAAGCACCCGCGTCGAGCCAGCGCGCAGACGCTGCGCGAGGGCTTCGGCGCTGAACCGGCGGCTGCGCAGCGCCACCGCGCGACTGGCCAAAGCCTGCATCGGCAGGGCGCCGCCGCCGGCGTACCCCTGAGTGTCCACGATCGCCGCCTCCAAAGCCGGGATGTCGGCGAGCCGCGTCGACAGCGCCTCGGCCCGCGCGGCGACGATCGATAGGGGCTCGGTCAGCATCCGCAACACTGGCACTCTCACTGTTGGGTCCGAAGGCGGACGATGGAGCCGCAAGGTGGCGGCCAGGGCCCCAAGCGACAGCTTGTCTAGCCGTAGGGCTCGCGCCAGCGGATGCTTGGCCAACCGGTCGACTAGCGCGCGCCGTCCCGCCGCGAGCCCGGCCTGCGGCCCGCCCAGCAGCTTGTCGCCGCTGAACAGCACCAGATCGACACCGGCCTTGAGGCTCTCCTGAACGGTGGGCTCCCCGGTGATCCCATAGGGCGTCAGATCGACCAACGCCCCGCCCCCAAGGTCTTCGACCAGCAACAGACCGTGGGCGTGCGCGAAATGGGCCAGAGCGTCCAATGCCGGAGCACTGGTGAAGCCGCTGATGCGGAAATTGCTGGGATGGGTGCGCAGAATGACCCGCGCTTCCGGATGCGCGGCCAACGCCTCCTCATAGTCCCGAAGATGGGTCCTGTTGGTCGTGCCGACCTCAACCAGGACCGCGCCGCTCTGGGCCACGACGTCGGGTACTCGGAAGCCGCCGCCGATTTCCACGAGTTCACCGCGCGAGACGATCACCGGCCCGCGTTCGGCCAGGGCAGCGAGCGCCAGGAGCACGGCGCCGGCGCAGTTGTTGACCGCAATCCCGGCTTCCGCGCCTGTGATTTCCGCGATCAGGCCGTCGAGGTGATCTTGGCGCGAGGACCGTCGGCCGCTATCCAGCTCCAGTTCCAGATTGCCATATCCCGCCGCCGCCTGCGCCGCCGCCACCGCCTCGGGCGCCAGCGGGGCGCGACCGAGATTGGTGTGGATCACCACACCTGTGGCGTTGATCACCGGGAAGAGCGTCTCACGCCCGCCCGCCTCCAGGCGCTCGGCGGCCATCGAGAGCAGATCGGTGATCGTCGGCGCTAACTCACTACCGGCCGCAAGCCCGGCGCGGGCCTCGGCCACGGCGCCTCGCACCGCCCGGGCCACCGCCTCGGAACCGAACCGCGCGATCAGCGGCCGGGCGCCCGCGTTCTCGCACACGACGCCCACCGCCGGCAGGCGGCGGCGGGGATCAGGGCGAGCGGTCTCGGAGGTCCTGGTCGAAATGGCGCGTCTCCCCTTTGGTCCCTGAGCTTACAGACCGGCGGCGGCCTTCGCCAATCCGAGCGGATGCCTTAGGGGCTTGAGTGATGTCCGCACCCGTCTCGTCACCGGCGCCCCTCAGCCTCGCAGTGATCGGCCACGTCAATCACGGCAAGACCGCGCTCGTCCGTGCGCTCACGGGGATGGAGACCGACCGGCTGGCCGAGGAGAAGGCGCGCGGGCTCTCGATCACGCTCGGCTTCGCTTGGCGGGACTATCCGGCAGGCAGCGTCGAATTTCTGGATGCTCCCGGGCACGAGGACTTCATCCGGGCCATGGTGATGGGCGCGGCCGGCGCGCGCGCGACCCTGATGGTCGTGTCCGCCGTCGATGGCTTCGGCCGCCAGACCCGCGAGCACCTTCGCATCGCGGAACTCCTCGGCGTCCGGGCCGGGCTCGTGGCGATCACCAAGGCCGACCGGCTGGCGGCGGAGGACCGGCCGGCCATCGAGGCGCGGATCGCTGCAGACCTCGCCGGAAGCTTCCTGGCCGGCGAGCCGATGGTGTTCTGCTCTTCGGTTTCGGGCGAGGGCATGGAGACACTGCATGCCGAACTTGCGGCGCTTGTCGCAAGGGCGCCGCCGCCCCATCCCCTGCCGAGTGCGTTCCTGCCGGTGGACCGCGCTTTCAGCGTCGCCGGGGTCGGTACGGTGGTCACAGGCACGCTGCAGGGTGGACCGTTGAAGGCCGGTGGAGAGGCTGTACTGCTGCCCTCGGGCCAAGCCGTCAGCCTGCGCCAGCTGCAGGTGCACGGCCAAGCCGTTGGCGTCGCCCGCCCCGGTGGGCGGGTGGCGGCGAGCCTGCGCGGCGTCTCGGTCGACCAGACGGGCGTGGGCGAGGTGCTGTGCAAGCCAGGCGCCTACCACCCCACCCTGAGGGTCGATGTGGACCTCGTGGTCGCGCCAACCTGCGCCCGGCCGCTCAAGTCCGGCGACGAACTTCGCGTGATGTGGGGAGCGCGGGCTGACATGGCTCGGGTACGCCTTATTGGCGGCGAGCCGATCCAGCCCGGCGGCCGGGGCCTCGTACAGCTGCGGTTCAATGCGCCGGTGATCGCCCACGCCGGTCAGCGGGCCATCCTCCGCCGTCCCTCCCCAGCCGAGACCATCGGCGGCGCCCTGGTTCTCGATCCCGAGGCCCCGATGCTGCGGGCGCGCACTTTGGAAGCCCGCCGCGCGCTTCTGGAGGCCGTGACCGCAGGCGACCTCGATCGTATCGCCGCGCATCTGGCGCGACGCGACGGTGGCGCGATCTCGGTGGCGGAGGCCTCACGGCTCGCGCGCCGCGCGCCCGACGTGGTCCGGACGATTCTGTCGTCGATCTGCGCCCAACTGGATGAAGACCTGATGGCGTCACAAGCCGCGGTCTCGGAGGGTGAGCGGGCCTATCTCGACCAGTTGGCCGAGGCCCATCGCGCCCAACCCACAAAGGCGGGAACGCCGCTCGGCCCGCTGCGCGGTCAGCTGGCGCGCGTCATGTCCGCCGCCCTGATCTCCCATCTGGAACAGCATCTGGCGGCGACGGGCGAGATCCGCCTCGCGCGCGGCCAGGCGGCCCTGCGTGACCACGACCCGGTCGCCGCGCTTTCCCGGGCGGCCCGGGCGCGGCTCCATGAGATCGAAGACCTGTTGCGCGCAGGGGGCGTGAACCCTCCCGCACCCAAGGACTTCCCGGACCCGACCGAAGACGATCCCGCCCTCATCGACCTGCTGATCGACACCGGTCGCCTGATCGCCTTGCGTAACGTGGCGCTGCGCCAGACGCTGATCTTCCATGCCGAGGCGCTGGACAACGCTGTGGTGGCCCTGCGCGCCGCCTTCCCGCCACCGGCGCGCTTCGCCACCGGGCAGGCGCGCGAGGCGCTCGCCACCTCGCGCAAGTTCATCGTACCGGTGATGGAGCACCTCGACGCACGCGGCGATACGATCCGCGAGGGAGATACGCGCCAGGTGGCCGAGCCAAGGATCCCGCTCTAAGGTCCAGTTGCTGGAGGTGACTGGAGTCTGGTGGCTTCCCCGGTCTTCAAAACCGGTGACACGTCCCAAAGGCGTGTGGTGGGTTCGATTCCCATCCACCTCCGCCACCTGTTCGACTTGAGGCCTCAGAGATGACTGAACCTGCCCCGGCCTTCGTTCTTCGCGACATGGCGGGCGAGTCTCGCGCCTTCCCGACCGGTCGACCCAGCCTAGTCGCCTTCGTCAAGGAAGACTGCCACACCTGCAACCTGGCCGCTCCGGTTCTGGAAGCGTTTCATCAGGCCTGGGGCGATGCGGCCGACATCTGGATGGTCGGTCAGGCCGCCGACGGCAATGCGATCCTCAGGGACCGCCACGGCCTGACCCTGCCCATCCTTGACGACAGCGCGCTCCGCGCTTCGCTGGCCTGGGGCTTCGAGATTGTGCCAGCCGTCTACTGGACCGGACCGGACGGCGCGCCGCGCCCACCGCTGGAAGGCTTTGTTCGCGCCGAGTGGGAAAAGCTCGCCCAGACAGTCGCCGCCGATCTTTCGGCGCCACCCGCCGCCGTCGCCTGGGCCGACCTGCCCGACTGGCGACCCGGCTGCGGCTCCAAGCACCTCGACCCCGAGATTCACCACCGCCTGCTGGCCGAGGCCGAGGGCAGTCCGATCCGCGCCCGCCGCATCGAGATCGCCGCCGCCGACGACATCGAAGAGTTTATGTTCGACCAGGGCTTCAGCGACGGCCTGCCGCTGGTTCCGCCGACGCCCGAACGCGTCCTGCGCATGCTGTCCGGCACGATCCGCGACCCCCAGGACATCGTCGCCGTCGTGCCGCCCAACATGGCCCCGGCGAGCGTGGAGAAGATCGCCATCAACGCAGTGATGGCCGGCTGCAAGCCCGAATACCTGCCGGTGGTGATCGCCGCGGTCGAGGCCGTCTGCACCGACGAGTTCAACGCCCACGGCGTTAACGCCACCACCATGGGAGCCACCCCGGTGCTGGTGATCAACGGCCCGATCCGCGAGCGGATCGGCATGAACATGCGGCTCGCAGCGCTGGGCAACGGCAATCGCGCCAACGCCACCATTGGTCGGGCGCTCAGGCTGGTGATCCGCAACCTGGGCGGCGCACGGCCCGGCGGTGTGGATCGTTCCACACTGTCCAACCCGATGAAGTTCACCATGTGCTTCGCCGAGTGGGAGGAAGGCTCGCCCTGGGAGCCGCTGCACGTCGAGCGCGGCTTCAAGCGTGAGGACTCCGTCGTCACCGCCTTCGCCATGACCAGCGGACCAGTACAGATCGTCGATCAGGAATCGCGCAAGCCCAATCAGATCGCCGGAACCCTGGGCCTGGGCCTGGAAGGCATGTTCCTGCCCAAGATTCGCCGGATGCCGACCGACGCCCTGCTTGTGGTCTGCCCCGAGCACATCCAGACGCTCACCGTCGACGGCCCCTACTCCAAGCAGCGCCTGCGCGAGCGCATCCAGGCGGTCACCGCCCGCCCGATGCGCGAGATGGTCGCCAACGAAGTCTCCGGCGCCGGGATTCCCCTGGCTTCAGCGGCCAAGATGACCGAGGCCCAACTGGCCACGCCGGTCGGCAAGTTCGCCGACGGCAAGTTCATCCACATCGTGGTGGCGGGCGCCGACGCCGGGAAGTTCTCCGCCGCCTTTCATGGCTGGGTGACCGGCCCGATGGGCTCAACGGTCGTTTCCCGCAAAATCGATTGCTGATAGCCTCACATCAGAAGTTCGGAGGGCGTCGATGACGACAATTCTGGATCCGACCGATGAGCGGGTGCCCGTCACCCGACAGGTCACCCCACGCACGGGGGATATCTCCGGCGTGATAGGTCTGCTCGATATCTCAAAGCCGCGCGGCAACGTGCTTCTCGACGAGCTCGAGAGGCTGCTGGCGGCCCGCTATCCGAAGGTGGCGATCAACCGCTACGCCAAGCCCACCTTTACCAAACCCTGCCCGTCCGACCTGCGCCTCAAGATCAAGTCGGAGTGCAATGTCCTGGTGGAAGCCCTCGCCGATTGAGGATCCTGCACGACGTGCAGTCTGCACGACACTGTATGGTTCGAAATCCAGGGGCTTCCGGCCGTTTCCATCGCCTCCAGCGAGTTCGCCCAGGCCGCCGAGGTTCAGCGCAAGGCGTTGGGCATGGAGGATGCGCGCTACGTGCTGGTGGACCACCCGATCCAGGACGCCACTGACGACGAAATGCGCGCCAAGGCGCATCAGGTTCTGGAGTCGGTCGTCTCGGCCCTGACGACCTAATTCGCCAAGCTTGAAGGAGCCTCTCCGATGATCCGCATCTACGGCAGCGGCGGCGCCCGCTCGCGTCGCGCCCTCTGGACCTGCGAAGAGACTGGCGCACCCTACGAGTTTGTCGCGCTGAAGATGCCCGTGCGCCAGAATCACCCCGAGTTCCTGGAGGTGAGCCCGGCCGGCGCCCTGCCGGCCATGGAGCACGGCGCGATCCGCATGGTCGAGAGCCTGGCGATCAGCGAGTATATAGCCCGCCTTCGGAACAGCGACCTGATCGTCGCGCCCGACGAGACGGGCTTTCCCGACTACCTGCAATACCTCTGGTTCGGTGAGTCCACCCTCGCACCACCGCTCACCTGGGCGCGACGGTTCGCCGAACATTCCGAGGCCGTGGCCGAGATGGGCCGCACCGCATTTGTCCAGCGACAGGCGGTGCTGGAGCGCGCCCTCGACGACGGCCGCACCTGGCTCGCCGCGGGCCGCTTTACGCTCGCGGATGTTTCTGTCGGCTACACCCTGGGCCTAGCCCGCCTCTTCGGCCTTGGCGATCTTATCGCGCCGAGCCTGGCGGCCTACGAAGAGCGGTTGAAGGCAAGGCCCGCTTACCAGCGCGCCTACGCGGTTTGAGGCGGCAGGCAGCGGCGCCGCGCCCTCGCCAGGGCGAGCTGTCGCGGCGCGACTGAGACCGAACTCCGCCAAACCCCGCCCCTCAAGGGGCGAGGCTCGTGTGCCATGCGGGGCCTGCGCCTAGGCCGCGACCCGCGCCGCGTTCCGGGCCAGAGTGGCTTCCGCCTGGCGCATGATGTTCCGCACCATCTCTGCGCAGCTCGGGATATCGTGGATCAGGCCCTGGCTCTGGCCGACGGTCCAGATGCCGCCATCCGTGTCGCCCTGGCCCATAACATTGGTGCGGCCGCGCACGCCGGCCACCAGATGACGCACGTCCTCGATGGTCTTGGTCGGATCCTGCTGGATCTTGACCACTTCCTCGGAGACTGCGTTGCGCGCCACGCGGCTGGTGTTGCGAAGGGTGCGATTGGTCAGGAGCGTATCGCGCTCAGTGTTCTCGACGATCTTGCGCTTCACGTTCTCATGGATGGCGCATTCCTGCGTGGCCATGAAACGGGTGCCCATATTGACCCCATCGGCGCCCAGCATCAGCGCGGCCGCCAGGCTGCGGCCGTCGGCCATGCCACCCGAGGCGATCACCGGCACGTCGCCGATGGCGTCCACCGTCGCAGGCAGCAACACGATCAGGCCGATGTCATCCTCGCCCGGGTGGCCAGCGCATTCAAACCCGTCGATCGAGATTACGTCGCAGCCGTGCTTCACCGCGGAGACCGAGTGGCGGACGCTGGTGCATTTGTGGATCACCTTGACGCCGTTGGCCTTGAAGTCGGGCAGGTGATCGACCGGCGCGCGACCGGCGGTCTCGACGATCTTGATCCCGCTCTCAATGATGGCGCGGCGATATTCGTCATAGGGGATGGGATTCAGCGACGGCAGCAGCGTCAGGTTCACACCGAACGGCTTGTCGGTCAGATCCTTGCAGCGCTGGATCTCCTTGTGCAGCTCCTCGGCCGACTGGCTGTGGTGAGCGGTGATGAAGCCGAGGGCGCCGGCATTGGCCACCGCGGCGACCAGCGGCGCATAGCCAACCCCGGTCATGCCGCCCATGACGAGCGGCGTCTCCACCCCGAACATCTCGGTGATGCGTGTCTTGATCATCGTGTGTTTCCTCACTTCGGACGGCCCAGTCTAATTTGGGAGCCTGATCTTGTCGGACGAATAGTACGGCTTCGGGCAAGGGCGTCTACCCGCGACGCCACGTCACGCCACCTCTTGGCCCCATTGAGGCCATGGTGCAGGACCAATAGGGTTGCCCTTTCTGATCTCCTTGGGAGTTCGCTTCGTTCGATGGCCAACATCACCCTCGTCGATGACGACGAGAACATCGTCACCTCGGTCAGCCTCGCGCTCGAGAGCCACGGCCATGCCGTGAAGGCCTACTATGACGGCGCCTCGGGGCTCGCCGCGCTGGAGAACGATCCGCCGGACGTGGCGATCCTCGACGTCAAGATGCCGCGCATGGACGGCATGGAGGTGCTGCGGCGCCTGCGGCGCACCTCGGACCTGCCGGTGATCATTCTCACCTCCAAGGATGAGGAGATCGACGAGATCCTGGGCTTCAATCTGGGCGCCGACGACTACATCCACAAACCCTTCAGCCAGCGCCTCCTGATCGAACGGGTGAAGGCGGTGCTGCGTCGCGCCGGCCGCGGCGATCCGGAAGACCAGGCGGCCGTGGCCTCCGGCGAGGCCGGCCGCGCGGTGAAGCGGGGCAAGCTGACGCTCGATCCCGCCCGCCACGAGAGCCTCTGGGACGGCAAGTCCGTCAAGCTCACTGTCACCGAATTCCTGCTGCTGCAGTCGCTGGCGCAGCGGCCGGGCTTCGTGAAGAGCCGCGACAACCTGATGGACGCGGCCTACGACGATCAGGTCTATGTCGATGACCGCACCATCGACAGCCACATCAAACGCATGCGGAAGAAGTTCCGCGAGGTGGATCCTGAGTTCGACGCGATCGAAACCCTCTATGGCGTCGGCTACCGGTACCGGGAATCCTGAGGCCCGGCCGCCGGCCGGTCGGCCGCGCCGGTTCCCCGGGTCGCGGCTTGGACGGCTGATCCTCGGGCTAAACCTGCTCAGCCTGGCCATCGTCGTGGCGGGGGCGCTGGTGCTGAACGAGTTGCGGCGAGGTCTGGTCAACGCCCGGATCGACAGTCTGACCACCCAGGGCGAACTGATCGCCAGCATCCTCGATCAGGCCGCCACGATCGGCGAGCCCGAGCCGCGCATGGACGCCGCCTTGGCCGCCGAGTTGCTGCAGACGCTCTCGAACCCAGAGGCGCAAAGGGCGCGACTGTTCGACGGCGACGGCCGGGTGGTGGCCGATTCCGAGTGGATGGCCGACCGGGTCGACGCCAGCGACCTTCCTCCGGCGGTGGCGCGACCGACCGCGGAGGCCGAGACGCGGGAAGTCGGCAATCGAAACGTCGCCGCCCGACAAGCCCTGGCCCGCGAAGTGGCCACCGCGCTGTCGGGCGAAGTCTGGTCGGGCCTGCGCCGCGGCGACCATGGCGGCCGCGTGGTCTCAGTCTCGATACCCATTCGCCATGTGCGGGCCGTGCTAGGCGTCGTCACCCTGGAAGCCCGCGACGTGGACCAGATCATCGCGGCTGAGCGCCGGGCGCTGATCCCCTTTGTGCTGATCGCCATGATGGCGACGCTGGGCTCCTCCTTACTTTTGAACAGCCTGGTGGCGCAGCCCGTCTCGCGCATGGCCCGCGCCGCTGACCGCGTCCGCCAGGACCGAGCGAGGGTGATCACCCTGCCCGACCTCGCAAAACGCGACGACGAGGTGGGCGACCTGAGCCGCAGTCTCGAGGCCATGACCTCCGCCCTCACAGAACGCATCGGCGCCATTGAAGCCTTCGCGGCGGACGTGGCGCATGAGATCCGCAATCCGCTGACCTCCCTGCGCTCGGCCGTGGAGACTCTAGACCTGGTGCAGGACCCGGCTGCTCGGGCGCGCTTGACCGAGATTCTCAAGAACGATGTCCAGCGGCTCGATCGTCTGGTCACCGATATCTCCAACGCCTCACGCCTTGACGCCGAACTTTCCCGAGACCCGCCGCGGCCGGTCGATCTCGCCCGCCTGCTCGGCGACATTGTCGGGCTCTACCAGGAGACCGGGCGCGGCCAGGCGGCCGTAACCTTTTCCATCCAACCAGGCGCCGAGGCCAGCCGCGTCATGGGACGGGAGGGCCCGCTCAGTCAGATCATCCGCAATCTGATCGATAATGCTCGCTCCTTCAGTCCGATCGACGGAACCGTCAGTGTGACGCTCGCCCGCAGTGGCGGCGATGCGGTGGTCACGGTGGCGGACGAAGGGCCTGGCATCCCGCCCGAGAACCTCGAAACCGTGTTCGAGCGGTTTTACACATCCCGACCCAAGGGCGCGGCGTTCGGTGGAAACTCTGGCCTCGGCCTTTCCATCGCGCGCCAGATCGCGGCCCATCACGGCGGCGCGCTGTGCGCCGACAACCGAATGGCTGCCGACGGCGCCGTCGCCGGAGCCGTCTTCACCTTGAATCTCCCGGTTCTGGCCGCATGACGCGCGAAGTCCGCCACGCTGGCCTCCTGGCGCGCCGGGCGCAGGGTCGCTGGCAGGGCGTCCTAATCGAGGGGCCCTCCGGCGCCGGCAAGAGCGACCTGGCGCTCCGGCTTTTGGCGGCCGGGTTCCGGCTGGTGGCGGATGATCGGGTGATCGTCTGGTCGGACAGCCGCCGGCTCTTCGGCCGCGCCCCGGAGCCGTTGCGCGACCAGATCGAGATCCGCGGGCTCGGCATCGTCGCTGCGCCCGCAATCGACCTGGCCGAGATCCGGCTGCTGCTCATCCAGGGATCGCCGGAAAGGCTTCCTCGTCCTGAGTTCCAGACCGTCTGCGACGTGCCGATACCCTGCCTGAAGGTCAGTTTCCTCCACCCCTCGGCGCCTATGAAGGTGTGTCGCGCGCTCACGGCCTTTGACGCAGCGCACAAGAGGCGTATCTAGCAACGCTTCTGCCCCCAATTCGGGGCCATCGGGTGGGGATACCCCTTGGATCGTCGTTCATGATCGGCCTCGTGATCGTCACGCATGGCCGGCTGGCGGAGGAGTTCATCTTCGCCATGGAGCATGTGGTCGGACCGCAGTCCGCGGTCGAAGCCATCTGCATCGGGCCGGACGACGACATGGAGCGCCGCCGCCAGGATATCCTGGCCGCCTGCCGCCGCGTGGAGACCGGCGCCGGCGTAGTCCTGCTCACCGACATGTTCGGCGGGACACCCTCCAACTTGGCGATCTCGGTGATGGATCAGACCCGCGCCGAGGTGATTGCGGGCCTCAATCTGCCGATGCTGATCAAGCTCGCCAGCCTGCGAAGCCGCGTCGGGCTGGAAGATGCGGTTGCCGCCGCTCAGGAAGCCGGGCGAAAGTACATCTCCGTCGCCTCCTACGTCCTGGCCGGAGAGAAGTGAGCTGAGCGAAGCCGCCCGCACCGTCGAGATCATCAACAAGCGGGGCCTCCACGCCCGCGCCTCGGCCAAGTTCGTCAAGACGGCGGCCAGCTTCAACGCCGAGGTTCGCGTCTCTAAGGACGGCCAGACTGTGGACGCGCGATCCATCATGGGCCTGATGATGCTGGCCGCCTCACCGGGCTGCCACATCGACATCGAGGCCGAAGGCGAAGACGCGGACGCCGCTATCGCGGCGCTCGCCGCATTGATCGCTGCCCGCTTCGACGAAGACGAATAGCAACCCCTCGGAGACCTCTATGCGCCGCCATCTGATCGCGGGCCTCGCGCTCGCCGGGCTCCTAGGGTTGACCCCTGCAACGGCCCAGGCGCCCAGTGGTTATCTCGGGGCCGCCAGATGGCCCGACGCCGCCAAGATCCTGCCGCCCGCCCCGGCCCCAGGATCGGCACGCGAGGTGGACGACCAGGGCTACTTCCGCGCCTCGCGCAAGCTCGAGGGCTCGCCCCGCTGGAAAATGGCCCAGGCCGACGTGCCGACGGGCCCGGGGCCGATGATGGGAACCTTCGCTTGCGCGCTCGGCGTCACGCTCACTCCGCAATCCGCGCCTCGGCTGGCGGCGCTGCTGGGGCGGGTCGGCATTGACGTTGGAATGCAGGTCGCCAGCGTCAAGGACGTGTTCAAGCGCAAGCGGCCCTACCTGATCGAGGATGGCCCAATCTGCGTGCCCAAGTCCGAAGGTTTGGCGGCCAGTCCTGACTATCCCTCCGGCCATGCGACCTGGGGCTGGATCGGAGGACTGATCCTCGCCGACCTGGCGCCCGACCGCGCCACGCCGATCCTGGTCCGCGCGCGGGCCTTCGGCGAAAGCCGGGCGGTCTGCGGCGTGCACTCGATCTCGGCGGTCGACGCCGCCCGCACCAACGCTTCGGCGATCCACGCTGTCCTGCAATCGGATGCAACCTTCCGCGCCGACCTCGAAGCCGCCCGCGCCGAGTTAGCCAGGGCCCGCGCCGGCGGTCCCACGCCTGACGTCGCGATGTGCAAAGCCGAAGCCGAACTGGCCGCTGCGCCGCTTAGATAGCCGACGGCTTCGGCCCGCCGCTGGCCCAATCGAGCAACTCGACCGGGTGGACGATGGGCGCGCCGACGACCGGCTCGAGCTGGGCGGCGCACCCGACATTGCCGGCTGCGATCACATCGGCTCCGACCGCATTCAATCGATCCGCCTTGCGATCGCGAAGCCGAGTGGCGATCTCGGGTTGAAGGATATTGTAGACCCCCGCCGAGCCGCAGCAGAGATGGCTCTCGGCGGGCGTCTGGACCTCGAAACCGGCCGCCCTAAGAAGATGCGTGGGCGCTTCGACGATACCCTGGCCGTGCCGCAGCGAGCAGGCCGAATGATAGGCGATCGTAAGCCGTTCCGGCGCGGCCATCGGGGGCGGTCCGGCCTCAGCGATGAACTCCAGGATGTCGCGCGCCGGCGCCGAGCTCCCGACCAGCCTAGCGTAACTCTTCAACGCCGTACCGCAGCCGGCCGCGGTCGTGATGATGGCGTCGAACGGGCCAACTCGGGCCCAAGCCGCCAGGTTAGTCCTGGCCATGGCTTCAGCCTCGCCGGCGCGCCCCAGGTGCTCGGACAGCGCCCCGCAACAGACCTCTCCGGCGACAGTCAACACCTCGAAACCCATCCGTGTCAGCACGCGCGCGGCTGCGGCGCGGGCCTGAGGCGACAACACGGGTTCTACGCAGCCCTGCAAGAGGATAACCCTACCACGCAGGGTCGAGGGGGCGAGGGCGACGGGCTCAGACCTTGGCGGCGGCCCGCGGGCGAGATCAAGCATCGCCGCGAGCGGCTTCAGACCCAGCCGTTCGACGAGCGGGGCCAAAGGCCTGACGAGGCGCCCCAGCTTCAGGGCCAATCCGAAGCGGCGCCGGTCGGTCAGCGTCCAGGCCAGCAGCGCCCTTAGGGCGCGTACAGGCGGCGGACGATGCGCCTCGATCCGCGCCCGCGCCGCGTCAACCAGCACCGCATAGTCTACGCCCGAAGGGCAGGCGCTCTTGCAGGCGAGGCAGGACAGGCAACGGTCGACATGCCGTACAGTTCCGGCTGGCGGGGGGCCGTCGCTTGCTAGCATCTCGCGCATCAGTTGGATGCGCCCGCGCGGACCGTCACGCTCGTCGCCCAGAAGGGTGTAGGTGGGACAGGTGGCGGTGCAGAACCCGCACTGAACGCACTTCTTGAGTTCTGCCGCCTGGGCCGCCACGCCCGGCGCGGAGAGCCGCTCTGCGGTAAGGCCGGTCTTCACGTCGCCGCCTCCATTCGCCCGGGATTGAGCACGCCCAGCGGATCAAACGCCGCCTTGATACGCTCCTGCAGCGCGCCGTGGCCGCCCCTTCGCGGACCGAAGGCCGGATGCCCCCTCAGGCAGAGCGCATGGCCGCCAAGTTCGGCCGCGACCGCCCGCACGCGCGCGTCCGGCGCTTCGGTCAAGATCCAGGCCACGGCCCCGCCCCAGTCGTACAGCGCATCGCCCGGCAGGGCGTGCGGCGCGCGCCAGCCAGAAGCCGGGGGCAGCGACAGCCGCCACAGCGGACGCGGATCGCCCGCGAAGGCCTCGACCTCGCGGATGTCGACCCAAAGGGCCCGGCTCGCCTCGGCCTCCATCGCTTCCGGCGTCCCGAATGGCCGTAGCGCCGCGGCCAGAGCCTCACGCCGCGCGGCCACCGAGGCCTCGAAACCCTCCAGCCGCATGGCCGTGACCGGGTGCGCGGCGCCGAGCGGCCGGGCGCGCGCGGCATGGGCCGGCAGGTGCGCCGCGCCGGAGACCTCGAAGGGGCCGTTCAACGCAAGCGTCATCGCTTCGCTGGCCCGCACGTCGGCCAGGCCTGAGAGGAGCAACGTCGTCTCAGTGCGGGGACGCGGGGCCACCTTGATGGTGACTTCGGTCAGGATCGCGAGAGTGCCCCAGGACCCGCACATCAGCTTCATCAGGTCATAGCCGGTGACGTTCTTCACCACGCGACCGCCGGCCTTGAACACCTCCCCCCGTCCGGAGACCGCGTGGAAACCCAGCAGGTGATCCCGCGCCGCGCCGGCGCGCGGCCGTCGCGGGCCAGACAGCCCGGCAGCCAGGACGCCTCCCAGTGTCGGCTCGCCATGCGAGGCGAGCAGTCGCGTCCAGCGCGGCGGCTCGAACGGCAGCATCTGGCCGCGCGTCGCGCAAATCCGCTCGAGATCGGCGATGCGTACGCCGGGCTGGGCGGTGAGCGTCAGTTCTTCAGGAGCATAGTCGATGATCCGATCGAGCCGCGCGGTGGAGAGTGCAAGGTCCACCGGCTCCATCTGGCCGATCCCGCGTTTGGAGCCCGAGCCCATAACCTCTATCCGCCGCGCCGCCGCGCCGGCCTCGGCGACGAGAATCTGCACCTCTTCGGGGCTGGTGGGCTTGAGCGCGCGGGCGAAGGTTTCGGGCATCAGAAGCGCGGCAGGTCCGGAAAGGCCAGTTTGCCGTGGTGGACATGCATCCGGCCGAGCTCCGCGCATCGGTGCAGCGTCGGGAACACCTTGCCCGGATTGAGCAGCAGTCCTGGGTCGAAAGCGCACTTCAAGCGCTGCTGACAGGCCAGATCGGTGGGATCGAACATTTCGCCCATCAGGTCCCGCTTCTCCACGCCGACCCCATGCTCGCCGGTCAGCACGCCGCCGACCGCGACGCATAGCTTGAGGATGTCTGCCCCCAGCGCCTCTGCACGTTCCAGTTCATCGGGACTGTCGACGTCATAGAGGATCAGCGGGTGGAGGTTGCCGTCGCCGGCGTGGAAGACGTTGACCACCGCAAGACCATACGTCCCGGCCATTCGATAGGTCTCAGAGAGCACGTGCGGGAGCCGGGCGCGCGGGATGGTGCCGTCCATGCAGAGGTAGCCGCTGGCCAGCCGCCCGACGGCCGGGAACGCGGCCTTTCGGCCCGCCCAGAAGGCCTGGCGCTCCGCGTCGGAGGTCGATACCCGCACCACATCCGCGCCACGTTGCGCGGCCAGCAGCCGCACATGGCCGGCAAGTTCGTCGCACTCGGCCTCGGAACCATCCAGCTCGCAGATCAGCAGCGCCGCGCTGTCCACCGGATAGCCGCAGCCGACGAAGGCCTCGGCCGCGCGCACCGCCGGCTGATCCATCATCTCCAGCCCGGCCGGAATGATCCCCGCAGCGATGATATCGCCCACGCAGGCGCCCGCCGCTTCCACCGAGGGAAAGCCCAACAGCAGGGCGCGTTGCGCGGCAGGCTTGGGGAGGATCCGGACCGTCACCTCAGTGACCACCCCCAGCAGACCTTCCGAGCCGGTGATGATCCCGAGGAGATCATAGCCATCCACGTCCAAGGTCTTGCCACCGATGCGTACGACCTCACCGCTCATCAACACAAGCTCACAACCGAGCAGGTTATTGGTCGTCAGTCCGTACTTCAGGCAGTGCACCCCGCCCGAGTTTTCCGCCACGTTGCCCCCGATGGTGCAGGCGATCTGACTTGAGGGGTCCGGCGCATAATAGAAGCCCTGGGTCTCGACGGCGGCCGTGATCCCGAGGTTGGTTACGCCGGGCTGCACCACTGCGCATCGGTTGACGTAGTCCACCTCCAGTACGCGGTTGAACTTTGAAAGCCCCACCACGATCCCGTCGGCCAGCGGCAGGGCGCCGCCGGAAAGCGAAGTGCCAGCGCCCCTCGGCACCACCTTCACCCCATTGGCCTGGCACCAGGCGAGTACGGCGGACACCTGGGCTGTGGTCTCGGGCAGCACAACCGCCATCGGGGCCTGACGGTAGGCCGAGAGCGCGTCACTCTCGAAAGGAATCAGCTCGACCGGTTCGGAGACCACGCCCTCGCCCGGCACGATCCGACGCAGCGCCCGCACGATCTCGGCCTTGCGGGCGAGAAGCGCGGGGTCGGGCAGGGGCATCCGCATAATGCTTGGGAGGTTAGGCTCAGTCGCCCCAACCCTCCAAGGGGCTCTGCGCGCCGGCTGACAAGAGCGCCAAGCTCGTGACTGGCGCTGCGGACGCCCCTATCATCAAGCAGGATGATGGTTCCGGGCCAAGGAGGGCCTATCCTTCCCACGTTGTCGCGAGCGGAAGAACAGGCCAACCTCGCCGGATGAACCCGCGCATCTACGTCCTGACGCTCTGCACCTTCGCGTCGGGGTCGGCGGCCTTCATTTTTGCGGGTCTGCTGGAGACCATGGCGGCGGACCTCGGCGTCTCCACCGCGGTGGCCGGGCAGTTACAGACGGCCTACGTGCTGACCTCGGCGGCGCTGGGGCCGGTGGCGGCCTGGGCGCTGGGCAAGCTCGACCGCCGGCTGGTGGTGATCGTGGGGCTGGTGGCGGCGGTGAGCTTGCATCTGGCCTGCGCGGTGGCGCCCAACTTCGAAGCGCTGCTGGTGTTGCGGGCGCTGGCCGGGCTCGCCGGTGCGATCTCGGCGCCGGCGGCCAGCGTGGCGGCGGCCTCGCTGGTGCCGCCCGAGCGGCGCGGCTCCGCGCTGGCCATGGTCTCGGGCGGCATGACCCTCGCCTTCGTGGTCGGCATCCCGATCGGCAGCGTAGCGGGCGCGATGTTCGGATGGCGCGCCACGTTCATCGTCGCGGCGATCCTGGCGGGCGTGGCGCTGGCGGCGGTGAGCGTCTTCCTGCCGCCGGTCCCGGCGCCGGCAAAGCGCGAAGGCGGCAAGATCGATCTCTCAGTTGTATGGCCGATCTATCTGACCAGCTTTCTCTCCTTCGCCGCCAACATGACGCTCAACCTCTACATCGCGCCCATCGTGCGGGTGGGCACCGGGATCACCGGGGCAGGCGTGGCGGTGTTCCAGTCGATGATCGGCTTCGGCGCCGCCATGGGCCTGTGGCTCGGCGGGCGGGCGGCCGATCGGGGCGCGGGAAAGGCCTGGGTGCTGCGCTGTATCGGCTTGCAAGGCGTGGCGATGAGCCTGCATTTCGCGGCCACGCATGGGGTGCTGCCGCATGGGTTGGCGGTAGACGCACTGGTGCTGGCGGCGGTTTTCCTGGCGGCGACAGCGATCTTTTCGATCTCACCGGTCACCCAGTCGCGTCTGATCCAGGCGACCGGCGGGGCGCCGGTGGCGCTGGCGCTGAACGGATCGGTGTTTTCGTTGGGCCAGGCGACCGGGGCGACCCTCGGCGGTGTGGCGCTGGCGGGGTTCGGCGTTCCGGCGATCCCGGCGGCGGCATTGATCATGTCGCTGACCGCGCTCGCGACACTTAGCTTCGTGTTTCCGAAGGACCCGAAACCGGCAGCCTAGTTCAAGGCGGCGCGAGCAGCCTTCAAGAAGACGCTCGGCAGCGCATCAAGGCCCGCGCGCGGGGTCCACAACAGATCAGGGGCGTCACCCTCGGCGCGCCAGACCTTCAGTGTCAGGGTAAAGTGAGTGAAGCCGTGTTCAACCTCGGCGACCCGCAGCCACGCGCCCGGAGCGGGCGCCGTGGCCAGCGCTTCGGCGTCCGACCAGGGCGCGGCGCGCCATTCCGAGCCCGGTAATGCCAGCATGCCGCCCAACAGGCCGCGAGGCGGACGGCGCACCAGGCCCACGTCCCCGTTCCGGGTCAGCAGGAAGGCTGCGCCATACCGATGCGGGCGTGCGGCCTGGGGCCGCTTGCGAGGCCAGGTCTCCGGCGCGCCGGCCGCGCGGGCGGCGCAATCCGTGGCGATAGGACAGCGCTCGCAGAGCGGGCCGCGGGGACGACAGACGGTGGCGCCCAGGTCCATCAGCGCCTGGGCCCAGTCGCCTGGACGATCGGCGCTGACCAGGGCCGCGGCGCGGGCCCTCAACTCCGGCTTGGCGTCAGGCAACGGTGGTTCGACGGCGAACAGACGCGCCATCACCCTTTCCACATTGCCGTCGACCACGTTGGCTGGACGGTTGAAGGCGATGGCCGCCACGGCGGCGGCTGTGTAGGGGCCGAGCCCTGGCAGGGCGCGCAGGCCGGCTTCGGTGTCCGGAAAGACACCGGCGTGGTCACGAGCCACAGACCGGGCGCAAGCGAGCAGGTTGCGTGCGCGGGCGTAATAGCCAAGGCCCGCCCACGCAGCCATGACCTCACCATCGTCCGCCGACGCCAGATCGGAGACGGTGGGCCAACGGGCGGTGAACTTCAGGAAATAGGGCGCGGCGTGCGGCACCGTAGTTTGCTGCAGCATCACTTCCGAGAGCCAGACCCTATAGGGATCGGCTTGCGCGAAACCCACCCGGGGGCCGACCCGCCAGGGCAGATCGCGGGCGTGGGCGTCGTACCAGTCGAGCAGGCGGGCATGCAAAGCGGGGATATCCACGCGAGGTTGCCTACCATCCGCCAGGGCGGCGCGGTAGGGTCGAGGCCATGAACCGTCGCCTGCCCTCGCTGGATGAGGCGCTCCAGATTCTGGGGAGCCATCGCACACGCCCGGCACGGCGTCCCCCGCCGCCGGCCGGGCGGGCGCTGAAGGGGCTGGTGCGTGATCTCGATGCGCGTTTCGGCCAGGGCGCCGGTGCGCTGGCCGCGCGCTGGCGCGAGGTGGTTGGGGACGACATCGCCCGACGGACTGAACCGATCCGGGTGATCGCCGCCCGCGGCAGTGCAACAGCGACGTTGGAGATCCGGGTGGCGGGTCCTTCGGCGGCGCTGATACAGCATCAGGCCCAAGATATTCTGGCCCGGGTGAACGTCTTTCTGGGCGCAGGTGCGGTGGGCCGCTTGCGGATCATCCAGGGACCGCTCAGGCGGCCCGATACGGCCATGCTCGTTCGCCGGTCGGCGCGACCGCTGGATGCAGCGCAAGAGGCGCGGCTGGCGGCGGGGCTGTCCGACCTACCGGAAGGCGGGCTGAAGGACGCGCTGGCGGCGCTGGGACGCGGGGTCCTGGCCCGCGACGAGCGGAACTGACAAACATCCGCCGCCATCCTGATCCCGAGAGCGCGACAGCCTGAAGTGGATACCGGTTCAGGCGCCCGTCACGCTCTAACTCAAGGAAATCGAGCCTGTTCTTACGGATCAGATGATTCCATCTGATCCGGACAGGCTCTAGGGCTAGGATGGCGCGGGAATCGCGCTTTAATTCTATGTTCACACCCTGGAGAAGGTCCCGGATGTCGAGTTTCATTCGTCGCCTGATTATCGCCGCGGCCGCCAGCTTCGGCGCACTCGCGCTATCGGCCTGCGGACAGGCCGGAGGCGGCGGCGCTGCCGCCGTCTCGACCGACGCCATGACCATGGGTGATCCCAAGGCCCCTGTGCATTTCGAGGAGTACGCCTCGACCACCTGCAGCCATTGCGGGCGCTTCGCGACAGAGGTGTTCCCGGCTTTCAAGGCCAAGTACATCGACACCGGCAAGGTGCGGTACACCTACCATGAGTTCCTGACTCCGCCTGAGCCGGTGGCCGCCGCGGGCGTGCTGCTGGCGCGTTGCGCAGGCAAGGACAAGTACTTCAGCGTTCTCGACGCTCTGTTCCACTCGCAGGAAGAAATGTTCCGCACCGGGGATGCGCGCGGCACGCTGCTCAAGGTGGCGCAGTCGGCGGGCATGACCGAGGCCCAGTTCAACGCCTGCGTAAGCGATGAGAAGGCCGCCCAGGCGCTGAACGACCGCGTTGAGGCTTCGGTGAAGGGCCGCAACATCACCTCGACTCCGACGTTCATCTTCAACGGCAAGAAGGTGAAGGAAGGCGAGATGACCATGGTCGAGCTGGACGCCGCGGTGGCCGAGGCCATGAAGGCCCAATGACCCGCCTCTCACGCCGCGCAGCCGTCGGCGCCGGACTGGCGGCGCTGGCCGCACCGTCAGCGGCGGGCGCGGCGATGCGCGCGGCGCCGGGCGACATGAGCCTGGGTGACCCCAAAGCGCCGGTGCATGTGGTCGAGTACCTTTCGCTTACCTGCCCGCACTGCGCGGACTTCCACATCGAGGTGTTTCCCGGTCTGCGGGCCAAGTATGTGGAGAAGGGGCTGGTCTACTATACCCTTCGAGAGCTCCTGACCGCCCCGGCGCAGGTGGCCGCAGCCGGGTTTCTGATGGCCCGCTGCAACGGCGGAACACGCTATTTCAACATCGTTGATCAGGTGTTCCGCAGCCAGCCGCGCTGGCGCGAGGGCAACATCAAACCGGTGTTCGTGGAGATCGCCAAACAAAACGGTCTCACCGAAGCGCAGTTCGAAACCTGTATCACCGACGCGAAGGCCAATGACGCCCTGGCCGCGCGGCTGGAGTACGCCACCGGGACAGACAAGGTGACCGGCACGCCGACCTTCTTCATCAACGGCGTGCTGCTGCCCAATCAGAAGGTGCCGACCCTGGCCGAGATGGAAGCGGCGATCCAGCGCGCACTTGCGTCCAAGGCTGCCGCCAAGCCGGCTGGGAGACGCTGATCCGGTGCGATTCCAGCGTCTCAGGCTCGCCGGATTTAAGTCCTTCGTCGAACCGACGGAGTTCCGGATCGAACCTGGACTGACCGGCGTGGTCGGGCCAAACGGGTGCGGCAAGTCCAATCTGTTGGAGGGCCTGCGCTGGGTCATGGGGGCCAACTCCGCCAAGGCGATGCGCGCCGGCGGCATGGACGATGTGATCTTCGCGGGTTCGGACAAGCGGCCAGGACGCAATCACGCTGAGGTCGCGCTGACCATCGACAACGCCGAGCGTCGTGCGCCCGCGGCGTTCAACGACCATCCGGTGATCGAGGTGGTGCGACGCATCGATCGGGGCGCGGGTTCGACCTACCGCATAAATGGCCGCGAGGTGCGGGCGCGGGATGTGCAGCTGCTTTTCGCCGACGCCTCGACGGGCGCGAGTTCGCCCGCCCTGGTGCGTCAGGGACAGATCTCAGAACTGATCGCGGCCAGGCCTCAGAACCGGCGAATGATCCTGGAAGAGGCGGCCGGCGTTTCGGGTCTCCATTCTCGTCGCCATGAAGCCGAGCTTCGCCTGCGTGCAGCCGAGACCAATCTGACCCGCCTGGATGATGTGGCCCGCGAGCTGGAGACCGGCCTCGGGCGGCTGAAGCGTGAAGCGCGCGCAGCGGAGCGCTACCGCAAGCTGTCGGCCGAGATCCGCGCCCTTCAGAGCGCTGTGTTATGCGCCCGCTGGGCCGAGGCCAGGGCCGCAGCCGCCCGCCTCGCCGAAGAAGCGTCGCAAGCGGCCCGCGCGGTCGAGGCCACGGCGAGGGCGGCGGCGCAGGCGAGCGCCGCAGCGCTGGAGGCCGACGCAGGGATGGCGCCTTTGCGCGAAACCTCGACGATCGCGGTGGCGGTCCTCAACAAACTGGCCATCGACAAGGACCGACTGGATCGCGAGACCGAGGCGCATGCCGCCGAACTGGCGCGACTGGCCGAAGATCTGGCTCGCATTGAGACCGATCAGGCCCGAGAGACCCAGATCGCCGAGGACGCCGCCGCCGCCCTATTGCGGCTCGGGGCGGACCTGCAGACTGTTCTGGCCGAGATCGCTGACGCGCCCGCGCGCGGGCCGGAGTTGGAGGCCGCTGCTCGAGCCGCCGAAACCGCCCGAGCCGCGGCCGACGCGGAGGTGGAGCGACTGGCCGGCGTCGTGGCGAGCGAGGAGGCGGGTCGGAACTCAGCGACACAACGCCTGGAAGCAGCCGAGGCGCGGGCCTCGCGCACACGTCGGGCTCTGGACCAGGCGCGAGGCGAGCGCGCTGCACTGGCGCTACCGGCCGACGACCCTGCCGCCGTCGCTCGGACCCGTTTCGAGGCGGCCGAGGTGGCGCTCACTGCCGCCCGCTCCGCCTTGGAAAACGCTGAAGACGCACGGTCCAAGGCCGCCTCGCGTGAACAGGCGGCGCGTGAGGCCGCACGCAAGGCTGACGAACACCTCGGGCGGCTGACCGCCGAGGCTCGGGCGCTGGCCGGGCTGGTAGCCCAAGCCAGGCGCGGCGGCTTCGCCCCGGCGCTAGAATCAGTGACGCCGGACAAGGGACTTGAGGCCGCCCTGGCCGCTGCTCTTGGCGATGATCTTGATGCGGCCCTCGATCCGGCCAGTCCTGCGCACTGGGGCGGTCGCGATCCCCCGCCGCCGCCCGCCTGGCCTAAGGGCGCGACCCCCATCGCGCCCCTGATCCGCGCCCCGGCCGCCCTGGCTGGCCGCCTCGCCTATGTGGCGCTTGTTGACCAGGCCGATGGCGAACGCTTGTGCTCCGACCTCGCGCCAGGCGCGCGCCTGGTCTCCCGCGAGGGCGATCTCTGGCGTTGGGATGGGTTCACGGTCCGCGCCGAGGCCCCGCGTCCGGCCGCGGTGAGACTAGAGCAGAAGACCCGCCTCGCCGGTCTGGAAGACGAGATAGAAGGTCTGACCCCCGGCGCTGAGACGGCTCGCGCGGCAGCCGCCGACGCACAGGCCGCCGCGCGCGACGCAGACGAGGCGGCCCGCGCCGCCCGCCGCGCCCTGCCGGAACTGGAAGCCGCCGCCGTCCGGGCGCGGAGCGAGCTCGAGACGTTGGATCGCAACGCCGCCCTGGCTCAGGCGCGCGCCGGTTCACTGGATGACCTGATCAGCCGCTTCGAGGCGGAGTATGCTGAGCACCTCGCGGAACGCGATGTCGCCGCGCAGGCGCTGGGCGCACTCACCGACAGTGGCGCGGCGGCGGCGTTGGCCATCGCTCGCGAGGGAGCGCTGGCAGCCCGTACGGCAGACGACGCCGCTCGCGCGGCCCATGCCGAAGAGTTCCGCGCCCATGCCGGCCGCGCACGCCGCCGGGAGATGCTGGAGAGCGAGCGGGCCGACTGGACCCGTCGCGCCGACAGTGCTGCCCGTCGTCTGACACAGCTCGTTGAGGCCCGCGAACGCGCCCACGCCGCACTGGTTCTGGCGCGCGAGGCGCCGACAACGCTGGAAACGCGTCGCGCGCGGCTGCTGGACGAGCTTTCGGTCGCCGAGGCGCGCCGCGCCGCAGCCGACGACGCGCTGGCGGTCGGCGAGTCCGCGCGCACCGCGGCCGAGCGCGCCCTTCGCGCCGCAGACTCAGCCGCCGCCGAGGCCCGGGAGGCCCGCGCGGGTCTCGCGGCGCACGCCGAGGCCGCGGCTCAGCGGTTGACCGAGACCGCTCAGGCGATCCGCGAGGCGGCGCGCCTGGAACCGGAAGAACTCGCCAAGAGGCTGTCAGAAGAAGCGGTGGCCATCCCCACCGATCCGGAAGGCGTCGAGGCGCATCTGTTCGGATTGGAGCGGCAGCGCGATGCGATAGGGCCCGTAAATCTGCGCGCCGAGACCGATGCGACCGAGACGACCCAGAGACTCGAAACTCTGAACGCCGAGCGCGCGGACCTGTCGGGCGCCGTGGCCAAACTGCGCCAAGGGATCGACGAGCTCAATCAAGAAGGGCGCGAGCGGCTCACTGCGGCGTTCGGTGTGATCAACGATCACTTCAAGACCCTGTTCCAGGCGCTGTTCCAGGGCGGTCAGGCCGAATTGCGGCTGATCGAGTCCGATGATCCGCTGGAGGCCGGCCTTGAGATCTACGCTTGCCCGCCAGGCAAGCGGCTAGCCTCAATGAGCCTGCTCTCCGGCGGTGAGCAGGCGCTGACGGCGGCGGCGCTGATCTTTGCGGTTTTCCTGGCCAATCCTGCACCGATCTGCGTGCTGGATGAGGTGGACGCGCCGCTCGATGACGCCAATGTCGACCGCTTCTGCAACCTGCTCGACGAGATGTGCCGGCGCACCGAGACCCGTTTCGTGGTCATTACGCATAACCCGGTGACCATGGCCCGCACCGACCGGTTGTTCGGCGTCACCATGGCCGAGCGCGGCGTCTCGCAACTGGTCTCGGTCGATCTGCGCCAAGCCGAGGCGATGGCCGCACAATAGCCCGCCCCTAGGCGGATCGCGGTGTCGGGAGAATGTCGATTTTATGTTATATATCAATGCATTAAGAGAGCCCGAACGAGCCTTGACGCACCGCTCACGCGTCTGTAGGTTCCGCGCCACCTGAGATCCCGGCTTTGGGGCGGGTGCGGCAGGATGCGAGGCTTCCTTCCATGCCCCATTCAGACGAGACGCGCGACGAAGCGCTTCGAAATCTGAGCGCGCGAGCCGGAGCCTTGGCGGCGCGAACCTCCCAGACGCCAGAGGACTATGGTGCGAAGGCGGGAAGTTATGGTTATCGCCTGCTGGGTGTACTTTTGGGAGGTCTATTCGTAGGCCTAGGGTTTGGAGCCGCCGTCGACGTGGTGGCGGGTATCCGGCCCTGGGGAATGATCGTCGGAGTCCTTCTGGGCTTCGGCATCTCGATCTGGATGGCGGTCCAGTCGGCAAAGAAGATGTCGGCCGAGATCGAACGCGAGCTGGGGCCCCCACGGGATCTCCCGCCTGACGACGAAGACGATTGAAGGAGGTCGAGGCGGCATGGCCGACCCGATGAGTCAGTTCAAGGTCCACAAGATCGTGGACCTGCCCGACTTCACCATCCCCGGCCTGGGTGTGGTGGACATGGCGTTCACCAACTCGACGCTGGCCATGACCCTGGCCGCGGCGGGCATAGCGGTGTTCTTTGGTCTGGCGACGGCGAAGGCCAGTGTTGTGCCGAGCCGCCTGCAGATGGTGGGCGAGGCGGCGTTCAACTACATCGACAACCTCACCACCTCGATCATAGGCGCCGAGGGCCGGACGTTCTTCCCCTTCGTCTTCACCCTCTTTCTGTTCATCCTCTCCATGAACGTTCTGGGCCTGTTCCTGGTGTTCACCGCCACGTCGCAGCTTGCGGTCACCGCGACCCTGGCGGCCATGACGATCCTGCTCGTGCTGGTGATCGGTTTCGTCCGCAACGGCCACAACATGTACAAGCTGTTCGTTCCGGCGGGCGTGCCCTGGTACATGCTGATCCTGGTGACGCCGATCGAGTTCATCTCGTTCCTTCTGCGTCCGGTCACTCTCGCCCTCAGACTCTTCGGCAACATGCTCGGCGGCCACGTGGCGCTGAAGGTGTTCGCTGGCTTCGTGGTCTCGCTGGGCGCGCTCGCCGCCGAGGGAGGCCTGGGCCTGCTCGGCATTCCGGGCGCCATGCTCTCATTGGGCGGCGTCGTGGCGCTGACAGCGCTTGAATTTCTCGTGGCCTTCCTGCAGGCCTTCGTCTTCGCGGTTCTGGCCTGCGTCTATCTGAACGACGTGGTCAACCTCGGCCATCACCACTGACGGCCGGCTCTCAACCCTCAACTTCAACTTCGCACTAGGACCAAAACATCATGGAAGCGGAAGCGGCTAAGTTCATCGGCGCGGGTCTGGCGACCCTCGGCATGATCGGCGCGGGAATCGGCGTGGGCACCCTCTTCAGCGGGTTCCTGCAAGGCGCGACGCGGAATCCGTCGGCGGCTGGCGGCCAGTTCACCAACCTCATCCTCGGCGCGGCCCTGACCGAAGCTCTGGGCATCCTTGCCTTCGTGCTCGGCCTGCTCATCCTCTTCAGCTAAGCCCTGTCCGCCCTTGGCGCGCAGCCTGCGGGCTGCGTGCACTTGGGTCGACCTCAAGGACTTTCGCGCCTGATGGCCCCCGAAATCCCTTCCGCGTCCCCTATGGACGCCAACGACGGCGCCCCCGCGACTGATTCGGTGCACGGCCACGCTGTGCCCGCGGGGACAACCGAGGTCGCCGCGCACGGCGGTGAAGGCGGTGGTTTGCCGCAGTTCGACTTCCAGTACTGGGGCGGCCAGATCATCTGGCTGCTGCTGCTGTTCGCGATTCTCTACATCCTGTTCGCGCGCGTCTTCGTCCCGCGTTTCAGGAGGGTCGCCGAAACCCGGGCCCAGACGATCGCCGACGCCCTGGCCGAGGCGCGCCGCACCCAGGCCGAAGCCGACGCCAAGGCCGAGGCCGTGCGGGCCGATATCGACGCCGCCCGAACGGACGCTCGCCGACTCGTCGCCGACGCCCGTGCGAAGGCGTCTGAAGAGATGGCCCGGACCCAGGCAGCCCAGGACGCAGAATTGGCGGCCCAGGTTGAGACCGCCGAGGTTCGCATCCGCGGTCTCCGCGATCAGGCGATGACCAACGTGCGCGTCATTGCCAACGACACCGCAGAGGCGATCGTGGCGAAGCTTACGGGCAAGCCCATCTCGTCCGCCGAGGCCAAGATCGCCGGAGCCTTCGTCTGATGCCCGACTTCCTGAACCCCGCTGAGGCCAAGTTCTGGGTCGGCGCCGGCCTGCTGATTTTCCTGGTGATCGTGGTCTTTGTGGCCAAGGCGCCGAAGCTGATAGCGGGCGCTCTCGATGCCCGGGTGGCGGCAATCCAGTCCGATCTGGACGAGGCCGCACGCATCCGGGAGGAGGCTCAGCGCCTGCTGACCCAACTACAGGCCGAGCGGGAAGCCGCCCAGCGCCAGGCTCAAGAGATGCTCGCTGCCGCTCAGGAGCAGGTCCAGCAGTTCGAGGCTGAGGCCAAGGCGAAGCTCGAGGAGAGCCTTGCCCGACGTCAGAAGCTGTCCGAACAGCGTATCAAGGTTGCCGAGGTGCGCGCCGAGGCCGAGGTTCGCGCCGCGGCCGCAGACCTGGCCACGAAAATAGCCGAACAGGTGCTGATGCAACGCATCGCCGGCGCGAAGTCTGATCCGTTGATCGATAAAGCGATCAGTCAGCTAGCGGGGAAGCTGCAATAGTTCATGCGTTTCGGACGCCAACGCTTCCACACCTGGAGGCGGCGTCCGGGGTGGAGCGTCTAGCGTTGGGGAACGCCGGACGCTCGTGACCTGTCCACGGACCCCTCGACAGTCCGGACCATGCTGCGGCGGTCCGTCTGGGGAGACCCGCCGAATTCCGGCCTGACGCCGGGCGGTCGCGGGGTCCGTGGACGTTTCCCGATCAGATTCTGGTCAACGTCGGCGGAAGCGGCGGCGCGCGCCGCGCACGAAGCGAAACCGGCGTGGCAGGAGTATGCGTTCCACGCGAAGGGTTTGCTGGTAGAACATCGGCACGAACTCAGGGTCGCGCCGCAACAGCCGGCGGATCGGAGAAATGACCCTTGGGTGCGCCCGCTGCAGGCGTACGAACTGACGTCGCGCCTTGAACGAGTTCTTCAAGACGATCATCAGCCCGACCACAATGACCGGAATGCCCCCAGGGCCCGGCAGGGGCGCGATCAGCACGCCCAACAGGATGATCGCCAGGCCAAGCACCGCCAGCCCGACCCGCTTGATGCGGCCGGCCACCTCGCGTGCGAGGTCGTCCGCGGCGCGGTAGACACGCAAAGAAGGCATGGCGAATGACACTTAAGTCGTCCTGGGGAACGCGCGGCGGGCTGGGGAGGTCCACCGCAACGGAACTCATATGCGTACCTACGAGAGTCCCGTAAAGCCGATCCGCCGTTAAATTTTCATCACGACGGCCTATTCCGCCGCTAATGGCGCCGGCGCCACAGTGGGCTGCTCGGGACGCCACGCCAGCTTCGGCTTCCTTGCCGCAAGGGTTTCATCGAGCCGTCGCAACGGCGCCACATGCGGCGCCTGGCGAAACCGATCGACGTCAGCCGCCTTGGCCGCCTCAGCCAGCGCCAACAGCGCATCGCAGAAGCGATCCAGCTCCGCACGGCTCTCGGTTTCGGTCGGCTCGATCAGCATCGCGCCGTGCACCACCAAGGGGAAATACATCGTCATGGGGTGGAAGCCCTCGTCGATCATCGCCTTGGCGAAATCGAGCGTGGTCACACCCGTACCCTCCAGCCAGGCGTCGTCGAACAACGCTTCATGCATGCAGGGACCGTCCGGGAAGGCTGGCGTCATAGCGTTCGACAGCCGGGCCTTGATGTAGTTGGCGTTCAGTACGGCGTCCTCGGCAACCTGTCGTAGACCGTCCGCGCCATGGCTCCGCATGTAGGCGTAAGCGCGAACGAACATGCCCATCTGGCCATGGAAGGCGCTCATCCGGCCAAAAGCCTGGGCGGCGGCCCCCTCGGGCGCTTCGATCAGAGCTCCATCCACCACCCAGGGCGCCGGGGCGAACGGCGCCAGCGCTGCGGAGAGCACCACCGGCCCGGCGCCAGGGCCCCCACCGCCGTGCGGGGTGGAGAAGGTCTTGTGCAGGTTTATGTGCATGGCGTCGATGCCGAGGTCGCCCGGCCGCACTCTGCCGACGATGGCGTTGAAGTTGGCGCCATCGCAGTAGAAGTAAGCGCCGGCTTCGTGCGTCAACCGCGCGATCTCGACGATCTCGCGCTCAAAGAGGCCGCAGGTGTTGGGGTTGGTGACCATGATCGCGGCGACGTGGTCACCGAGCTTGGCGGCGAGGTCCCCCAGGTCGACGCGGCCGTCGGCGGTCTGGGCGATCTCGGTGACGGAATAGCCGACGAAGGCGGCGGTGGCTGGGTTGGTGCCGTGCGCCGAGGTGGGAACCAGCACGGTGCGACGGGCCCCCTGCCCGGCCGCCTCATGAGCGGCCTTGATGCAGAGCAGGCCGCAAAGCTCGCCGTGGGCGCCAGCCTTGGGCGTCATGGCGACGGCCGGCATGCCAGTCAGGGTCTTCAGCCAGTGGGAAAGGCGCGAGATCAGTTCAAGCGCCCCCGACGTGGTGGAGACCGGAGCCAGCGGGTGCAGGTCGGAAAAGCCCGCCAACCGGGCCATCTTCTCGTTCAGGCGCGGGTTGTGCTTCATGGTGCACGAGCCCAATGGATAGAGCGCCAGGTCGATGGCGTGGTTCTTCTGGCTGAGGCGCACGTAGTGCCGGACGGTCTCGGGCTCGGAGAGACCGGGCAGCGGCAGGCTTGAGCGCACCAACCCGACGAGGTCCGAGGCGTCGACCTCCGCCTCCGGTAGATCCACGCCGGTCTTGTCCCAGCCGCCGAGTTCGAAGATCAGCGGCTCGTCCTGCAGAAGGCCGCGCGCGCCGGTGAGGGTGGTGAAGTCCCCGTTCGCGGCCGTCTCGC
>NZ_JBILUK010000142.1:0-8073 GCF_044371015.1 Phenylobacterium sp.
GGGGGGGACGAGCATGACGGACGACGCGACGGCGGATTCGGGGCCTGCGGCCAGGCCGGGGCTGGTGTTCTGGATCGTGGCGGGCGTCGCCATGCTTTGGAACGCATTCGGCGGTTACGACTACACGATGAGCCATCTGCAGGTAGAGCCCTACTACCGGCAGATGGGCATGACCGACGAGATGATCGCCTACATGGGAACCTATCCGAGCTGGATGCATGCGATCTGGGCGATCGGCGTGTGGGGCTCGGTGGCGGGATCCGTGCTGCTGCTGTTGCGGTCGCGCTGGGCGACCCACGCGTTCGGCGTCTCGATTCTGGGCGCGATCGGCAGCCTGGGATACACCGCCGCCTCGCCCGATGGGGTGAGGCTATTCGGTCTGATGATGCCGGGGATCATCATCGCGATCTGCGCGGGTCTGATCTGGTATTCTCAGCGGATGGCGAAGGCTGGAGTGCTCCGCTAAAGCGGGGCGTGCCGACGCCCCACCCGAAGCCCGTTTCGCTCAGCGCCGACGAGGTCGCCTTTGTGCGCGGTCTGGTGCTGCATGAGGACGCGGAGCTTCTGGCCCTGAACAAGCCGGCCGGTCTGTCGAGCCAGGGCGGGCGCGGGCAGGTGCACACGCTGGATGAACTGCTTTGGGCGTTCGCCAAGCCGGGCAAGGCGCGGCCGCGACTGATCCACCGGCTCGACCGGGACACCTCCGGCGTGATCCTGACGGCCAAGACCAAGCCGGGCGCCGGGTTCCTGGGCAAGGCGCTGATGGGACGACGGGTGGCCAAGACCTATCTCGCCATCGTCACGCCCGGCGCGCCCGCGCCGCGCGGCGGGGTTATCGAGGCGGCGCTGCGGCGCGATGAACAGGGGCGCGAAGCGTTCATGCGGGTCTGCGAGCCCGACCATCCGGACGCGGAGGCGGCGCGCTCACGCTATCGGACGCTGTCCGAGGCGACCGGCGCGGCGCTGGTGGAGCTTTCGCCCGAGACCGGGCGGATGCATCAGCTTCGGGTGCATCTCGCGCACATCGGGCGACCCATCGCGGGGGATGCGCGCTACGGCGGCGCTCTGATTGTGGGCGGACGGCCCGCGCCGCGCCTGATGCTGCACGCCGCCGCGCTGGCGTTTCCGCACCCGGCCGGCGGGCGTATGCGGCTGACGGCGCCGGTTCCGGCTGATTTCGCGGGACTGTGCCAAGACCTCGGGCTCGATTTCGCCGCCTTCGAGGCTCAAGCTGCGGTTCGAGAAGGGGACTCCCCATGAAGCGCATTGTTCCCGCCGCCTTGGCCGCACTGGCGCTGTCAGCCTGTGCGACCCCGCCGACGCTCTATCAGCCCTCTGCCGGACCCCGGGGGCCTGGATACAGCGAGACCAGGATCGAGCCTGGGCGCTATCGGATCACCTTCCGGGGCGGGCCCGGCGCGCCGGCCGAGCAGGTCAGCGACTACGCCCTGGTCCGGGCCGCCGATCTGGCGCTGGCTGAAGGCTATGACTGGTTCCGGGTTGCGGATCGCTACATCGACCGGCGGGCCGGCGCGGGCGGTCCGCGGATGAGCATGGGGGTCGGCGGCGGCGACTTCGGCCGGCGCGGCGGCGTCTCGGTCGGTGTCGGGACGGACTTCGACCTGAGCGGCGGACCGTCGCTCTCGGCCACGGTCGAGGTGGTGATGGGGCGCGGCGCGCGGCCGAGCGGCCCCGACGTCTATGATGCAAGGGCGGTGCGACGCACCTTGGGCGAGCGAACCTAGGGCGCGGTTTGGCAAACCGGCCGTGTCCGCGCATAAGCGGGCGATGCAAGGGTTGATCTTTGTGGCGGCCGGCGGGGCGGCGGGCGCGGTGCTGCGCTATCTCCTCGGCCTGCAGGCGATGCGGAGCCTCGGGGCGGCGTGGCCCTACGGCACCTTCGCGGCGAATGTGCTGGGCGGGTTGGCGATGGGCGTATTGGCGGGCTGGCTCTGGTCGCGCGGCGGTCCGGACGCCGAGCGTTGGCGGTTGTTGCTGGGCGTGGGCCTGCTGGGCGGGTTCACAACCTTCTCGGCCTTTTCACTGGAGCTTTTGCAGATGCTTGAACGCCGTGCGGTTCTGACGGCGGGCCTCTATGCGCTGGGCTCGGTGGCGGCCTCGGTCGGAGCGTTATGGGTCGGCCTGTTCCTGGCGCGGCGGGTGTTCGCATGAAGGAAGTCCGCACCCTCTATGTCGACCATGGCGAAGAGGGCGTGCGGCTGGATCGCTGGTTCAAGCGCCGCTGGCCGCATCTCAACCACATCCAGATCCAGAAGCTGACGCGCTCGGGACAGATCCGGGTGGACGGCGCGCGCGCCAAACCGGACACGCGGCTCTCGGCCGGATCGCAGGTGCGGGTGCCGCCGTTGCCGGATGCGCCGCCGCCGCGGGAGAAGGGCCAGATCGATCCGCGCGAGGCGGCCTATGCGCGCAGCCTGGTGATCTATGAGGACGAAGAGGTGCTGGCGCTCAACAAGCCGGCGGGCCTGGCTGTGCAGGGCGGCACCAAGACCAGCAAGCATGTGGATCGGCTGCTTTCGGCCTGGGGCGAGGGGACGCAGCGGCCCAAGCTGGTGCATCGGCTGGATCGCGACACCTCCGGCGTGCTGGTGCTGGGCAAGACGCCGGTGGCCGCGGCCAAGCTGGGCTTGGCGTTCGCCAAGCGCAAGGCGCGGAAGGTCTACTGGGCGATCGTGGCCGGGTTTCCCAAGCCGGGCGAGGGCGTGATCGATCTGCCGCTGATCAAGAAGGGCGTCGGCGACCGCGAGATGGTGGTCCCGGCCGAACCCGGGGAGGAGCGCGCCGAGGCGGCCGAAACCGAGTTTGTCACCGTCACCCGCGCCGGACCGCGCGCAGCCTGGATGGCGCTCTGGCCGCACACCGGGCGGACCCATCAGCTTCGGGCGCACATGCTGGCCATGGGCCATCCGATCCTGGGCGATCCGAAGTACAACACCGAGCTGTCGCGGGAGCTCTCCGGCGGGCTCAAGCTGCAACTGCATGCGCGCCGCCTGGTGTTGCCGCATCCCTCGCGCGGGATGCTGGCGCTGGAGGCGCCGATAAGCCCGGAGCTGGAGGCGGGCTTCGCCCGCTTCGGCTTCGACGTGCACGAGGCCGATCCGGACCCGTTCGCGGGACGGAAGGGGCGATAGCGGCGGACCGTAACCGCAAGGTCGCCCTGCGGCGTCCGCCATGGACCCTGACCTACCGGCTGATCATCACGGCGAGTTCGTCTCGGATATCCTCCGGCCAGCCCGCCGAAGTCTGTCTCTGCATTTCCTCATCACCGGCGAACAGCGCGCGGGAGTAGGCCTCGAAGCCGGGAAGGTCCCCGCCGATGCCGGAGATAAAGCGATAGGTCGCGTCGGTTCGCTCCCGCGCCGCGGACGCGTCGGACTTGCGGGCTTCGTCGACCAGTCTTCTCAGGGTGGTGGACGCACCGCCGGGTTGCTTCGCGAGCCAGTCCCAATGACGCGGCAATAGGGTGACTTCGCGCGCCACGACCCCGAGGCTGGGACGACCGCGCCTGGCCGTCGGAGCCGCCTCGGCGTAACGGCCGCGGACATCCTCTTCGGCGCCACGAAGGTCGAGGTCGACCACCGCGCCGGTGGCGCGATCAAACACAAGGATCGGCCCTTCGAGGTCCGCAGCGTGAGCGCGCCACGCGGCGCTGGCTGTTTCGGCAAGATCGCCGACCGCGAGGCGCATGTGACCTGAAAAGGCGGTGTAAACGGACATGAGTATAATTTACCCGGATAAAAATATGACGTCAATTACATCCGGGTAAAAATGTTTCAGGTCCCGACTTCCGCGCGCCAACGTTGTCCGGGTTGAGGTCACCTCAGCCCTGAGCCGGGGCCGTCTTGCCAGCGGCGGGTTTCGTGGCCATTGCACGGGTGGCGGGCTGATCCGTCGGGAGGTTGCGAGCTTGGACCTGCGCAAGGGGTTCCACGAGCCGGTCGAGCAGCCGCGGCGGTTCTACAAGGCCGTCGAGGCGGCCGAGGTCGAGGGCGGCTGGAGCGTGCTGCTGGATACGCGCCGGCTGCGGACGCCCAAGGCGCAGCCCTTTGTGATCCCGACCCGGCCGCTGGCCGAACTCTGCGCCCAGGAGTGGGCCACCCAGACCGACGTGATCGAAATGGCGACCATGCATGCTACGCGGCTGGCCAACACGGCGCTGGACGCCATCCCGCAGGCCCGGGCGGACACCGCTGACCAGATCGCGCGCTACGCGGCCTCGGACCTCGTCTGTTACTTCGCCGAGGGCCCGGAGGGATTGGTGGCGCGTCAGGAAGCCGGATGGCTGCCCCTTATGGAGCGCGCCGAAGCGGAACTGGGCCTGAGGTTTGAACGTTGCCGCGGCATCGTCTTTCGCGAGCAGCCGTCGGAGACCCTGGCGGGCGTGCGGGCGTTTGCACTGAGCGAGGACGACTTCGGGCTGGCGGGCCTGGCGTTCGGCGCGGCGCTGTACGGCTCGGCAGTGCTGGCGCTGGCGGCGCGGCGGGGATGGATCGAGGCGACCACGGCCTATGACCTGTCGCGGATCGACGAGGCCTTTCAGGAGGAAGCCTGGGGCGTGGACGCTGAGGCGGCGGAACGCACCCATCGGCTGCGCGGCGAGGCGGCTGTGCTGGACGCCTGGTTCCGGAGTCTAACGCCTTAGGACCGGGAACAGGGCGAAGGCGATCTGTCCGCTCAGACCCCAGATGGCCAGGGGCCGAGTGTAGCTGGCCAGGTGTTCTGCAAGGGTGCGACCAAGACCCACGATACCCAGCAAGGCCTCCGCCGCCATCAGCATTGCGAAGGCGATTCCGCCTAAGGCGAGCCGGGCCCGGAGTGCTGGGTCGGGCGAAAACCGGCGCATCGTCCAGCCGCAGACCAACCAGGACGCCATCAGGATCACCGGCAGTTCCAACGCCACCGCCAGCCCCTCGCCGAGCCAGGGAATCACCCAGAGGACGCGCAGGGTTCCCAGGATAAAGCCGATCGAGAACACCAGACCGAAGTAGGCGGCGGCCGCGCCGAAGGTGCGTTGCATTCCGTGACTACGATAGGCAATCGGCCCAGCCGTCTACCCCAACGGCAACTTGTCTCTGGATGGGGGTCCGACTAGGGCTGCCCGCTCGACCTAGGGGTAGTTTCGTGAAGCACATCCTGCAGGAACTTGAAGCGCGCCGCGATCAGGCTCGCCTCGGCGGCGGCGAAAAGCGGATCGCCGCCCAGCACGCCAAGGGAAAGCTGACCGCGCGCGAACGCATCGACCTGCTGCTCGACGAAGGTTCGTTCGAGGAGTTCGACATGTTTGTCGAGCACCGGGTCACCGAGTTCGGCATGGGCGATCAGCGCATCCCAGGCGACGGGGTGGTGACCGGCTGGGGCCGCATCAACGGCCGGGTGGTGTTTGTCTTCTCAAAGGATTTCACGGTCTTCGGCGGGTCTCTTTCGAGCGCGCACGCGGAGAAAATCCTTAAGGTCCAGCGGCAGGCGATGAAGGTGGGCGCGCCGGTGATCGGCCTGTTCGACGCGGGCGGGGCGCGTATCCAGGAGGGCGTGGCGGCGTTGGGCGGCTATGCGGATATCTTCCTGGAGAACACCCTGGCTTCAGGTGTGATCCCGCAGATCAGTGTGATCATGGGCCCCTGCGCGGGGGGCGACGTCTATTCGCCGGCGATCACCGACTTCATCTTCATGGTGAAGGACACCTCCTACATGTACGTGACCGGCCCGGACGTGGTGAAGACCGTCACCCACGAGGAGGTCAGCCACGAGGAACTGGGCGGCTACCGGGTGCATGCGCTGAAGTCGGGCGTGGCCGATGGAGCGTTTGAGAACGATCTTGAGGCGCTGACCCAGGTGCGGCGCCTCGTGGACTTCCTGCCGCTGTCCAACCGCGAGAAGCCGCCGGTTCGGGAAAGCTATGATGAACCGGGCCGCGTGGAGGCCAGCCTCGACACCCTGGTGCCGGCCAATCCGAACAAGCCCTACGACATGAAGGAATTGATCCTTAAGGTCGTGGACGAGGCGGACTTTTTCGAGATCAGCCCCGATTTCGCCAAGAACATCGTCGTCGGCTTCGCGCGGATCGACGGCCAGCCAGTGGGCATCGTGGCCAACCAGCCGCAGACCCTGGCCGGGGTTCTGGATATCGACTCCAGCCGCAAGGGCGCGCGGTTCGTGCGGTTCTGCGACTGCTTCGAGATCCCGATCCTAACCTTCGTCGACGTGCCGGGCTTCATGCCGGGCACCAAGCAGGAACAGGGCGGCCTGATCCGGCATGGCGCCAAGCTCCTGTTCGCCTTCGCCGAGGCCACCGTGCCCAAGATCACCATCATCACCCGCAAGGCCTATGGCGGCGCCTATGACGTGATGAGTTCCAAACACATCCGCGGTGATGTGAACTACGCTTGGCCGACGGCCGAGATCGCGGTGATGGGCGCCAAGGGGGCGGTGGAGATCATCTTCCGATCCGAGATCGGCGATCCCGACGCCATCGCGGCGCGGACGGCGGAGTATCAGGAACGCTTCGCCAATCCGTTCGTGGCGGCGAGCCGTGGCTATATCGACGACGTGATCCAGCCCTCGACGACGCGGAAGCGCATCTCCAACGCGCTGAAGAATCTGAAGGGCAAGTCGCTGTCGAACCCCTGGAAGAAGCACGACAACATTCCGCTGTAAGGGACGCTGTGCTGACCGACTTCCAGCCCTGGATCGATTGCTGGGGGCTGGAGCCGGACGGTGCGCCGTTTGAGACGGAGTTCGGCAGTCGCCTATTGCCGGTGCGGCGCGGCGGCGAGGCCGCGATGCTCAAGATCGCGCTTCACGAGGAGGAGCGACGTGGCGGGGCGGTGATGGCCTGGCGCGGCGGAGTGGGTGCTGCGCGCGTGTTCGCCTTCGACGCTGAAGCTGTGGTCATGGAGCGCCTGGACGGGCCGCGCTCACTGGCGGCGATGGCGCGTGGCGGTGGGGACGAGGCCGCGTGTCGAGCGTTGTGTGAGGCGGCGGCGCTGTTCCACGCGCCGACAGCGGGTCCGCCGCCGAGCGGGATCATCCCTCTGGAGTGGTGGTTCGCGGCGCTGTGGCCGCAGGCGGAACGCGCCGGCGGGATTTATGCCGAGGCTGCTTTGGTTGCGCGCGAACTGCTCGGCAGCCAGGGTCCTCCCGTGGTGCTGCATGGCGATGTTCACCACGACAATATCCTGGATGGCGGCGCACGCGGCTGGCTGGCGATCGATCCTAAGGGGCTGTGGGGCGATCGCGGGTACGACTACGCCAACCTGATGTGCAATCCGGACGCCTCGACGGCCGTGGCGCACCTGGATGCACGGCTCGAGATCGCCATGGAGATCTCGGGCTTTTCGCGAGAGCGGTTGTTGAAGTGGGTTCTCGCCTATCTCGGGCTGTCAGCAAGCTGGACGCTGACGAGCCGCGGCGATCCTTGGCAGGCGCTCCGGATCGCCGAGGCGGTTCGCGTTCGACTGGGCGTCTAGGATTTGACCCTGGTTGCTACAGCGGCGGCCTCAGCGGTGGCAGGTCGGGCCTCGGGGCCACCGCCTGGCCTTCGGTGAAGTCGTCGCAGCGGGCCGGGTTGCCGGAGTTGACGCCGAAGACCTCAACGCAGCCGGCGAGGCCGCCTGGGCGGATGCGGCCCTGGCGTTCCAGCCAGACGCACTGGGCGATTGTCCCCAAGAGATAGCTCGCAACAGGGGCTGTTCGGTTGGTGCGTCCGGCGATGCGGCCCTCGCCGGGTCGAGTGTCTGTGAAGGCGGCGTCGTAGACGATCGGGCTGGTCGATAGGGTGTGGGCGTACTCGTGGGCGGCGACGTTGATGGCGCACGAGCGCATCACGAGATCCTGAGCGGTCCAGGCGCCGAGCACCGGGCGGACCAGGACAATGTCGGCGTAGCGGCCGACGCCGGCTCCATGCTCGCCGGCCATGCCGAGAAAGTCGGGTGCGCCGTCGATCAGCCGCACATCCACCTGAACGTATCGCGAGCCGGGCGTCTTGAGCGCCACAAAGTCGGCGATTTCGGCAGGCGAGGCGTTGGGCTGTTCCTTGCGGGCGTAGATCGCCGG
>NZ_JBILUK010000016.1:0-28630 GCF_044371015.1 Phenylobacterium sp.
CCCTGGAACTTGATGTCGTAGATCTCGTAGTCGTTGGCGAAGCTGAGCCGGGCCAACCAAACGACGAACACCATCAACGCCACCGAGAGAATCAGGGTGGCGAGGCCGACGAGGGCGTAGTTGGCGTCCTTCTCCATCAGTACTCCACGGTCTGCCGCGCCTTGCGCGCCGCCCGCCCCCGCACGCCCAGGAAGTACTCCCGGATCCAGGGATGATCCGAGTGTTCCAGTTCGCCGACCGGCGCAGTGGCCACGACCTTCCGATCCGCCAGCACGGCCACACGGTCGGTGATCTCGTAGAGAGAGTCGAGATCGTGGGTGATCATGAACACCGTCAGCCCCAGACAATCGGTAAGGTCGCGGATGAGAGTGTCGAAGCCTGCTGCGCCGATGGGATCCAGGCCCGAGGTGGGTTCGTCGAGGAACAGGAGCTCGGGGTCCAGCGCCAGGGCGCGCGCAAGGCCGGCGCGCTTGCGCATGCCGCCGGACAGTTCCGAGGGCTTGAGCGCGCCGGCGTCGGGCCTGAGACCGACCATGGCGATCTTGAGGTCGGCCAACTCCGCAGCTTCGGCCCGCGTCATCTTGGTATGTTCGAACATCGGGGCGGTGACGTTCTCACGCACTGTCAGGTTGGAGAACAGCGCGCCGTGCTGAAAGAGCACGCCCCACGAACGCTCAAGTTCGCTCCAGCTGCGCCGAGAGGCCCGCTGCAGTTCGTGACCCAGAACCGAGATTGTTCCGGCCTGCGGAGTTCGGAGGCCAATGATCGAATTCAGGAGAACGGACTTGCCCGATCCGGAACCGCCGACGACGCCCATCACTTCGCCGCGCCGGACCATCAGGTCGAGATTGTCGTGAACGACGTGGTCGCCGAAGGCCGTGCGGAGACCGCGCACTTCGATGGCGGCCACATCGCTCAGTGGGCGGTCAAATTCGCCGGGCGGCACAGGATCGCTCATAGATCGAGCTGCATGTAGATCAGCGCGAACACCGCATCGAGCATGATGATCGCAAAAATGGAGTGGACCACCGCGGTGGTCACCCGTTTGCCGAGAGACTGGACGTCGCCGCCGGTCAGCAGACCCTGGCGGCAGCCGACCCCGGCGACCACTGCGGCCATGACCGGCGCCTTGGAGAGCGCGATGTAGAAGTGGGTGGGCCCCACATTGTCGACCAGCCGCTGCAGGAAAAACGCCGGCCCCAGACCAAGCGTGGTCCAGGTGATCATCAGGCCCCCGGCCAACCCGGCCAGGGTGGCGACGAAGGTCAGCAGCGGGATGGTGATGAGCAGGGCGGCGAAGCGGGGCAGGACCAGGGCCTCGAACGGATCGACACCCATGACCCGCATCGCGTCGATCTCCTGGGTCATCTTCATGGAGCCGAGTTCGGCGGCGAAAGCCGACGCCGAGCGCCCGGCCAGCAGCACAGCGGTGATGACGATGTTGAACTCTCGCAACATGGCGATGCCGATGAGTTCGACGGCGAAGACTTCCGCGCCGAACTGCTGAAGCATATTGACGCCGATCGCGGCCACGACGGCGCCGATGAAGAAGGTCGTGAGGGCGACGATCGGGATCGCGTCGAGACCGGCGCGCTCCATCTGGCCGAAGATGACCGCCCATCGGATACGGTGCGGTGCGGTGAAGAGGAGGGCCACGGTTCGCGCGCTCGAAACCAGCAGGTTGCCGAGGAAGGCCATGGTGTCGAGGAACTCTTCAGCCAGGTCGCCAACGCCCTTGCCGATACGGATCAGCATCGCGAGGAAGCCGCGCGCCGTGCGACGCGGCTTGGCCTTCGCGGCCATCGCGGTTTCGACCAGTTCCAGCAGGCGCGCGGTGGCGGGGCGGGCGTGCAGCCGGGTCGGATCGATCCGTCCGCCGAGTGCACGCAAGATGGCGTGCGCGCCCGCGGTGTCGATGCGCCCGACGGCGTTGAGATCGATGTCGGCGTCGGTCCGGCCCTGGGTCGCCGACGCCAGGCGCACGCCGGCGCCAACCGCATCTTCCGAGGTCCAGTCGCCGCGCAGGGTCAGCCGGGGTCGATCCGGTCCATCCGTGACGTCGAACTCTGCCGGCGCGCTCATAGACCACTTGTCAGGGCCGATGTGGGCGCTGTCTAGAGGCTGCAGCATGGACAATCCGCCTCTGATCGTGATCTTCGGCGCCGCGCTCACCGCCGACGGGCGCGCATCGCCCGCCCTGGTGAGGCGGATCGGCTACGGTCGGCGCGCGGCCGAGGCTTGGCCGGAGGCGCTAGTGCTGAGCAGCGGGGGCGTGGGTCGGTTCGGGCCCTCCGAGGCCTCGGTGATGATCGCGGACCTGATCGCGGGCGGTTTGCCGCGGGAGCGGCTCGCCGCGGATCACGTCAGTCTCGACACGCTCCAGACCGTACTCGTCGCCGTGAGAATGGCGCGGGATGAGGGTCATCCCTTCGTCGTGGCCTGCAGCGACGGCTATCATCTGCCCCGCATCCGCCTGATGCTGGCGATCCTGGGCGTGCGCAGTGTGGCCGGGCCCCAGGGGGGGGCACGCGGCCCTTGGCCACACCGGCTCCGGATGGCGGCGCGGGAGGTCGCGGCCTTACCCTATGATGCGGCCATCGTGATCTGGCGGCGGCTTACAGCTGCGGCTAGACGCTGACGCGTGATCCAGACCGCCCGCCTAAGAAACCTGACCGACGCGCCTGTACGCTCCGAGGGACGCTACGTCCTCTACTGGATGCAGGCGGCCCAGCGGGCGCATGGCAATGCGGCGCTGGAGTACGCCATCGCGCAGGCCAACGAGCTCGATCTTCCGGTGCTTGTCGCCTTCGGGCTGACGGGGTTTCCGGAGGCCAATGCGCGGCACTACGATTTCATGCTGCGGGGGCTGGCGGAGGCGAAGCGGCTGCTGACCCGACGGGGCATAGCCTTCGTCCTGAAGAAACAGCCACCCGAGGCGCTGATCCGGACCCTGGCGGCCGATGCGGCGCTGGTGGTCTGTGATCGGGGCTATCTGAAGGTCCAGCGCACCTGGCGGGCGAAGCTGGCGGATGGGCTGGACCGGCGGCTGGTGCAGGTGGAGGGCGAGGTGGTCGTGCCCATCGATGTGGCGTCGGCCAAGCACGAATACGCCGCCCGCACGATCCGGCCGCGCATCCACCGGGTGTGGGATGAATATCTGCGGCCGCCCGAAGAGGTCGCAGTGCGCCGCCCGGCGACTGAGTTGGCGTTCGAGAGCGACTTCGACCTCGATCGGCCTGAGGCCATCGTGGCGGGACTGAAGGTCGACCAAGCGGTGGGCGCCGTGAAGCGGTTTCCGGCCGGAGAGACGGCGGCCCGGGCGCAGCTGGAGCGGTTCCTCCGCCAACACCTGGCGCGCTACGGCGACGAACGGGGGAAGCCTGAAGCCGGGGTCGCCTCGCTGATGAGTCCCTACCTGCACTTCGGACAGATCGGGCCGCTGGAGGTCGCATTGGCGGTGCGGGACTCAGGTGTCTCCGAGGGCGTGGCGACCTATCTGGAGGAGTTGATCGTCCGGCGGGAGCTGGCGATCAACCACGTGTTCCACGCCACCAACTATGACAGCTATGAAGTCTTGCCGGACTGGGCGCGACGGACCCTTGCGGACCACGCGGGCGACGAGCGGCCCTATCTCTACAGCCGGGCGCAGTTTGAAGCCGGAGCGACCCACGATCCCTACTGGAACGCGGCGATGCTGGAGATGCGCGCAACCGGTTACATGCACAATCACATGCGGATGTACTGGGGGAAGAAGATCCTGCAGTGGTCGACTGGGCCGGAAGAGGCGTTTGAGACCGCGCTGGGCCTGAACAACCGCTGGTTTCTCGACGGACGCGACCCCAACTCGTTCACCAATGTCGGCTGGCTGTTCGGCCTCCACGACCGGCCCTGGGGGCCCCAGCCGGTGTTCGGGACGGTGCGCTCGATGGGCGCCAACACCTTCAAGAAGTTCGATGCGCCCGCCTATGTGCGCGAGGTGGAGCGGCTGGCGGCGGCGGAGGGCGACCAGACGCGGTAGAGGCCGTCGAGCAGGCGAGGGACGATATCGCTGGCGTCGAGTTCAAGGGCGATCTCGACGTCGTCGCCATAGTTACGGTCGATCAGCTCGCGTCCTGAGAGGCAATCCCGGATCGTTTCAGCCAAGTGCGGCCGAGTGGACCGGAAGGCGTCGGCGGCGAGTCGGGCTTCGGCGCTGAGATCAATTCCGGCGGGCAGGGCGGAGAGAATGGCGCCAGCGCCCAACAGATCCTCAATGGCGGGCCGCAGCGAGCCGTCGGGCCAGCGTTCCCCCGCGGCGATCACAGCAATATCGCGGCCGTCAGCGATCTGCGCGGCGGCGCGGGCCACGGCGCCGGCGTTGCGCAATGCGCCGCAGAGGGTGGGCGTGCCGCCGGTGGCCAGCGACAGGCGCGAGCCGTTTGGCGACGGCAGGAGAACGCGTGCGCCGGGGTTCAGTTTCGCCAGACTGGCGGGCGACAGACTAAGCTGGCCGCCGGCCGCCTTTCGAGGATAGGCCGCGACGGCGCCGATGCGGGCGGCTTCAAACTCAGCGGCGGCCAGATCGCCATAGGGGAACGGCGCGATCTCGGCGCCGCGCGCCACCGCGACTCCGACGGCCGTAGAGAAAGAGAGGACGTCCACGATCACGATGACACCGGCGCGGGGCGACAGGGCCTCCACCCCTTGGAGACCCCATTCAAAGCGGGCGATCATGGCGCCTTGGGCCGCATGGCGGCGTAGACCAGCAGGTCGAGGTGTCCACGGATCAGGGTCTCGCGTTCGACCCACGGAAACTCCGGTCGGGCGATCAGAAGGGAGACCAGACCGTGCATGCCGGCCCAGAGGGATTGGGCCAACTGTTCCGGGTCAATTGATCGGGTAAGGCCCTGGGCGTGCATGGCGGCCACGCTGGCGCGCAGGACGCCGAAGGCCGCGTGAGCTCCCGGCGAGACTTCCAGATTGCCGCCTGATGTCGGCCGCCCGATGGGGTCCTCGATCATGAAGGCGACGCGGTAGGCGTCCGGGTTCTCGAGCCCGAAGTCGACATAGATCCGCAGTCCTGCGGCCAGGGAGTCGCGCGTCATGAGATCGCCCACGCCGGCGACGAGCCGGCGATGCAGGTCTTTGAAGGCGCGTTCGTGCAGTTCCTCGACCATGGCGTGCTTGGACGGGAAGTAGGCGTAGAGCGTGGGCTGGGAAATGCCGACGGCGGCGGCGATCTGGCGGGTCGAGACGCCATAGAGGCCGTACTGCGCAAAGAGCCGCAGCGCGGCGACGAGAATCTCCTCGCGTCGTTCCTGGCCCAGGCCCTTGCGCTTGCGGGGCGATCTGGCGGCGGTGTCGGCCATGACGCTTCCTTTCACCGGTCGGCGCTCTTGACAACGCAGCCGATCACCGATCACTGATAGTCTATCATTGAGCGGTGATGAAGGCGGTAATGCGTATCCGGGGCTTGATCGGAACCATGGCGGCTCTGGCGCTTACCGGATGCGGTACGGCCGATGCGCCCAAGGCCGCGGCGACGCCGCCTGCGCCTGTTGAGGCCGTTCAGGTCGGCGCCGCCGGCGGGGCGGAAACCCTGACCTTCACCGGCCGGATCGAACGGCGACGCGAGATAGATCTGTCGTTCCGAGTGCCCGGCGTCATGACGCGCCTGGACGTTGAGGCCGGCGACCGGGTGCGGGCCGGCCAGGTTGTGGCCAGGCTCGACCCCACCGGCGTGGCGGCGGCGGAGCAGCGCGCACGGGCTGATCTGGAGCGGGTGGAGCGCGACATGGCCCGCGCCAGGACCCTGTTCGACCAGGGCTTTGTCAGTAAGCAGCGCCTGGACGACAGCGCCAGCGCCTTGAAGTCGGCCCAGGCGGCGGTGTCGGCGGCTGCGTTTGATCGACGCTGGGCCAGCCTGGTTTCGCCGGTGGAGGGCGTGGTGCTGACCCGAACGGCGCAGGCCGGCGAGGTCGTGCAGCCAGGTCAGACGGTGATCACGGTGGCTGACGAGCGGAGCGGGCTGGTCCTGCGGGCCAATGCGCCGGATCGCCAGGCGGGTCGCGTCAAGGTGGGCGATACGGTGCGCGTCGACCTGGGGGGCGGGGCCGCGGCCGTCTCGGGACAGGTCGTGCGCGTGGGCCGGAGCGCGAGCGCCCTGACCGCCGGGGTTGAGATCGAGGTGGCCCTGCCGCCGAACGCGCAGGCGTTGAGCGGCCAAGTGGCGAGCGCCAGTCTCGCCGTCGCGACCGAGGTCGGCGCACAGGCGGCGCGCATCCCGGCCGAGGCGATCCTGGAGGCCAAGGATCGCGGGGCCAGCGTGCTGGTCGTGGACGCCCAGGGCAAGGCCCGGCGGCGGGCGGTGACATTCGAGGGCTTTGAAGGCGACTTCGCGCGGGTCTCCGGACTGCCGCCGGGCGCCAAGGTGATCACCGCCGGGGCGGGTTTCGTCAGTGACGGCCAGGCGGTGCTGGTGGTCGATCCTGCAAAGCTGCCGGCCATGGCCGCCCGGTGAGGCTCGATATCGCCGACTTCGCGGTTCGTCGCTGGCAGTTCACGCTGGTCGCGTTCGGTTTGCTGACCCTGCTGGGTCTGAACGCGCTGATGACCACGCCGCGGTCCGAGGATCCGCACTTCCCGATACCCGTGGTGTCGGTGCGGGCGGTGATGCCGGGCGCCGAGCCGGCTGAGATCGAACAGCTTATCGTCGATCCGATCGAAGACGTGCTGGCCGGCCTCGACGACGTGGATGATATCGCCTCGACCAGCCTGGACGGCGCGGGTTCGGTGAATGTCGAGTTCGACTGGAGCGTGAATCCGGAGCGGAAGTACGATGAGGTCGTGCGCGAGGTGAATGCGCTGCGGCCCTCACTGCCTGCGGGACTGGTGGAACTGGAAGTCCGCCGGGCGCGGACCACCGAAGTGGCGATCGTGCAGGTGGCGCTGGTCAGCGAGACCCTGCCGATGCGCCGGTTGGAGAAGGCGGCGGATCAGCTTCGCGAGCGGCTGGACCGAGCGCCAGGCGTTCGGCGGGCGGAGATCTGGGGCGCCCCGCCTTCGGAAGTCCGCGTGTCCCTGGACACCGCGCGGCTGGCCGAACTGCGGCTGCCGGCGACGGCGGTGGCCGACGCGTTGCGCGCGGCCGGCGCGGAGGCCCCGATCGGCGCGGTGCATGCCGGCGAGCGGCGGTTCAACGTCAAGACCGGGGGCGCTTTCCGCGACCTGGAGGCCGTGGCCGCCGCGCCGGTGCGCGAGGCGGGCGGCCAGGTGGTGCGCGTGCGTGACGTAGCGACCGTCGGCTGGGCGCAGCAGGAGGCAAACCACCTGACGCGCTTTCAGGGCAAGCGCGCGGTCTTCGTGACCGTGGCGCAGAAGGACGGCGTCGATGTGCGCCGCGTGACCGAGGGCGTCGAGGCGGAGCTGGCGGCGTTCGAGAAGACCCTGCCCGGCGGGGTGAAGCTGGAACGCGCCTTCATCCAGGCGGATAACGTGAACAAGCGGCTCCGCTCGCTCTATCGGGATTTCGCGATCGCACTGGGGCTGGTGATCATCACGCTGCTGCCGCTGGGTCTGCGGGCCAGCGGGGTGGTGATGGTGTCGATCCCGCTGTCGCTGCTGATCGGGCTGGCGATGCTGCAGATGCTGGGGTTCACGGTGAACCAGCTCTCGATCGCCGGCTTCGTGCTGTCGCTGGGCCTGCTGGTCGACGACAGCATCGTGGTGACCGAGAACATCGCCCGCCACCTGCGGATGGGCATGGACCGTACAGAGGCGGCGATCACCGCAACCCGGCAGATCGCGCTGGCGGTGATCGGGTGCACCGCGACCCTGATGCTGGCGTTCCTGCCGCTGCTGGCGCTGCCGGGCGGTGCGGGGGCCTACATCCGTTCGTTGCCGATGACGGTGCTGTGCACGGTGGGCGCGTCGCTGCTGGTCTCGCTGACCATCATCCCGTTCCTGGCCAGCCGGTTTCTGTCACGTCACGAGGACCCGGAGGGAAACCGTGTCCTGCAGTGGGTGAACGGCGGCATCCATCGGCTCTACACCCCGGTGCTCCATCGGGCGCTGGCGCGCCCGTGGGTGACGCTGGCGGTGCTGGGGGTGATATGCCTGAGCACGCTCCCGATGCTGCGAGCCATCGGGTCGAGCCTGTTCCCGCCGGCCGAGACCCCGCAGTTCCTGGTGCGGATCGAGACTCCAGACGGAACGTCGCTGCGGCGAACCGACGAAGTCCTGCGGTTCGTCGAGGCGCGGCTGGCGCGCGAGCCCAAGGTGGTCTGGGCGGCGGCCAATCTGGGGCGGGGCAATCCGCAGATCTTCTACAACCAGAACCAGCGCCAGACCCAGACGAGCTATGCCGAGGTGTTCGCGTCGATGAAGGCCTGGGAGCCGGGAGAGAGCCTCAAGCTGCTCGATCGATTGCGCGCCGACTTCGACCGCTATCCCGGCGCTCGGATCAGCGTGATCACCTTCGAGAACGGCCCGCCTGTCGACAGTCCGATCGCGGTGCGGATTCGTGGCGAGAACCTGGAGGTGCTCAAGGCGCTGGCGGCGCGGGCCGAGCTGGTCCTGAAGGCGACGCCGGGCGCGCGCGACGTGAACAACCCCCTGCGGCTCGATCGCACGGACCTTGAGCTGGGATTGGACGAAGCTAAGGCGGCGGCCCTGGGCGTGCCGGCTGGGGCGGCGCGGCGGGCGGCCCGCCTGGCGCTCTCGGGCGAGGAGACGGCGCGGTTCCGCGATCCCGACGGCGACGATTACGCGGTGCGCGTGCGGCTGCCCATGGGGGAGCGCAACGAGCTGGATGCACTCAAGCGCATCTATCTCCCGACCGAGGGCGGCGCTGCGACCCAACTGGCTTCGGTGGCGGAACCCACCTTCACCACCAGTCCGGCTCGGATCAACCGGTTTGACCGGATGCGCACGGTGACCGTGACCAGCGAGGTGGCGACCGGCTATCTGGCCAGCGGCGTGACCGAGGATCTGGCCGCGCGACTGGAGCGGGACCTGCCGCTGCCGCCCGGTTATGTGCTGGAGTATGGCGGTCAGGCCGAAGCGCAGGCGGAGAGTTTCTCCGGCCTGGGAGCCGCGATCCTGATCGCGATCTTCGGCATCCTGGCGGTGCTGGTGCTGGAGTTCGGCAAGTTCCGCACCGCCATCGTGGTCGCCGGCGTGATACCGCTGGGGCTGTTCGGGGCGGTGGCGGCGCTTTGGCTTACCGGCAATTCGCTCTCGTTCACCGCCACCATCGGCCTGATCGCCTTGATCGGAATCGAGATCAAGAATTCGATCCTGCTGGTTGATTTTACGGAACAATTACGGCGTCAGGGCGTGGCGACGCGGGAGGCTATCGAGCAGGCGGGCGAGGTGCGTTTCCTGCCGGTGCTGCTGACCTCTGTGACGGCGATCCTGGGACTGCTCCCGCTGGCGCTTGAACAGTCCGGCCTCTACTCGCCCCTGGCGATCGCCATCATGGGCGGGTTGGTGACCTCGACACTCCTCAGCCGTGTGGCGACGCCGGTGACCTACTGGTTGCTGTGCCGGGATGAGCGGTAGGGGGCAATCGTCGGCGCATTGCGAACCCTGCCGATCCCGTTCAGGTTATCCTGAGGGGATTCCAGAACATGACCACGCCTGCCGCGACGCGTCCCACCAGTCTGCCCGCCATGGGGGCGGCGATGGGGAAGATGTTTGATCGGGAGAAGGTGGCCCGGTCCATCGCCGCCTACCGTCCGCGGCCTACCGACGTGATCATCTCGCCGTTCGGGAAATGCGGGACCACCTGGCTGCAGCAGATCTTCCATACGCTGCGCACCGGCGGCGACATGGACTTTGATGACATTTCCCGGGTCGTGCCTTGGATCGAGACGGCGGATCTGCTGGGTCTCGACATCGAAGCTTCACAGCGCGCCGAGCCGCGCGGGTTCAAGAGCCATCTGGCGTTCGATGACATCCCCCCGGGCGCCAAGGGCATCGTTTCGTTTCGCGACCCGCGGGATGCGTTCGTATCGCTCTACCGCTTTTTCGAAGGCTGGTTCTTCGAGCCTGGAACGATCTCGATTCGCGAGTTCGCCGCCACTTGGGTCGGTGGCCCGGATGATGGGGGCAACGGCTATTGGCGGCATTTGTTGAGCTGGTGGGCGCAGCGGGACAATCCGAACGTCCTGATCCTGTCTTACGCCGCGATGAATGATGATCCTGAAGGGCATGTCCGGAAGGTGGCGGACTTCTGCGGGCTGCCGCTGGATGAGGCCCTTTTGGTCAAGACGCTGGAGCATTCGTCGCTGCCCTTCATGCTGGCGCACAAGGACCGGTTCGATGACGCCATGATGCGTCGGGTCTCAGAGGACGTCGCCGGGCTGCCGCCGGGCGGGGATTCCTCCAAGGTCCGCAAGGGCGGCACCGGTCAGCACGCGTACGAGCTGACGCCAGACCTGATCGCCGCCATCGACGCCAAGTGGACGCGGCTGGTCACACCCGTGACCGGGTTCGCGGACTTCGCGGCGATGGATGCGGCGGTGCGGGCCCTTTAGACAAAATGCGCCCATGGCGCAGGGCTACCGCTGGCGGGGCGCGGACTTGATTTCGGCCTGGGAGAGAAAACCGTCGCGGTCCGCGTCGATCTCCTTGAAGCGGACTTCGGCGCGAACCGCGAACTCGTTCGACGACAGAGCGCCGTCGCCGTCGGCGTCGGTGATCTTGTAGATCCGGTCAACCACACCCTTCGCTCCGGGCAGGCGCGTGACGCCCGGCAGCTCTGCCTTGATGACCCGACCGTCGCCGTTCTTGTCGAATTTCATGGAGCCCGAGACCAGTTCCGCCCGAAACTCGGCGCGGGAAACACGCCCGTCCTTGTCGCGGTCCATGCTCGAGAGATTGGCCGGCTGGGCTACGGCGGGGCTGGCGAGCGCCAACATGGCGGCGATGATGATGTGGCCACGCATCAGTCGGTGAACACCACAGTCTTGCGTCCGTTCAGGATCACACGGTCCTCCAGATGCCAGCGTACGGCGCGGGCCAGTACGCGACGCTCTATATCACGACCTTTGCGGATCAGCGCGGCCGGGGTGTCGCGATGACTTATCCGCTCGACGTCCTGCTCAATGATCGGGCCTTCATCCAGGTCTCCGGTCACATAGTGGGCGGTGGCGCCGATCACCTTCACGCCGCGCGCATGGGCCTGATGATAGGGTCGCGCGCCCTTGAAGCCCGGCAAGAACGAGTGGTGGATGTTGATGCAGCGCCCTTCCAGGCGTTGGGCCAGGTCGGGGGAGAGCACCTGCATGTAGCGGGCGAGGACGACCAGTTCGGTTTCGGTGGAATCAATCAGCCCGTTGAGGCGGGCTTCCTGGGCGGGCTTGGTCTCGGGCGTGACCGGCAGGTGGTGGAAAGCGACGCCCTGCAGGTCGACATGCGGGTAGGTCGAGGCCGGGTGGTTTGAGACCACGGCGGTGATGTCCATCGGCAACTCGCCCTGGCGCCAGCGCCAGATGAGATCGGTGAGGCAGTGGTCCTGCTGGGAAGCCAGGATCATGACGCGGCGACGATCCTGCCGGCCGCGCAGGCGCAGGATCATTTCGAGGTCCGCGGCGAGGGGCGCAAACGCCGCACGCCAACCGGCGACGTCGATGTCGCCGGGATCGAACACGACCCGCATGAAGAAACGCTTGGTCTCCTGGTCGTTGTATTGCTGGGCGTCGAGGATGTTGGCCCCGCGCTCGAACAGCAGCGCCGAGACGCGCGCCACGATGCCGGGCCGGTCAGGACAGGAGAGGGTGAGGATCATTTGGTTGTCGCCATGCCCGCCCGGGGGTGGGTGGGTCAACCTCTAACCCGCCGTCTCCTGCGCGTAGCCCAGCTCCTCGTTCAGCCGCTCCAGCACCTTGATCGCGGCTTCCGGGATGACGGTGCCGGGCGGGAAGATGGCGGCGACGCCCATGTCTTCGAGGGTTTTGAAGTCTTCCGGCGGGATGACGCCACCGACGAAGACTAGGATGTCGGGACGGCCGAGCTTCTTCAGTTCCGACTGGAGCTCGGGCACCAGTGTGAGGTGCCCGGCGGCCAGCGAGCTTGCGCCCACCGCATGGACGCCCGCTTGCACCGCTTCAGCGGCGGCTTCGGCGGGGGTCTGGAAGAGATCGCCGATCTCGACGTCGAAACCGAGGTCCGCGAACCCGGAGGCGACCACCTTCTGGCCCCGGTCGTGGCCGTCCTGGCCCATCTTGGCGACCATCAGGCGGGGCTTTCGGCCGTCGGCTTGGGCGAAGGCGTCGGCCATGGCGCGGGCCCGGTCGGCGGCGGGCGTGGCGCCGGCTTCGCGCAGATAGACGCCCCTGACCGCATCGGCCTTGGCCTTGTGACGGCCGAACACCTTTTCCAGCGCAAAGCTGATCTCTCCGACGGTCGCCCGGGCGCGCGCGGCGTTGACAGAGAGTTCGAGCAGATTGGCGTTTCCGGCCGCGCCGGCGGTCAGCGCATCCAGCGCGGCGGCGACGGCTTCGGGATCGCGCTCGGCCTTCAGGCGCTTGAGTTTGTCGAGCTGGGCGGCGCGGACGGCGGAGTTGTCGACCTTGAGCACCGGAATCTCGTCGGGGACGTCGGGTTTGTAGCGGTTGACGCCGACCACGCTCTGTTTACCGCTGTCGATCCGGGCCTGGGTGCGGGCTGAGGCCTCCTCGATGCGGCGTTTGGGCAGGCCCTCCTCGATGGCCCTGGCCATGCCGCCCAACGCCTCGACCTCGGAGATGTGGGCGAGCGCGCGTTCGGCGAGATCCCGGGTCAGGCGCTCGACATAGAAGCCGCCGCCCCACGGATCGATCACCCGGGTCTGGCCGCTCTCCATCTGGAAGAAGAGCTGGGTGTTGCGGCTGATCCGGGCGGAGAAGTCGGTCGGGAGCGCCAGGGCCTCGTCGAGTGAATTGGTGTGCAGGCTCTGCGTCTGGCCGCCGATGGCGCCCATGGCCTCGATGGCGGTGCGGGGCACATTGTTGAAAACGTCCTGGGCCGCCAGGCTCCAGCCCGAGGTCTGGGTGTGGGCGCGCAAGGAGAGTGAGCGGGCGTCCTTGGGGTCGAACTCAGCCTTCATCAGCTTGGCCCAGAGGAGACGGCTGGCGCGCTGCTTGGCCACTTCCATGAAGACGTTCATTCCGGCGTTCCAGAAGAACGAAAGGCGGGGCGCGAACTGGTCGACGCTCATGCCGGCGGCGACGCCCGCGCGGACATACTCGATGCCGTCGGCCAGGGTGTAGGCCAGCTCCAGGTCGAGCGTCGCGCCCGCTTCCTGCATGTGGTAGCCGCTGATCGAGATCGAGTTGAAGCGCGGCATCTCCTTGGACGTGTAGGCGAAGATGTCGGAGACGATCCGCATCGAGGGGCCGGGCGGATAGATGTAGGTGTTCCGGGTCAGGAACTCCTTCAGGATGTCGTTCTGGATGGTGCCCGCGAGCTTGTCGTGCGGCACGCCCTGTTCTTCCGCCGCCACGATGTAGAGCGCCAGGATCGGCAGCACCGCGCCGTTCATGGTCATCGACACGGTCATCTTGTCGAGCGGGATGCCGTCGAAGAGCGTGCGCATGTCGAGGATGCTGTCGATGGCGACACCCGCCATGCCGACATCGCCGGCCACGCGCGGGTGGTCGGAATCGTAGCCACGGTGGGTGGCCAGATCGAACGCAATGGAGAGCCCCATCTGCCCGGCGGCGAGATTGCGTCGGTAGAAGGCGTTGGAGTCCTCGGCCGTGGAGAAGCCCGCATACTGGCGGATGGTCCACGGATTGGTGGCGTACATGGTCGGATAGGGGCCGCGGACGAACGGCGCCAGGCCCGGCCAGCCGCCGAGCTCGGCCACGCCGGCGGCGTCTTGGGCGCTGTAGGCGGGTTTGACCGCGATACCCTCTGGCGTCAGCCAGGGTTCGCCGGTCGGCGGCGGGCTGGACGGCGCAGGGCCGTCAAAGGGCAGGGTGGCGAAATCAGGCAGGCCAGTCATGTGCGGGCCTCGAAGGGTTCGGAGAGGCGGACCGGGTTCAGCGGCGGGCAGCGGGAGTCCGGGCCGGGGAGGCGGGCGGTTTCGGGGTCGAGGGCGGCCGGCGCGACAGGCTCGATTTCGACCGGCTCGTCCTTGGCGGGCGGGAACACCGTGACGCCGAGGATCCGTGGCTCTCCTCGGGCGTCGACGGCGGCTGCGATCTCGCGTGAGACCAGGCCGGTTTCAAGCGCCGCGACCACGCCGCCCATCCCCTCGATGACCTGGAGCCGGTCCCAGGCGGCGCGGGCGATCTGGTCTGTGAGCGCCTCGATAAAGCCCGAACCCGCGCCGGGATCGACCACCCGGCCGACGCCGGCCTCCTCCATGAGGACGAGCTGGGCGTTGCGGCTTTGGCGCCGCGCGAAGGCCGTGGGCAGGCCGAGCGCGTCCGTAAAGGCGCCCAGGACGACGGCGTCGGCGCCACCGGCGGCGGCCGCGAAGCCGGCCGCGGTCAAGCGGATCATGTTGGTCCATGGGTCCTGGGCCGTGAGCATTCGGCGCGACGATCGCGCTTCAATGCGGGCCAGGGGCGCGGCGCCAGAGGCCGTGGCGATGCGGGCGAACACCGCGCGGGCGGCGCGGAGCTTGGCCAGGGTCACGTAGGTGTCGGCGTCGGCTGAGAGGCCGAGTGTGATGCGGGCGAAGGCGTCGACGGCGGGCAGTCCGGCGCGGATCAGAGCGCGGGCGTAGGCGATCGCGGATACCGCAGCGAACGCCACTTCCAGCGCTTCGCCGCCGCCGGCCTCATGAACCACGCGGCCCGAGGCCAGGAACAGCTGCGCCTGGGGATAGGTCTGGGCATGGCGGGCCGCGACGGTGGCGGCGCTGATCAGATGGGCCTCGATGGGGCCAGGGCTGACGCCGGCCCCGGCCAGCGCGCCCAGGGGGTCGAGGTTGAGGTTGAGGCGCGCGGCCGGCGAGGCCTTGGCGACGGCGTGCAGGGCGTCGGCCGCCTTGGGCCCGTGGAAGCCCGCCTCGAGACCCACCGGCGCCAGTTCGACGATCACGTCCGTGAGCGCGCGGTCGAGCGCATCGAGGCTGGCGTGGCCGCTGATGATCACCGAGGCCGCGCCGCCGGTGAGGTCGGCCAGGAGCTCGGCATTGGCCCGCGCCGGGTCAGGATGGGCCGAGAGCGCGCGCAGATCCCAGGGGCGGTCGGTGTCGAAGGGCCGCGTCGGGAAGCTCGCCGGCCGGTCGGCCGCCGCATAGAGCGGCGCAATGGGCAGGCCCTCGACGGTGACCCGTTCAAGGCTCTCAAAGGGCTTATCGCCCAGCGTCTTGGCGACCAGGGCGCGCCAGGCGGCTTCGCCGGCGGGCGGGAAACCGGGGTCGATCAGGGTGGTGTCGGCCATGGCCGGAATTGCGCGCGCGGGCCGCTCAGCGTCAAGGTCACGCTAGGGGAAGACGCGACGACGGTAGACTTGCCTGACTCCGTTCTTGATCGTACGTTGTAAATCGAAAACATCAATCGCTTTGAGGGACTCTGACCCATGGCTCTGCCGCCTGTTCTGCGTGATCGTCTGCGTCTGCCGCTGATCGGCAGCCCGTTGTTCATCATCTCGGTGCCCGAGCTGGTGATCGCCCAGTGCAAGGCCGGCATCGTCGGCAGTTTCCCGGCGCTGAACGCACGGCCGGCCTCGATGCTGGACGAATGGCTGCACCAGATCACCGAGGAACTGGCCGCTTGGGACCGGGATCACCCCGACACGCCGTCCGCGCCCTATGCGGTAAACCACATCGTGCACAAGACCAACGACCGGCTGATGCATGACGTGGAGGCCTCGACCAAGTGGAAGGCGCCGATCGTCATCACCTCGCTGGGCGCGCGGGAGGACGTGAACGCTGCGGTCCATTCCTATGGCGGCGTGGTGCTGCACGACGTGATCACCGACCGCTTCGCGCGCAAGGCCATCGAGAAGGGCGCCGACGGCCTGATCCCGGTGGCGGCCGGCGCGGGCGGACACGCCGGCACCCAGTCGCCGTTCTCGCTGGTCCACAGCCTACGGGAATGGTTCGACGGCCCTATCGCGCTGTCGGGCGCCATCGCTAACGGTCATGCGATCCTTGGCGCCCAGGCCATGGGCGCTGACCTCGGTTATGCCGGGTCGGTGTTCATCGCGACGCAGGAGGCTGCTGCGGCGCAGGGCTACAAGGATATGATCGTCGCCTCGACCGGCGAAGACATCGTTTACACAAACCTGTTCACCGGCGTGCACGGCAACTACCTGGCGCCCTCGGTGATCGCGGCCGGTCTGGATCCTGAGAACCTGCCCAAGTCCGACCCTTCGGCGATGAACTTCGGCTCGGGCGGCAATCAGAAGTCCAAGGCCTGGCGCGACATCTGGGGCTGCGGCCAGGGGATCGGCGCGGTGAAGGACATCCCGACCGTCGCTGAACTGGTTGGCCGCCTGTCATCGGAGTACGAACAGGCCAAGGTTGAACTGGCGATGAAGACGTCCTTCACCGCAGGCCGTGTGCTGCAGGCGGCCGAATAGGCCTCGGAGCCTGTCCGGATCAGATGGAAACATCTGATCCGGAGGAACAGGCTCGATTTGCTTGAGTCAGGGCGTGACGGGCGCCTGAACCCGATTCCACTTCAGGCTGTCACGCCCTAGCCGCCGTTCGCCGCCAGCCACCGCTCCATCTCGGGCACGCGATCCTGGATCAGGCCCAGCCGGAAACGGATCGCGGCCGCCGCCTTTTCAACCTCGCCACGCGACGAGGCCGGGATGGTTGGCGCGTAGGCCGCCAGCTTGTCGAGCGTCGCCGGATCGCGGGAGAGGGTGGCGATCTGGGGGAAAAACGACGCGCGCTGCGTCGGCTCCAGCAGGGCCTCCACCTTGGCGCGGTTGGCGATGGCGAAATCATAGGCCATCTCGGGGAACGAGGCGGCCACGGCCGCGATGATGGCGGGAGCCTCGGTCGGACTGGGCTCGCCGCTCAGAGCCAGCTTCAGGGTTCGTTCGGCCAGGACCGGGTCCGAGCTGGCGCCTAGATAGCCATACAGCCGGGCGCGGTCGGTGATGTCCTTCGACCCCTTGGCGAGTTGGTGGATCGCTTCCCAGGTTTTCTCGTCGGCCGTCGACGCCACGATGGACAGGACTGTGCGGCGCCCGGCCCCCCGAAGGCTGGTCGGATCGGCCAGATACCGCTCGAACCGCCGGCGGGCCTCGGCGATGGTGGCGGCGTCGCCCAGGTCGCCCAGGGTGGTGAGCACCGAGCGACGAAGGATGGCGTCATTGTCAGGCTCGCCCGGCTTGGCGTCCCAACCCAGACGTCCGGCGATGGGGGCGGTTCGGGCGACGGCGAAGGCGCGGTATGGGGTGCGTCCAGCGCGACCCTCGAACAGCCAGTCCAGCGCGGCCAGCTGGTCTGAGAGGGTCCGCAGCACAACCGGATCGCCGGTCGCGGGGGCGTTTCTGGCCAACGCCAGGAAGTCGCTCATGGGCGCGACGCCGATCTCGCCCAGGGCGCGGCTGTCATAGAGCAGACCCAGCTGGTCGGCGGGCTGCAATCCTGCGAACTCCGGCGCCAGCCTGGCCCACAGTTCGGCGGAATAGGCCGTCCGGAAGTAGCCGGTCTGACCGGCGTTGACGACGACCGGGCCCGCAATCGGCGCGGTGACCGGCGCGGCGGCGCTGACCAGGCCTCGCCATTGGCCGTTGGGCCCGGCCACATTGACCGGCGTGCGCCAGGTGCGCGGCGTGCGCTGGCTGGGCTCGGCGCCGAACCGCTCCTGAGTCATGAGGATTCCGCCGGTCGTGGACTGCACCCGGATCATCGGCACACCGGCCTGCAGGGTGAAGTCGTGGGCCGTGCCGGTGATCTTGCGCGACGAGGCTTTGTCGAGTTCGACCCACAGATCGTCGGAGACCGTGTTTCCGTAGGCGTGTTTCCGGATGTAGCTGCGCACCCCGGCGCGGAAGGCGTCTTCGCCGACATAGGCTTCCAACATGCGGATGACCGCCTGGCCCTTCTGGTAGGTGATGGCGTCGAACGCGGTGGCGGCGGCGAAGACATCCGGGATGTCGGTGATGACCGGATGTGTTCCGGCGCGGCTGTCTAGCCGCATCGCGCCTTGCTGGCCGGCCTGGGTGGAGAGCCAGATGTTCCACTCGGGGTGGAAATGATCGGTGGCCTTGTTCTCCATCCACGAGGCGAAGCCCTCGTTCAGCCAGAGATCGTCCCACCATTCCATGGTGACCAGATTGCCGAACCACTGATGGGCGATCTCGTGGGCGATGATCGTGAAGACGTTCTGCTTGTCAGTCTCGCTGGAGAGTTTGGGGTCCAGCAGCAGGACGTAGTCGAAGTAGAAGATCGCGCCCCAGTTCTCCATGGCCGCGAAGAACTGGCTCTGGCCGGGCCCGGCGATCATATCCAGCTTGGGCAGGGGATAGGGCGTGTCGAAGTAGTCGTTGAAATAGGCCAGCAGCTTGACGGCGGACTCCAGCGCGTAGCGCGCCTTCTCGGCGTCGCCCTTGCGGACCACGACGCCGACGTCGGTCTGGCCGACCCTCTGATGGATGCGCTCGAACTCGCCGAGCGCGAAGAACAGCAGGTAGGAGCTCATCTTCGGGCTGTCCTGGAAGCGCACGGCGCGCTTTCCGGGACCCTCCGCCACATCACTGGCGACCGGCATGTTGGAGACCGGCATCTGGCCTTCGGGGCTCACCACCGACAAGGCAAACACCGATTTGATCCCCGGCTCGTCCCACATCGGCGCAAAGCGGCGGCCGTCGGAGTTCTGGAACTGGGTGAAGAGCGCGCGCTTGGGGGCGCCGTCCGAGCCTTCATAGTCCAGAGCGAACAGGCCCGAGGCCTGCTGGTAGATCTTGCCGGCATAGTCGATCGAGAGCGTGTATCGGCCCGGCTCAAGGCGTTTGGGGAACACGAACGCGACGGTTTCCTGCCGGGTGTCCTGTTCGATCCGCGGCGCGGCGGCCTGGCCGCTAAGGCTGACCTTGCCGAAGGTCAGGTCGGCGGCGTTGAGCACGATCCGGTCTGTGGCGCGGACCACGGTGACCGCGATGTCCGCACGGCCCGCGAAGCGGAGATTGGCCGCGTCCGGGGTGATCCTGATGTCGTAGCGATCCGGGCGCACATCGGTGGGCAGCACGATACGCTGCGCCTTGACTGAGGGCGTCGGAGCCGGCGTGGCGATCGCCGGGGATCCGAACGAAAGTACGAACGCGGCCAGCACGGCAAGGAACTTCATGCTCAGAAACCCTGAGTTCGGGGGTCGAAACTAGCGTCCACCATAGAGGGGCCGCAGGTCAGCGCCTAGCGCGCGCCGCGGCTGTTCATCTCATCGCCGGCGTCCGGCGCGAGGCGGACAAACCAGGCCATGGAGATCATGGTCAGGAGGCCCAGGATGATGAAGGCCGGGGCGACAGTCTCGACCGTCAGTTGCGTCTCGCCATGCAGGCGCATGAGCCAGGCCAGCAGGCTGGCCGAGAGGCCGACGCCGATCGACTGGACCAGCTGCTGCATCATGGAGGAAGTGGTGGTGGCGCGGCTCATTTCGGCCTCGTCGATCTCAGCATAGGCCATGCCGTTGAGCGCCGTGAACTGGAGTGAGCGGAAGAAGCCGCCGACGCCCAGCACCACCATGATCGCCCAGTGCGGCCAGTCGGGGGTGAACAGAGCATAGGCCATGAAGCTCAGCCCCACGATCACAGCGTTGACCAGCAACACCGAACGGAAGCCGAAGCGGCGGAGGATCGGCGGGGCTGTGGTCTTCATCAGCAGCGCGCCGGCGGCGGAGATGAAGGTGGTCATGCCGGCGGCGAAGGCCGACATGCCGAACGCCACCTGCAGCAGCATGGCCAGCAGAAACGGGTTGGCGCCCATGGCGATGCGCATGAAGGCGCCGCCGACCACCGACGCCTGGAAGGTCGGTTTGCGGAAGACGTTCAGGTCGATCACCGCATGCGGGGTTGCGCGCGCGTGGCGGGCGTAGAGCAACAGGCTGGCCGCGCCCGCGCCGAACAGGCCGGCCACCAGCCAGGGCGACAGCGTCTCGCGCCCCAGGGTCTCGAAACCGAAGATCAGCGCCGCAAGGCCCAGGCCGGACAGCAGGATGCCGGGGATATCCACCCGCTGGCGGCCCTCCGCTTTCACGTCCGGCACGAAGCGCCAGGCCAGGACCAGACCGATCACGGCGATCGGCAGGTTCATGAAGAAGATCCAGCGCCAGTCGGCGAAGGTGACTATCGCGCCCCCCAGCGGCGGTCCCAGCACCGGCCCCAGCAGCGCCGGCATGGTGAGCACCGAGAAGGCGCCGACCAGTTCGGACTTGGGCGTGCTACGCAACAGCACCAGCCGTCCCACGGGCATCAGCGTGGCGCCGGCCATGCCCTGGATGAACCGGAAGGCGATCAGCTGCCAGAGGTCCTGCGCCAGGCCGCAAGCGGCGGAACCGGCGGCATAGAGCACGATGGAGGCCAGGAACACGCGCCGCGCGCCGAACCGGTCTGCGATCCAGCCCGACAGCGGCAGGAAGATCGCCATCGAGAGCATGTAGACCGTGATCGCCACGTTGAGACGCAGCGGCTCGACATTGAAGGCGTCCGCCATGGCCGGCAGGGCGTTGGTGATCACTGTGGCGTTGAGCGTCTGCATCAACAGAGCCGAGCCGATGATGGCCGGCACCAGCCAGCCCCGACGGAGCGCGGACGCGCGGTCGGGTGCGCCGGAAGCCGGCCGCGTCTCGTCCGGTAGCTCGGTCTCACTCATGCGGATCTGGCCTATCAGTGCGGGACGCGCGGCTCAATTTCGGCCGCCGCTCACTCCGACAGTTCCACGGCCTCGGGCGCCTTGCCGTCGGCTTCAGCCTTGCGGGCGCCGGCGAGGATGCCGGGGAGAGAGTAATTCCCTTCGTGGCAGGCGTACTCGTACATCGGACCCTTGGCGGCGTTGAGCGCCATCTCGGCTTTCCAGACCTGTTTGTAGATGCTGGGGTCATCGACCTCGAACGCGTAGAGGATCTGGTCGGCGGAAACGCGGGTGAAGCGTTCGGTGACCCGGCCCTCGGGCGAGATGTAGAGGCTGGCGCCGAAATAGGGTCGGAGCGACTCTCCGGGGTGGAAGCCGCGGGTCTCGACAACCAGGGTCTCGCCCTCCCAGCGCCCGGTGGACTGGCCCATCCAGGCGCGCATCTGGGCCGGCGGTCGCGCGGCGTCGCGGAGCGGAATGACGCGGGCGTCGTGGTTCATCTCGACGACGATCACCGCGTGATCGGCCGACTGCTGGAACTGGTAGTGATTGTTGTAGAGCACGTTCATCATCGGCGGCCCGGCTGTGGAGCCAAAGCCCAGGATGCAGCGTTCGCCGAGCGGTCGCGCTTCCGGGCCGTCGAAGGTGGTCCGGGCCTTCATCAGGGCAGCCTGATAGAGGTTCCAGCCCTCCGGGCGGTAGGGTAGGCGACCGTCGGCGGGATCCACCAGCCAGGCGGTGCGCACTTCGCCCCGGATGCGGCCCATGCGGGTGCCGGGGTCGATCCAGAAGGCGTTGTAGCCGCCGGGGTCATCGCCGGCGCTGGGGGCCGGGGCGTTGGGATCGGTCGGTCGGCTCTGGGCGTCCATCGCCCGCGCGCGGGCCGCCTCGACCGCCTTGGCCTGGGCCTCGGTGATGGTGGCGGTCTTGAACTGGGCTGGACGTTCGAGGCTGGTCAGCGCGGCATTTGTCCAGACGCCCGACAGGTCGGGCTGCCCGAAGGCGTTGCGAGGCGCCTTGTAGGGCGTCTGGGCGAACGCGGGCGTTGCGAGGGCCAGCGCGGCGAGAAGTGGGAGAAGGCGGCGCATCAGGCGCGGCCCATCGCGGCATAGACGTCGCGGGCCGATTGGCCGCGCACATCGGGCGTGCCGCCCCAGGGCGTGGAGCCGTTCAGGTTCTGGATCATGCCGACGAAAATCACCTCGTGGGTGGGATCGATCCAGAACCAGGTCCCAAAGGCGCCGCCCCACCAGTAGGTGTCCCGGCCGTAGGGCAGGCCGCTGATCTCAGGCCTTTCGTTGACGGCGAAGTCCATGCCGAATCCGACCCCGGTCTGGACGGGCCCATAGAGATCGACGCCGACGCCCGGTTCCAGCACGCTCCTGCGCATCAACTTCACGGTCTCGGGCTTGAGGATGCGGGCTCCGTCCAGCGCGCCGCCGCGCAGCAGGGCCAGGCAGAAGCGGTGGTAGTCGGGCGCGGTCGAGGAGAGACCGCCGCTGCCGGACAGAAACTTCGGCTTTGAGGTCTGCACCCGCGCATTCGGCGCGACGACGAGTTTTCCGGTCGGGTCAAACGTGTGGATCGGAGCGACGCGTGAAGCCTTGGAAGGTTCGACCCAGAAGCCGGTGTCGTCCATCTTCAACGGGCCGAAAATGTGGTCCTTGAAGTAGACGTCGAGTGGTTTTCCCGACAGTTTTTCAACTAGATAGCCCTGGATGTTGACCACCTGCCCATAGGCCCAGTCGGTTCCCGGCTGGCTCTCCAACGGGAGCCGGGCCAGCTTGGCGATCATGTCGGCGAGATCGCCGTCCTGCAGTCCGGCCTGGCCGTAGACCGCACTGACGCCGAAGCCGGCGGTGTGGCTCATCACCTGGGCCATGGTCATGGGACTCTTCTGGTCTTCCAGCCCGCCGGCCTTGGTCTTGACCTTCAGGCCCGCGAACTCGGGAATGTGCTTGGCGACAGGATCGTCCAGCCGCCATTTGCCTTGCTCCCAAAGCTGCATCATCGCCACGCCCGCGACGGGTTTGGTCATCGAGGCGATGCGGAAGATGGTGTCTGGCGCCACCGGATCGGGCGCGGTCGCGTCGCGTCGGCCATAGGCGTTGACGTTCACGACGCGGCCCTTGTGGGAGAGCAGCGTCACGATGCCCGCCAGCTTGCCGGCGTCGACCTGGGCTTGCAGGCCGGCGTTCAGTTTCGTGACGCCCTGCGGCGTGAAGCCGGCGACCGCCTGGGCGAGACTCACGCCCGGGAGCGCCAGCGCCGCGGCGCCCGCGCCCAGCATCAGCCCGCGACGGTTGGTGATGGTCATGTCTCGTTTCCTCTTGTCGTTGACCGCAGAGTGACGAGTGCGTTTTGCCGCCGTGTTTCGCTACCTCGGATCGAGGAGCATGTCGGGGAACACGCCTTGCGGCGGGCCGTCGCGGCGTCGCCGCCAGCCTCGGAAGCCGGCGTCGCGGGCCAGCGGCATGTTGGTTCCGCCGGTTTCGGCCAGCATGTCGAACAGCCGGGTGTTGAGTTGGCGCGCTACCGCCTCATGGCCGGGACTGAAGATCAGATTGCGGGCTTCCAGCGGATCGACCGTGAGGTCGTAGAGCTCATCGGCGTCCCAGACGCCATGGTAGCGGATGTACTTGTAGCGGTCGCCGCGCACAGCGTGGACGGTGGGGGTCTGGGGGAAGTTGCGCTCCCAGTAGTACTCGTAGAGCAGAGCGTCGCGCCACGGGACGGCCTTTCCCTGGGCAAGCGGGATCGCGTCGCGTCCTGAGAGGCCCTTTGGCGGCACGAGCCCTGCGGCCGAGAGCAGGGTCGGGGCCATGTCGATGTTGGCGACCACCTGATCCACCACCCGGGGGGCGTCGCCGAACAATTCAGGGCAACGAGCCAGCATGGGGATTCGGATCGACTCCTCATAGGCCGTGCGTTTGTCGATCAGGCCGTGTTCGCCGAAGGCGAAGCCGTTGTCGCCGAGGTAGAGGATGAGTGTGGACTCCAGCACGCCGCGGGTCTGGAGATGGTCCATCAGGCGGCCAGCGCTCTCATCCACCGCCAGCAGGGTCTCGGCGTAGCGTCGGTAGTAATCGGCGATGTCGATCCGCGAATGGTAGGGATAGTCGACGCCGTGCCAGCTATTGCGCTGATCCTGCACCCAGCTGGGTCGGACCTGATCAGGCGTCGCGGGCGCCATGGTGGCCGGATAACGGAACGGCGCGCCCGCATAGCGACCCCTGTGCCGGTCGGCCGGGATGAAGTCGGAGTGCACCGCCTTGTGTGACAGAAACAGCATGAAGGGCTTGTCGCCCTTGCGGCGTTCCAGCCAGCGGAGCGCGTAATCCGTGAGTTCGTCGGTGATGTAGCCGGCCTGTGGAACGCGGCGGCCATCGACATTCAAGCCGGAAGGGGAGGGCAAATAGGTTCCCTGACCCTTGAAGCTCACCCAGTGATCGAAGCCCGGCTGCGGATCGTCGCCCTCGGGCCCCATGTGCCACTTGCCGATGAAGGCGGTTTCGTATCCGGCGCGCTGGAGGTGCTCGGGAAAGAAGGTCAGCGCCGGATCTATGGCGTGGTTGTTGTCCACGACCCGGTGCTGGTGGGCGTAGAGGCCGGTGAAAATCGAGGCGCGTGATGGAGAACAGAGCGCGGTGGTCACCATGCCGTTCTTGAAGTGGACGCCCTCGGCGGCCAGCCGATCAAGGTTGGGCGTCTCCAGGAAGGTCTGGGGTTTCAGGAAGCCCAGGGCGTCGTAGCGGTGGTCGTCCGTGAGGATGACGACGATGTTTCGGGGCTTGGCGCCGGGTTGGCGGGCCAAAGGCGCGGGCTTGCGGCGTTTCACCGGCGTCGGCGCCGCGACAGCGGCGTCCCAAGACCAGAGGCCGAGCGGCGCGCCCACACCGGCGCCGCAGAGCAGGATGCGTCTTGTCAGTCCGCCGTTGTCGCCCATGCCCGCTCCCGTCCCATGGCGTCATCGGTTCGGAAAGGGGCGCTCGCGTCAAGAAATGGTGCGCTGATGGCCCTGAGCGGCTAGCTATCGATGGGGGAACGGGGGGGTACTCATGGCGGGCATCACACCAGTGGCGGCGGCGGGGCCGGCCAGGAAGACGCCCTGGTGGGCCGAGCTCTACGTGCAGGTGCTGATCGCCATCGCGGCGGGCGCCCTGATCGGCCACTTTGCGCCGGCGACCGGCGAGGCGCTGAAGCCCCTCGGCGACGCCTTCATCAAGCTGGTGAAGATGATCATCGCGCCGGTGATCTTCCTGACCGTGACGCTCGGCATCGCCGGCATGCGCGATATCGGCAAGGTGGGCGGCGTGGCGGCCAAGGCCTTCGGCTACTTCATCACTGTGTCGAGCTTTGCCCTGGTGGTCGGGCTGGTGGTGGCCAATGTGGTGCAGCCCGGCGCGGGCATGAATATCGATCCGGCCAGCCTCGACGCCAGCAAGGTGGAAGGCTACGCGACCAAGTCCCACGACATGACCATCGTGGGCTTCCTGATGGACATCATCCCCTCGACCGTGGGTTCCGCCTTCGTCGACGGCAACATCCTGCAGGTGCTGTTCTTTTCGATCCCGTTCGGCCTCGCCCTGGCGATGATCGGCGATCGGGGCGACCCGGCGATCAAGGTGCTCAGCGCCGTGGCCGAGGCGTTCTTCAAGCTGGTGGCGATCTTCATGCGGGCGGCGCCGATCGGCGCCTTCGGGGCTTTCGCCTTCACCATCGGCAAGTACGGGATCGAGTCGGTGATCAGCCTGATCGCGCTGGTGGCGACCTTCTACATCACTTCGGCGGTGTTTGTGGTTGTGGTGCTGGGGGCGATCTGCGCGCTGAACGGCTTCTCGATCTTCAAACTGCTGCGCTATCTCAAGGAAGAACTGCTCCTTGTGCTCGGCACATCGTCCTCTGAGGCGGCGCTGCCCTCGCTGATGGAGAAGATGGAACGGGCCGGAGCCGAGAAGTCGGTGGTCGGGCTGGTGGTGCCGACCGGCTACTCGTTCAACCTCGACGGCACCAACATCTACATGACGCTGGCCGCGCTGTTCATCGCCCAGGCCCTGGGGATCGAACTCTCGCTCGGCGAACAGCTGTTGCTGCTGGGCGTGGCGATGCTGAGCTCCAAGGGTGCGGCGGGCGTGACGGGCGCGGGCTTCATCACGCTGGCGGCGACGCTGCAGGTGGTGCCGAGCGTCCCGCTGGCCGGCATGGCGCTGATCCTGGGGGTCGACCGGTTCATGAGCGAATGCCGTGCGATCACCAATTTCATCGGCAACGCGGTGGCGACCCTGGTGGTCAGTCGCTGGGAGGGCGCCCTGGACCGTGAGCGGTTGGCAGTGGTGCTGGCGGGCGAGCCCGGACCGGTTGCGGCGCGGCCTCTAGAGCAGGACGCCGACTAGCCCGTCCGCGCCAGCTTTACATGCGCCGGCGTCGTGTGGCGGCGGATGGCCGACATCAAGTCCGTGACCAGGATGGGCTTGGAGACGAAATCGTCGAAGCCCAGGGCCAGATACTCGGCCGGTCGGCGAGAATAGATGTCGGCGGTCAGCGCGATCACCGGCGTATCTCGCTCCGCCCCGGCCCTGGCCCGGAGGGCTTCGACCACCTCAAGACCGGTCATGCCCGGCATATGGATGTCGAGCAGCATCAGGTCGAAGCGTTCGGTGGAGAGCCGAGACAGCGCTTCCGGACCCGAGGCCGCCATCACTGCGAGGTGACCATATGCGCCGAGGATCTCCTGCACCACGCGCAGGTTCATGGGGTCGTCGTCGACATGCAGCACCTTGAGGGTGCGATCGGACTCTTCGGACAGGGCGGAGGCCATAAGCCGACACTGCGCCCTGCCGCTTAAGGTTAGGCTGAAGGTCGTGATGAATTGGGGGTTAGCCTTAGCCGGTCAGGGCTTTGCCAAGACACCTATCGGCTGGGCGTGGAAGTCTCAGACCGCTTCTGACTCCGCGGGGCTCTCGACCACCGGCGCACCTGGCTGGCGCTCCTCGCCCTCGATCTCGAAGGCGAGTTTGGAGTCCTTGAGCACCACCTTGACGTGGCCCCCCTTGGTCAGGCGACCAAAGAGAATCTCGTCTGCGAGCGGCTTCTTGATGTGCTCCTGGATCACGCGCGCCAGCGGACGGGCGCCGTAGAGCTCGTCGAAGCCGTTCTTGGCCAGCCAGTCGGCCGCCTCGTCGGAGGTCTCGATGGTGACGTGGCGGTCGGCGAGCTGGGCTTCCAGCTGCATAACGAACTTCAGCACCACCTGGCGGATGATTTCCGGGGTCAGCGGCTTGAAGGCCACCACGGCGTCGAGGCGGTTGCGGAACTCCGGCGTGAACAGACGCTTCAGGGCCTCTTCAACCTCGCCCTCGGCCTTGCCGCGGCCGAAACCGATGGAGTTCTTCTGCGCGTCCGACGCGCCCGCATTGGTGGTCATGATCAGGACCACGTTGCGGAAATCGATCTTCTTGCCGTTGGAGTCGGTCAGCTGGCCGTGATCCATGACCTGCAGCAGGATGTTAAAGACATCCGGATGCGCCTTCTCGATCTCGTCCAGCAGCACCACCGAGTGGGGGTGCTGGTCGACGGCGTCGGTCAGGAGGCCGCCCTGGTCGAAGCCCACATAGCCGGGAGGCGCGCCGATCAGACGACTGACGGTGTGGCGCTCCATGTATTCGGACATGTCGAAGCGCAGGAGCTCGATGCCGAGGGTGGAGGCCAGTTGGCGGGCCGTCTCGGTCTTGCCCGTGCCGGTCGGGCCGGAGAAGAGGTAGCAGCCGATCGGCTTCTGGGCGTCGCGCAGTCCGGCCCGGGCCATCTTCATGGCCGAGGAGAGCTGGTCGAGCGCATCGTCCTGTCCGTAGACCGCTCGCTTGAGGTCGGTCTCAAGCTGCTTGAGGGCCTCGGTGTCGGACTTGGAGACCGACTTTGGCGGGATGCGGGCGATCTTGGCGACGACGGCCTCGACCTCCTTCAGGCCGATCACCTTCTTCCGCTTGGATTCACTGAGCAGCATCTGCGAGGCGCCCGCCTCGTCGATGATGTCGATCGCCTTGTCCGGCAGCTTGCGGTCGTTGATGTACTTGGCCGAAAGCTCCACGGCCGCCTTGATGGCGTCGTTGGTGTAGCGGAGCTTGTGGAACTCCTCGTAGTAGGTCTTGAGGCCCTTGAGGATCTTGATGGTGTCTTCGACCGTGGGCTCGTTGACGTCGATCTTCTGGAACCGGCGGACGAGCGCCCGGTCCTTCTCGAAGTGCTGACGGAACTCCTTGTAGGTGGTGGAGCCCATGCAGCGAAGCGTGCCAGACGCCAGCGCGGGCTTCAGCAGATTCGATGCGTCCATCGCCCCGCCGGAGGTCGCCCCGGCGCCGATGACGGTGTGGATTTCGTCGATGAACAGGATGGCGTCGGGGTGGTTCTCCAACTCCTTGACCACCTGCTTGACCCGCTCCTCGAAGTCACCGCGATAGCGGGTGCCGGCCAGCAGAGAACCCATGTCGAGAGAGAAGATCGTCGAGTTGGCCAGGACCTCTGGAACCTGACCGTTGACGATCTTTCGGGCCAGGCCCTCGGCGATGGCGGTCTTGCCGACACCGGGATCGCCGACCAGCAGCGGGTTGTTCTTGGTGCGGCGGCAGAGAATCTGGATGCAGCGCTCGACCTCGGCCATTCGGCCGATCAGCGGGTCGACCTTACCCTGCTTGGCCTTCTGGTTGAGGTTGACGCAGTAGGCTTCCAGCGCCTCGCCACCGGTCTTGACCTGGGGCTTTTCCTCGTCCTCCGCGCCCTTCACCGGCTTGGCCTCAGAGGCCCCGGCCTTTTTCGCGATGCCGTGGGCGATGTAATTGACCGCGTCGTAGCGGGTCATGTCCTGCTCTTGCAGGAAGTAGGCGGCGTGGCTTTCGCGCTCGGAGAAGA
>NZ_JBILUK010000144.1:0-7986 GCF_044371015.1 Phenylobacterium sp.
CGGCACCTTCACGCCGACGTTCGCCACGATCCGGTCGGCCGGTGTCTATGGGTCGCTGGGCTACAAGGTGAACGAGCAGTTCGATCTGGAGGTCGAGGGCCGCTATTCGAAGGACAAGCGCGAAGTCGAGACGCAACGATTTGATCGCGTCACCAATCTTCCGGTGACCACCGGCGCCCGGCTGATCACCAATGCGGAGTCCTCGCCCGACGCCGCGATCTTCAACCTGACGGGCAGCTACAAGCCCACTTCGCTCTGGCTGATGTACGCCAAGGTCGGCACAGGCGTCCGCGCCGGCGGGTTCAACATCAATGCCGGCGATCCGCGCCAACCGGTTGCGATTCCGCCCTCCTTCGGCGACGAGAAGGCCACGACCTATGAGGTCGGCGCGAAGGGAAACATCACGCCTGACATCTACGTGACGGCGGCGGCTTATCATTCGGTGATCCGCGACTTCCTGGTGCAGCAGGACAATGGATGTCTCGCCACCAATCCTGCGTGCCCCGTGGCGTCCACCAGCTTCCTGATCAACGGCGGAAAGGCCGAAGTGAACGGCGTTGAGGTCGATGCGGCCTATCGCACGGAGCTGTTCGGTGGACGCCTGCGCATCAACGCGAATGGGGCGCGGCAGAAGGGCAAGGTTGTCGCCGGCCGGTTTAGCGGCGCCGCGACGCCCCAGACGCCGGAGTGGAACGGATCGCTCAATATCGACTACCGCCGCGAGGTGGTGGCCGGCTTCCGGGGCTTCGGCAACCTCACCTATTCCTTCCAGAAAGGCGGCGTTCAGGAGATCGAGCAGACGCCCAAGCTGCGTGACAGCTACAGCATGGATGTCCGGGTCGGCGTCGAGAGCGACTCGATCGAACTCGCGCTCTACGCGACGAACGTAACGGACTACGAATACATCCTCTTCAGCAGCGAAACGGTGCGCCGCTTCAACCAGCCGAGGCTGTTCGGGGCGCAGGTCCGGTACAAGTGGTGAGGGCGGGCTGAGGTCGCGTAGGGCCTCACGGTGAAGCGACGAGCCCGCGGGCGTTAGGGTGAGGCCGGGTATTCGGTCAGCGTGCCGGGCTCGCGCCCTTGCCGCAGCGCTGCTGGCGAGCCTGCTTCCAGGTGCGAGCCTCGCTGAGCCGCGATTCAACCCGGCCCAGGCGGCGCTCGACCGAGATCGCAACGGGGCGATCTCGGCAGCCGAAGCCCCGCCTATGCTGGCGCGTTGGATTAGCGCCGCAGACCAGGATGGGTCTGGGGATCTGTCGCCCGCGGAGTTTCAGGGCCTTCTCGGGTCCCTGCTGCCGCCGCGTCTGCCTGAACGCCAAGCTCCTCCGCCTGCGCCCAAGTTGAACACCGCATCCGGGTCGCCAGCCTGGTCGGATGTCGACGCCTACATCACCGCCATGGTGCGGGACCTGCCTCTCGAGGGCGCCAGTGTGGTGGTGATCCGCGATGGCCGCGTGGTCCATCAGAAGGCCTACGGGCTCTATGATCTGGACACGCAGATTCCCATCGCCTCCGCCACCAAGTGGCTGAATGTCGCGCTGGTCATGACGGTCGTCGACGAAGGCAAGCTCGACCTCGACGCGCCGATCTCGACCTACCTGGACTGGGCCCGTGGTCCGATGGGATCGGCCACGCTCCGTCAATTGCTCTCCCATACGGGGGGGTTCAGTCAGAGCCATCTCGCCGAACAGCCGCGCAGTCTCTCGCTCGAAGCCTCGGCGCGCGACGCGTTCGCCCGGCCGCCGGTCGGCTCGCCAGGCGCCCAGTTCCGCTATGGCGGGGCCGGGATGCAGGTCGCCGCCTACGCCGCCGAGAAGGTCACCGGCATCCCCTATGCGAAGCTCTTAGAGGCGCGGATCACCGGTCCGCTGGGCATGACCAACACCCATATCGGCTTCGCGCGAAAGCGGGAGGACCGCGGCTCGGTGTCCAATCCGATCGCCGCCGCGGGCGGATACTCGACTGCAAACGACTATGCGCGGTTCCTGGAGATGCTGGCCGGAGGCGGTCAGTTCCGGGGTCGAACCATCCTGTCGGAAAAGGCGATCCGTGAGATGTTCCGCGACTATTCGGAACGCCGCGCGACGCTGGGCGCCGGAACCAGCGTCGGCGACCAGCGGGGCTATGGACTTGGCGCATGGTGCAACGAAATTGCGGCGGATGGCGCGTGCACCGACGTGCAGTCCGGCGGCGCGTTCGGAACCTCGCCTGTCGTCGTGGTCAAGGAGCGGACGGCGATCCTGCTGATGGTCAAGGATCGCATGCCGCTCATTCGCGGGCATTGGGCGGTCGTCACTGAAGCGATTTCCTCGATCCTGGCGACGTCGACTGAGGCGCTCCGCTAGACCTGCGGGACAGCGGCTAGATTGATCGGCGTCCACATTGGGGCGACACCACATGGCGGCTGTCGCATAGTCAGAGCCATTGGCTGAGTCCGGGGGTGGGATGTCATCGCGGGTGGATCGCGGCGGTCTGCCGCTCTCGACGTCGTCGGACGCAGCGGCGGCGCACTATCGGGATGGTGTCGATCTCAGCCTGTCCGGCTGGCCGGGCGCGGCCGAGGCGTTCGACCAGGCGCTGGCGCTGGACCCCGACTTCGCGCTGGCCCGGGCGGCGCGGGCGCGCACACTGCTGATCTCGGCCGACTATGTGCAGGCGCGCACGATGATCGGCGAGGCCGAGGCGGCGGTTCAGGCGAACGGGACCGCGCGCGAACGCAGCCATGTCGAGGCGCTCGCGCGTTCCATCCGCGGCAATCCTGTCGCGGCGCTGGAGCAGGTGCTGGCCCATGTGGAGTCGTGGCCGCGCGACGCCTTCATCCTGTCGTTGCCGCTGGGCGCCTTCGGCCTGTTCGCCTTTTCCGGGATGACCGGTCATCCGCAGGCGGGCGTGGACCTCTGCGAGCGGATGGCGCCGCACTATGGCGCGGACTGGTGGTTCCTGACCTATCTCGGCTGGGCGCACACCGAGAACCTGAACCTGGCGCATGGCCGGGCGATCACCGAACGAGGCTTCGCGCTGAAGCCTTCCAGCGCGCATGGGCTGCACGCGATGGCGCACGCGCTGTTCGAGGACGGATCCGGCGCCGAGGCCGACGCGCTGATCACCGGCTGGCTGCCGGACTATGACCGGGCCGGCATCCTGCATGGCCATATCACGTGGCACCTGGCGCTGACCGCGCTGGAAGCCGGCGACGCGGCGCGCGCGCTCGAACTCTATCTCGGTGGCGTCCGGCCCTCGGTCAGCCAGGCTCTGCCGATCAACACGGTGACCGATGGCGCGGCGCTGCTTTGGCGGCTGGAGGCCTATGGGAACGCAGCGCCGCAACATCTGTGGAACGAACTTTCGGAGTTCGGCGCGCGCGCGTTTCCGAGCCCGGGTCTGGCCTTCGTCGAGGCGCACATGGCGCTCATCGCCGCGGCGACCGGCGATGCAGCGATGATGGACGCGCGGCTGGCGAAGCTGGCAGGGCGGATGGCGGATGGAACCTATCCGGCCGGCCCGGCGCTGAAGGCTATCTGGAGCGGGGTCTCGGCCTTCGCCCAGGGCGAGTATGCGGTCAGCGCCCGGGCGCTGGCGCCCATGGCGGGCGAGGTGGAGCGCATCGGCGGCAGCCACGCTCAGCGCGAGGTGTTCGAGGACACGCTGTTGCTGGCGCAGATCAAGGCTGGTCAACTCAAGGCCGCCCGGAGTCTGCTGGAGGCGCGCCTCGCCCGGCGACCTTCGATCCGCGACCGATCCTGGCTCGGGACCGCCGCCTAACGCACGAATGCGGCGCGGAACTCGCGGCGGTCGAAGCGCCAGCCGTCGGGCGTGCGCAGGAATGTGTCCCGGTACTCGCCCACGACCACCGGCTGGTCGGCCAGAGGCGAGACCCGGCGACCCGGCTCGGCGTCATGGCGATAGAGCTGGATGTAGGTCACGCCGCGCGCGTGGTCGGCGTCGATCACGTCGATCACCACGGTGGAACAGACGTGGCGCGACATGCGGCGGGTGTTGTCCTGGCGCGCCGTGAAGGCCTTGAGGATCGCCGCCTGTCCGACATGTTCGGCTTCCGGCGTCTTCCACACCCCGCCCTCGTGGAACAGTTCGGCGACCCGGGCGGCCTCGCCGAAATCGATCACATGGCTGTAGCGGTGGCAGAGCCGCTCACAGTCATGTTCGATGTCGCGCCTGGAGCGGTCGTCCATGAGGGTCTCCCGAGATTTATTGGGCGGATCATGACGCGAATGAAATGAGATGTGAAGCAACCTACCGACCGGTAAGTCAAAGGTCGTGTGGCGTTGGGACCGGCGGTTGGCGTCTGGGTCGTCGCTGTCCTTGCGGGCGTGTCCACCGACCACCTGCAATGTCTGTGGCCCGCCCTTCGAGGCGCCGACCTGACGAGGGCTCAGTTCGACAGGGCCTGGTCCGGCAGGACAGTCTCGTCCCGTACGGCGGCGTCCAGCGCGGCGATCAGCGCCGCCACTTCGATCGGCTTGCGCACCAGGCCATCGAACCCTCGCCCGCCCTGTTCGCCCAGGCGCTCGACGTCAAAGTCGGCCGAGAAGGCCAGGATCGGAGCATGCTGGTTGGGGCCGGGCTCGGCGCGGAGGCGCAACGCCGCTTCCGGGCCATCCATCACCGGCATGCGGACATCGAGCAGCAAGACGTCGAACGGCAGGGCTCGGGCGATTTCCACGGCCTCGGCGCCGTCGCACGCCTGGGTGACCTCGACCCCGAAGGGCGCGAGCAGCGACGTGACGATCTCCCGATTCATCGGGTTGTCGTCGGCGACCAGGACGCGCAGTCCGTCGAGCGTCACGGGTGCGGCCACCGCGGCGGCGGCCTCACAAATCGGCGCCGCCACGTGGAACGCGAAGCAGGAACCCTTGCCCGGTTCGCTCACCACGCCAATCTCACCGCCCATGGCGGTGACGAGACCCTGGCAGATCGCGAGGCCAAGACCGGTGCCGCCGTGGCGGCGGGTGGTGGACGCGTCGACCTGACTGAAGCGCTGGAACAGCTTGGCCTGTTGCGTCGCGTCGATGCCGGGCCCGGTATCCCGGACCTCGATGTGCAGCGCCTGCGCCGCGGCGATGTAACGGGCGTCCAGTCGAACTGAGCCGGTCTGAGTGAACTTCACCGCGTTGCCGATCAGGTTGAGAAGGACCTGACGCAGTCGATCCGGGTCGAGCGCCACCATTTCGGGGAGCTCGCCGGTGAGGTTGAGGTCCAGCCTGAGCCCCTTGGCGGCGGCCTGGGGCTCGAACAGGGCCAGGGCGTCGGAAATCGCTTCTTCCGGCGAAACCGGTCGCGGCGACACCGGCATCTGGCCAGCCTCCAGCTTGGAGAAGTCCAACACGTCGTTGACGATCGCCAGCAACGCCTGACCGGCGCCGGCGATCCTTCGCACCTGCTCGTCCGCTCCGTCCGGAAGGTCGTCCCGCGCCCCGAGCAACGAGGTGAAACCCAGGATAGCGGTGAGCGGGGTCCGGATTTCGTGGCTCATGTTGGCCATGAAGTCGCCCTTGACGGCGGCGGCGGCCTCGGCGGCGTCACGCGCGGCCAGGAGTTCGATCTCTAGCGCCTTTTGGGCGCTGACGTCACGGGCCACGTCGATGAACTCGAGCACAGCGCCGGAGTCGTCGCGCACCAGCGTCGGATTCGCCTCGAGCCAGATCCAGCGTCCGTCCTTGTGGCGGGCGCGGTAGCGATGGGAGAGCCCCTCAGGGCGCTCGCCCGCGATCAGGTTGCGGTAGAGTTCAAGGGTCGGCGGCACATCGTCTGGATGCATGAACCGGAGCAGGCTCTGGCCTTGGATCTCTTCCGGATCATAGCCCATCACCTCGCGGACCGAGGGCGAGACGAAGGTCACGCGGCTGTCGACGCCGGTTCGGGAGATCATGTCGCTGACCCGCTCGGTGACGGTGCGGTAGCGTTCCTCGCTTTCGGCCAGGGCGTTCTGGCTGGCGATCCGGTCGGAGACATCGCGAAGCAGGCTGATCACATAGATCGGCCGGCCGTCTGAATCCCGCACCACAGAGCGATTGCTTTCCACCCAGGCCCAGTCACCTGCCGCGGTGCGCAGGCGATAGCTCCGATCGCGTTTTGCGTCGGGCTGCGCCCCCTTGAGGAGTTCGTCGATTATCGCCCGCGACTTCTTGAAGTCGTCCGGGTGGACAAGTTCATAGCCCGCCCGGCCAATCAGGCTATCCGGCTCATAGCCGTAGCGACGGACGGCCGGCGAAGCGTACAGGATGCGGTCCTGGGCATCGACCTTGATTACGATGTCGGTGGCGTACTCGGCCAGGAGGCGATAGCCGGCCTCGGATTCTTCAATGCGGCGCAGGGCGGCCTGCTCTTCGGTTACGTCGCGGATCACGCCGAACAGAGCGCGGATCCCGCCGTCCGGACCCCGCTCAGCCTGACCGGTGAAGCGCATGATGCGCTCTGCGTTCTCGTCCGGCCGCAGGAGACGCGCGGTCATCTCAAACGGCTCGCCGTCGCGACCCGCCCGTTCAAGCGCGGCCAGGATCAGCGGCTGGTCTTCCCGGTGATACATGGCGATCGCATCCGGCACGCCGGCCCCGGGCGCGAGCCCATGCATGGCGTAGGCGTGGTCCGACCACTCCGCGTGGCCGGTTCGAAGCTCCCGCCGCCAGTAGCCGACCGATGCGATCTGGCTGGCCAGCGCCAGTTTTTCCTCGTCGGCCTCGACCCGGCGCAAGGCGGTGGCGAGTTCTTCGGTCAGCCGACGCCGGTTGGCGAGCACGGCGGCCACGGGCAGGGTGACCAGGGTGGCGGTGGCCAGAAAGGCCTGCAACAGCGCCAGCCGGACGATCAGGCCGCCCTCGACCATTGCAAGCGGACCATAACCGCTCAAGGTCGCCACCACGGCTACGACAGCGGTGACAAGCAAGGCGGCTGCCGCGCTGTTTGCGCCGAGAAGGAATGCGAAGGCCAGAAGCACCGGGATGCAAAGAAATAGAAGCGGATAACCCGAGGTGCCAAAGACGCCGGCCAGGGTCGCCGCCAGAACGACGGAGGGCATGATCGCTTTCGCCAGCGTTGTCCGGGTGAACAGGCCGCGACCCTCTGCCAGCAGGATCGCAAGGGCGGGCGTGACGATCAGCAGGCCAAGGGCGTCGACCGGAAACCAGGCCAATGCGTTGGCCCACATCTCGCCATGGCCGGTGAGCGCAAGCGCCGGCGCGGCGCCTGACGTCGAGGCCAGGACCGCCATAAGGGTGGCGGCATAGAAGACACGCAGGTCCCGCAGGGTTTTGAGGTTTGCGGCGCGGCCGCCCAGCCAACGACGCGTGAGGTGGACGCAAACCAGGATCTCAGCGCCGTTGCAGACCGCCAGCGCGGTCGCCAGGCCGGGCGCGTCGCCGTGCACCAGATTGGCCGCGAGGCAGGCCAGCGTCACTGCCAGCGCCTCGGGCAGTCCGGAACCGCGGTCTCGACGAACCAAGAGGGCGACCGCCAGGGCGTTGACCGGCCAGACAGCCGCCACGCGGCCGACATCGCGCGTGAAGTCGATGCAGATATAGGCGAGCGCGAAGGCGGCGAGCGCCAGCAGGCCCAGTCCCAAAACCCGTCGGCCGTCGATGGCCTGACCTGCGTCCGGTGCCGTCATCCCGTCGTCCCCTGTTGACAGCGACAAGAGACGTGGACGGCCTTCAACCGGGTTAATGCGGCGGCGAAAGTCCGACGCAGGCAGCGACAAGCGCCGCGGCGCGCACCCCTGTCTCAGAGGCCGCCTGACCGGGTCGATAGACCTCCGAACCGATGCCGAACGCCGTGGCGCCGGCCGCGCGCCAGGCGGTGAGATCTCCGGCGCCGACCCCGCCCACGGCCCACACGCGGGCCTCCTCCGGCAGCACCGCGGCGAGCTGGCGCAGATGGCCGGGTCCATAGGTGGCTGCGGGAAACAGCTTGAGGTGGCGCGCGCCGGCGTTCAGGGCGGCGAAGGCTTCGGTGGCGGTGGCGAAGCCCGGCGCC
>NZ_JBILUK010000145.1:0-7982 GCF_044371015.1 Phenylobacterium sp.
GAGCGGCGCCATGGCGACGGCCGCGATGATCGCCACGCAGTTGGGGTTGGCCACCACGCCACGATGCTCGGCGATGGCGAAGGCGTTGACCTCGGGTGTCACCAGCGGCGTGGCGGGATCCATCCGAAAGGCTGAAGAGTTGTCGACCACCAGCGCCCCGGCGGCCACCGCCTTGGGGGCGAACGCGCGGCTGATGGAGGCTCCGGCCGAGAACAGCGCCAGATCGACGCCGGCGAAACTGTCATCCCCCAGGGGTTCGACGGCGAGGGGCTGGCCCTTGAAGTCCATGGTGCGGCCCGCCGAGCGCGGCGAGGCCAGCAGCTTGAGGGTCGAGAGCGGGAAGTTCCGCTCTTCCAGGCAGCGGATGAGTTCGACGCCCACAGCGCCGGTGGCGCCGACGATGGCGATGGCGGGGCGGGCGGGCAGGGTGCGGGGGCTGGTCATGGCGAAGGCGTCTCCAGTTTGGGGGCGGAGCGCGGGGTGTTGACCGTCTAGGCGTTTGGCCGGCCCCGCGCGTCGGCGGGGCGGTCCGGGGGTCGCTAGGCCTTGGCCACGCGCGCGCCGGACGCCCCGCCGAAGCGGGTCGTTTTCCGGATCATCGCAATGGTCGGGGCCACGGACATGGGCGCGGCGTCTAGCGGCGGAGGTCCGGATTGTAAAGGGCGGCCCACTCTGCGCGCACATCGGGATCCGGTTCGGCCGGGGCGCGCGCGGCGGCCTGGGCCTCGATGTCCGCCGCCGCGGCCAGTCGGCCCAGCGCCCAGACCGCGGCCCCGCGCACCAGCGCCGAGGGGTCATCGAGGCGAGGCGTTATGGCGGTCATCAGAGCCGGATCACCGGCGTTGCCCAGGGCGTAGAGCACATTGCGCACGAAGCGGTCGCGGCCGATGCGCTTGACCGGGCTCTTGGCGAACAGCGTGCGGAAGCCGGCGTCATCCAGGGCCGCCAGATCGGCCAGGGCCGGAGCGTTGAGTTCGGGCCGGGCAGCCAGTTTCTGCTCCCGGGCGACCTGCGCGAACTTGTTCCAGGGGCAGACCGCGAGGCAATCGTCACAGCCGTAGATGCGGTTGCCCAGCGCCGCCCGGAACTCGACCGGGATCGGGCCCTTCAGCTCGATGGTCAGGTACGAGATGCAGCGTCGCGCATCGAGCTGGAACGGCGCCGGGAAGGCGTCGGTCGGGCAGACGTCGAGACAGGCGCGGCAGGTCCCGCAGGCCATGGGTTCGGGCGGGTCTTGCGGCAGGTCCAGCGTGGTCAGGATCACGCCGAGGAACAGCCAGGAGCCATGGGTGCGACTGACCAGGTTGGTGTGGCGGCCCTGCCAGCCGGCGCCGGCGCGTTCGGCCAGCGGCTTTTCCATCAGCGGCGCGGTGTCGACGAAGACCTTCAGCTCGCCGCCGAGCCGCGTCTGCAGCTCGCGCCCCAGGGTCTTCAGGCGCGGCTTGATCACCTCGTGATAGTCGTCGCCCTGGGCGTAGACGCTGATCGCGCCCCGATCCCGCCGATCCAGGATCTCGAGCGGGTCGGCGGCGGGTCCGTAGTTCAGGCCGAGCACGATGGCCGAGCGGGCCTCCGCCCACATCGCCCGGGGATGGGCCCGCCGCGCGGCCGTCTCGGCCATCCAGGTCATTTCGCCGTGGCGGCCGGCTTCGACAAACGCCTCGAGGCGCGCGGCGGCCGGCCAGGCGTCGTCCAGGTCGGTGAAGCGGCAGATGTCGAAGCCCAGCGCGGCGGCGCGCTCGCGTATCCAGCCGGCCTTGTCTTTGGCGGCGTCAGAAATCGAGGTCGTCATAGTGGCCGGCGGGCGCCAAGCCCGGCCACCGGTCGGCCAGAAGCGGCCGGAAACAGGGCCGGGACTTCAGCTTCATGTACCAGGTCTTGGCCGCCGGGAAGTCCCGCCAGGGCACGTCGCCGAAATAGTCGATCACCGAGAGGTGCGAGGCCGCCGCGAAGTCGGCCAGCGAGAGCCGGCGACCCGCCAGCCACTCGCGCGCCGCCAGCAGGTCTTCGAGCACGTGCAGGTGCAGCTTGAGGCCATCGCGCCCCTGCCGCAGGGCGCCCAGGTCCGGCGGCCCCAGGCTCAGAAGCCGCTTCTCGATCTTCTCGTGCAGGATGAAGCCCGAGGCCTCGAACTCGAACTTGCGTTCGAACCAGGTCAGCAGCCGCCGCGCCTCGGCCCGTTCCGCCGCTTCGCGGCCCAGCAGGGCGGGTTCCGGATAGGCCTCTTCCAGGTAATCCAGGATCGCGCGCGGTTCGCAGAGAACCAGCGGCGCCGCCTCGCCGGCCCGCTCGACCAGCACCGGCACCAGGCCCGAGGGGTTCATCCGGGTGAGCTCGCGCGGGCGCTCCCAGTAGCGGGTGGACACCTCCACGAACGGCAGCCGCTTTTCGCCCAGCGCCAGGCGCACCAGCCGCGAGGCCGGGTCGAGCGGGAATTGGTGCAGCGTGCGATCGACGGTCATGGGGCGAATACGCGCCTCCGACGCGAATCGTTCTTACGCCAACTGACCGCCGGGGCCTTAAGGCGGGGTTTACCACGACAGCCAGCCGTCCCCAGGCTGCGCGCCGGGGGCGACCTGCCGGTCGGGCCCGGCCGGCAGGCCGAGCTTTACGCGGGCCGCCGCTTCGGTCAGAGACTCGACCATGGACCTGTCGAAAATCCCCGTGGGCGCCAACCCGCCCTACGACGTCAACGCGCTGATCGAAATCCCCCAGGGCGGGGAGCCGGTGAAGTACGAGCTCGACAAGGAGTCGGGTGCGATCTTCGTCGACCGCTTCCTGCATACGGCGATGTTCTATCCCGGAAACTACGGCTTCATCCCCCACACCCTGGCCGACGACGGCGATCCGATGGACATCATTGTGGTGGGGCCGACGCCGGTGGTGCCCGGCGCCATCATCCGGGCCCGGCCGGTGGGCGCCCTGATCATGCGCGACGAGGCGGGCGGCGATGAGAAGATCCTGGCCGTGCCGGTGGATGCGCTCCACCCCTTCTATGCCGGGGTGGATTCCTGGCGCGCCCTGCCGGTGATCCTGACCGAGCAGATCGCCCACTTCTTCAAGCACTACAAGGACCTCGAAAAGGGCAAGAGCGTCGACATCATCGGCTGGGCCGACCCGGAAGAAGCCGCCGACATCATCCGCCAGTCCATCGAGCGCTATCGGACTGCGTGAGCGGTCTGGAACCACGGAACCCACGGAACTCACCGAACAAACCCGCAGAGGGCGCCGCGCCGTCGCCAGGAAACGGTCAGGCAGGCGATTCCATGAGCTCGGTTCTTTTCTTCCGTGAGTTCCGTGGGTTCCGTGGTTACAGGTTTGCCGCCCGCGCGCCGGACCGCTAGGAACATCGTCCCATGCGGATCGCTCTCATCCAGACCCGGACACCCGCCGACCAGACCGCGGCGCTTGACCACGTGCTGCCGATGGTGCGCGAGGCGGCGGGTGCTGGCGCGCGGTTCATCCTGACGCCTGAGGGGACCAACATCCTGCAGAAGCATCGCGAGACGCTTCTGCCCCGTCTCGCGCTCCAGGATGACGATGCGGTCGTCACCGGCCTTCGCGAAGCCGCGCGGACCCTGCGCGTGACCATCGACATCGGCTCGGCCCTGGTGCTGCGCGGCGACGGCAAGGTGGCCAACCGCCAGATCCTCATCGGCCCCGATGGCGACATCGCCGCCACCTACGACAAGCTGCACATGTTCGACGTCGATCTGCCCACCGGCGAGACCGCCCGCGAGAGCGAGGTCTATGAGCCGGGCGACCGGGCCGTGGTCGCCGAGGTCGAGGGCGTGCGGTTCGGACTGACCATCTGCTACGACCTCCGCTTCCCGGCCCTCTATCGCGCCCTGGCGCTGGCCGGCGCCCGGGTGATGACCATCCCCGCCGCCTTCACCCGCCCGACCGGCGAGGCGCATTGGGAGGTGCTGATGCGCGCCCGCGCCATCGAGACCGGATCGTTCGTGCTGGCCGCCGCCCAGGGCGGCTTCCACGAGGACCGGCGCGGGACCTGGGGCCGCTCGATCGTCGTCGGGCCCTGGGGCGAGATCGTCGCGACGCTGGATCATGACGAGCCCGGCGTCCTGCTGGCCGACATCGACCCCGCCGCCGCCGACAAGGCGCGCGCCGCCATCCCCGCGCTCGCCAACGCGCGCGCCTTCACCGGTCCCTGAGGGCGCAGGCGCCATGATCCTCGCATGATCCGTTACGCCCTGGCCTGCGCCCATGGCCACGAATTCGAAGGCTGGTTCAGCGCCTCGGCCGACTTTGACGACCAGAAGGCGCGCGGCCTGCTGGCCTGCCCGGTCTGCGACAGCCCCGAGGTGGCCAAGCAGATCATGGCCCCCGCCGTGGCCGGTACGAAACGCACGGCGACCTCCGCCGAGGGGCCCAACCCCGAAGCCATGCGCGCCATGATGATGGAGGCCGCCGGCCGCATCCGCGCCCATGTCGAGGCCAATTTCGACGATGTCGGGGATACGTTCGCCCGCGAGGCCCGCGCTATCCACGAGGGGCGGTCCGAGGAGCGCGGCATCTACGGCCAGGCGACCGCCAAGGAGGTCCGCGCCCTGGTCGAAGACGGCGTGCCCGTCGCCCCGCTGCCGGATGCCCCGCCTGGGAAGACGCAGCTGAACTGAGCCGGCCGCCGAGATTTTCCGCATACCAGACATAGCCACGGTGTTTTCACAGGCGCGCCCGAGGGCGCGCGCGGTCAAAACGGCCGCCTGGGAAAATTCCATGGAAAATCTTGCGGGCATTCCGGCGGGGCTTTTTCGGGGCGTGACCGAACACGGAAGCCTAGCGCAGTCGTCCCGACCGAACAAGAACAAATAAAGAACATTTTGGGCGCCCAGGCCATCGACGACCGCCTGCGGGTCAAGCCGAGGGTGAACTGAGCCGTCACTTGCGAGTGAAACGATGGTCCGGCAATCTGACGTTGCGGGGTGGCGCGAGCATGGGGCGTGTCGGATGCGTGGGCTGATCCTGGGGCTGGTGTTGATGGTGGGGGCGTCCGGCGCCGCGCGCGCCGCGCCGCTGGAGGCCTATGGCGGCCTGCCGACCATCCTTTCGATGGAGCTTTCCGGCGACGGCTCCAAGCTGGCGACCGTCGTCTCCGACGGTGAGAACCAGGTCATCCGCGTGCAGACACTGCCCGACGGGCCCGTGCAGTCGTTCGGGATCGGCGAGGTCAAGATCCGCGCCCTGGACTGGGTGGGCGGAGAGGACCTGATTATCACCACCTCCCGCACCGGCACGATTCCCGGCGTGATCGCTCCACGCCAGGAACACTACATGGCCTACCGGCTCAACCTGCCGACGCGCGAGGTGAAGCCCCTGTTGAGGGGATCGCTCAGCCGTTCGACCACCGGCTCCCGCATGCGGGACGCCAACACCAACATGGGCGCGTCGCTCAACACTCTGGCCGACCTCCCGGCAGTCCGCATGATCGGCGGCAAGCCGACGCTGTTCCTCTACGGCATCACCTTCCCCGATCGGTATGGGGTGATCACGGTCTTCGAGATGGACATGCGCACCAACCAGCCCAGGCTGGTGGAAGCCGGTGAGCCGGAGACCCGCGCCATCATACTGGGCGAAGACGGGACCCCGCTCGCTCGCTCGGACTATGGCGAAAGGACCGGCCAGTGGACGCTGAAGCTTCGCCAGGGCGCCGGCTGGGTTGTCAGTCGCTCAGTGAAGGCGCTGCTCGACCGGCCCTATCTCCGCGGACTGGGGCGCAAGCCCGGTTCGGTGATCGTCACCGAACCGAACGAGGCCGGCGACCGCCATTATGAGGTGACCGCCGCCGGCTGGGGCGAGCCGCTGGAAATGGTCGCCGATGGGCTGATCCGAGATCCGGGCACCCGCCGGCTTATCGGCTACCATGTCCTCGTGGGCGATGAGCGCCGATACACGTTCTTCGATCCGGCGGACCAGCGCGCCTGGGAGTTCGTCCATGCGGCGTTCAAGGGGGATCGTGTCAGCCGGGAGACCTGGTCGAACGATCGACGAAAGATCGTGGTCCGGGCGGACTCCCCGACGGACGGTCCGGCCTATGCCCTGATCGACCTGGCGACGCGCAAGGCCGAGTGGCTGGGCGCCGAATACGAAAAGCTGATGCCCGAGGACATCGCCCCGATGCGGCCGGTCCGCTTCAAGGCGAGCGACGGTCTGGACCTCTCAGGCTATCTGACGACTCCTCGCGGCCGCGAGGCCAAGGCCCTGCCATTGGTGGTTTTGCCGCATGGCGGTCCGGCCGCGCGCGACACGCCGGGGTTCGATTGGTGGGCGCAGGCGCTGGCTTCGCGCGGATACGCGGTGCTGCAGATAAACTTCCGGGGATCCGACGGGTTCGGCTGGGATCATCTGCAGGCCGGCTTCGGCCAGTGGGGCCGCAAGATGCAGACGGACCTCTCCGACGGCGTGCGGCATCTGGCCGGACAGGGGATCATAGACCCCAAGCGGGTCTGCATCGTCGGCGCCAGCTATGGCGGATACGCGGCCCTGGCCGGCGCGACGCTGGACGCCGGCGTCTACCGCTGTGCGGCTTCGGTGGCGGGCATCTCCGATCTCAATTGCTTCGTGTCCTGGGCCAAGGACCGGAACGGCCTCGACGCTTTCCGTTACTGGACGCGCTTCATGGGCGCCGAGTCCGATCGCGAACGGGTGCTCACCGAGATCTCACCGGCGAAGCATCTTGATAAGGTCAGCATCCCGATCCTTCTGGTCCACGGCCGTGACGACACGGTCGTGCCCCTGGAACAGAGCCGGATGATGGCGGATGCGCTGAGGGCGGCCGGCAAACCACATCAGTTCACGATCCTCGCCGGCGAAGACCACTGGCTGTCCCGAGGCGAGACCCGCGTCGGCATGCTGAACGCCGTGGTCGGCTTCCTGGAAGCGCACAATCCGCCCCGTTGATTCCAGCGCTTGCGAGCGGCGTCGTCCCCCGGCAATCTGACGTTGTGCGGGGGGTGGTCGGATGCGGTGGCTGATCCTGGGTCTGGCGTTGGTTCTTGGCGTCGCGGGCGCCGCGGCCGCCGCGCCGCTTGAGGCCTACGGGCGACTTCCCGCCGTCGAGGCGGTGGAGATTTCACCCAGCGGGCACGCCGTAGCCCTCAGCGTCACCAACGGCGAGCAGCGGATCATCGTCGTCCAGCAACTGGCCGACAACGCCGTGACGCTCAGGGGCTTTGTCGGCGAGCATAAGCTCCGCGCCGTCCGCTGGGCGGGCGACCAGCACCTGATCCTCGCCTATTCCGCGACGACGACCGCGTTCGAGGTCGTCAACGGGCGCGGGGAGTGGTTGTTCGGGAGCCTGGTCAATCTCCGGACGAAGGAGATCAAGCCATTGATGCGCAACACTCTGGCCGACCTGCAGATGATCTTCGAAGTCCCCACGACCCGCCAGCGCAACGGCGAGACCCGTGTGTTCGCTGGGGCCGTGGTGTTTCGCGGCAATCGCGGGCGCCTGTCGTTGTTCGGCGTCGATCCGGCGGCGGGGACCAATCGGCTGTTGTTGGAGGGTTCGGACGACACAGTCGGCTGGGTGGTCGATCCCGAGGGCGAGCCGCTGGCGCGCCAGGAATTCAATCGGGGCTCCGGAGCCTGGAGCCTGCTGATCCGCGACCAGGGCCGATGGCGGGAAGCCGCGACCGCGCGCAGCCTTCTCGACCCGCCGTTTGTCGTCGGCCTCAGCCGCGATGGCGCTGGCGTCATCTATTCACAGGGAACAGACGAGGGCGCCCGCACATGGACCGAGGTGCGTCGCGACGGCGGGCCCGCGCCGCCGCCGGTGACAGTCCGCCCCAACGAGGCGCCGGTCCGGGACCGTGACGGTCGACTGATCGGGACCTTCCGGATCGAAGGCGACGAAGAGATCTTCGCCTTCGACGGTCAGGAGGATCAGCGGGTCTGGAAGGCGGTGGTCGCCGCGTTTCCGGGCGCCCGGGTCTCGCTGGAGTCCTGGTCGGCGGATCGCCGCA
>NZ_JBILUK010000146.1:0-7980 GCF_044371015.1 Phenylobacterium sp.
CCGGGCGGCCGCCGACCGCCCGGGCGATGTCGTCCAGCGCCACCCCGGCGGCGATGGAGACGATGGTGGCGTCCCGGGCGAGCCTGGGCGCCATTTCGGCCGCCGCCTCGCGCCAGATCTGCGGCTTCACCGCCAGCACCACGGTGGGCGCCGCAGCCAGGTCCGCGTCCGGCGGGTTCAGGCGCGCGCCGTTGGCCGCCGCCGCCAGGGCCGCCTCGCCGGGATGGGGATCGCGCAGGATCAGGTCTGACGCCGCGAAGGCCCGCGAGGCCAGCCAGCCCTGCACCATGGCGCCGCCCATGCGGCCCGCGCCCAGCATCAGGATCGGGGTGGTCATGGCCCGGCTCCGGCGGCCGTCAGGCTTCGCCGACGGTCTCAAACATGCAGGCGGCGATCGCTTCCTGCGGGGTCTTGGCGCCGCGCAGCAGGAAATCATAGGCCGGGAAGAAGCGGTCGGCCGCATCCACCGCCACGTCGATCATCGCCGCCGCCTGGGCCAGGCTCGGCTGTTCGCCGGTCATCAGGGCCATGCCGTGCCGGAAGACGATCTCGCCCTCTTCCCAAAGCTCGAAGTGGCCGAGCCAGACGCGCGGATTGATCGTGGCGATCAGTTCCTGGGCGGTGGCGCGCTGCGCATCAGGCACGGTCAGGTCCATCGACAGGCAAAGCTGCAGGGTGTCGCCCTCGGGCCGCCAGGCGAACCAGAGCTCATAGTCCTTCCAGTCGCCGGCCAGACTGAACGCCAGGTCGCCATCCTCGGTGCGGTCAAAGGCCAGATTCTCGGCGGTGAGCACATGCTCGACCACGTCCAAGGGATCGTTGCCCAGCATCATGCTGTCTTCGGTCTGCGAGGTGTCCATCAAGACGCCTTTCGACTCGGACCGGGAACGGGACGCCGCCCCCGAATCGCCCACGAAACCCAACCTAGACCGTTTCCGGGGGCGGGTGTCAGCAGGTTCTTGCGTGAGGCGACCCCGGCTCGCGTCGAGCGCGCGCGGCTCACGCCTTGGCCTTCGGCGCGGGCTTGGCCTTGGCCGCCTTCAACGCCTCGATTTCGGCGCGCAGCGCCGCCACTTCGGCCTTCAGCGCGTCGTGATCCTCGCGGCGGACAAGGTCCATTTCGGCGACCAGACGGTCGGTCTGGCTGCGCAGGGCGGCCTTGGCCTCTTCGCCGGCGGCCTGGGCCAGGCCCATGGCGGCGGTGCTGAGCTTGGCGATCTCGTCGAGGAGCGGGTTCTGGGTCTGCATGGTCGATATCTGTCGTCGCGCCCGGGACAGAGGGAAGGTGAGGGCGCTTTCCAGCCCTCTATATGGTGTCCGGGGGATGAAAGCGAACCTCGTCTCGGCTATGCCCTTAACACGACCTCCGGAGCCGACCCTGTGCCGTTCCCTGAAATCGATCCGATTCTGGTCTCGTTCGGGCCATTCGCCATCCGCTGGTATGCGCTCGCCTATGTCGGCGGCATCCTGCTCGGCTGGGCCTACGCCTCGCACCTGCTGCGAACCGAGCGCCTCTGGGTCCGCCGCCCGGCCCCCTTCACCCCGTCCCAGATGGACGACCTGATCCTTTGGGTGGCGCTGGGCGTGATCGGCGGCGGGCGGCTGGGCCACGTGCTGTTCTATACGCCCTCGATGATCTGGACCGACCCGCTCGGCGTCCTCCAGGTCTGGAACGGGGGCATGAGTTTCCACGGCGGGGTCATCGGCGTCACGCTGGCGATGATCGGCTTCTGCTGGCGCAACAAGCTGGACCTGCTGCGGGTCGCGGACGTGATCGTCGCGGCCTATCCGATCGGCCACTTCCTCGGCCGCTGCGCCAACTTCATCAACGGCGAGCTGTGGGGCCGACCGACCGACGGTCCCTGGGGCGTGGTGTTCTGCAACGACCAGGTGCTCAAGGACTACGGCTTCTGCCCGGCCGGCACGCTGGCGCGCCATCCCAGCCAACTCTACGAGGCCGCGCTGGAGGGGCTGGTCCTGTTCCTGATCCTGCGGTGGGCCACCCATGGGGCCAAGCTGGGGGATCGGCGGGGCGTGATCGCCGGCCTGTTCCTCTTCTTCTACGCGGTCTTTCGGATTGCGGTGGAGACGGTGCGGGAGCCCGACGCCGGCATGCCCGCCTTCCCGCTCGGCCTCACCATGGGCATGATCCTGTCGCTGCCGATGGTGGCAGGCGGGCTTTACCTGATCTGGCGCGGGATGCGCGAGCCGTTCCCGGAGCGCGCCTCGCCTTGAGACCGGCGACTTGAGCCTCAAGGCGCGCCTCGCCGCCCAGATCGCCCGGACCGGTCCGTTGACCGCGGCGCAGTACATGACGGCCTGCCTGCACGATCCGGACTTCGGCTACTACGCCACGCGTCCGGCGCTGGGCGAGCACGGCGACTTCATCACCGCGCCCATGGTCAGCCAGATGTTCGGCGAGCTGATCGGCCTTTGGCTGGTGCTGGCCTGGCGGGCGATGGGCGCGCCGGACCGGATCATCGTGGCCGAGATGGGCCCCGGCGACGGAACCATGATGAGCGACATCCTCCGCGCCGCCCGGGCCGATCCGGACTTCGCGGCGGCGGCCGAGTTCTGGCTGATCGAGACCTCGCAACCGTTGAAGGCCCGCCAGCAGGCGCGCCTGGGTGAAGCCGTCCGCTGGACGACCCGGCTGGATGAGACGCCCGCCGATGCGCCCCTGCTGCTGGTCGCCAACGAAATCCTCGACTGTCTTCCGGCGCGCCAGTTCGTGCGCACCGCCGCCGGCTGGGTCGAGCAGGTTGTCGGCCTGGATGGTCGCGGCGACCTCGCCTGGAGCCGGATCCCGGCCGCCGCGCCGGTGGCTGACGCGCCGCAGGGCGCCGTCGTCGAGGTCTCTGAGGCGCAATCGGCGCTGGGCGCCGCGCTGGCGGCGCGGAGTCTGCGGGACGGCGGCGCCGCGCTGCTGGTCGACTATGGCCGCGATCGTCCCGGCTTTGGCGACACCCTCCAGGCGCTCTACCGTCATGAGAAGGTCGATCCGCTGACCTTGCCCGGAGAGGCGGACCTCACGGTCTGGGCCGATTTTCCCGCGGTGATGGCGGCGGCGCGGGGACAGGGCGCCGAAGCGGTGATCCAGACCCAGGCTCAGTTCCTCGCCCGCATGGGGGTGGGCGCCCGGGCCGAGGCGCTGGTCCGCGCCCAACCCGACCGCGCCGGCGCCATCGGTCGCCAGCTGGACCGCCTGGTCGGCGCCGACGCCATGGGGGAGCTGTTCAAGGTCTGCTGCCTGCATCCGCCGGGGTGGGATCCGCCGGGATTCTGACGCCGGACAATCCCGAGCGGTCCATGTATCGTTCCAGCACCTCCTGGCGCCGCGCGAGAGAGGCGAAGCCGTGGAGTTCCATGCCCAATCTTCCCGTCCTAACATCGCCGCTGCTGGATCTTCCCGGCGTGCGGCACGCGTTCTTCACGCGGAAGGGCGGCGTGTCGGCGGGCGTCTATGCCGGATTGAACGTGGGCGCGGGCTCCAACGACGACCCGGCCGCGGTCGCCGAGAACCGGGCCCGGGCGGCGGCGCATCTGGGGGGTGATCTCGTCACCGCCTATCAGGTTCACTCCGCCGACGCGGTGGTCGCCCAGGGGCCATGGACCGGCGATCCGCCGCGCGCCGATGCGGTGGTCAGCGTCACGCCGGGCGTCGTCTGCGGCGCCCTGGCGGCGGACTGCGCGCCGATCCTGCTGGCGGACCCAGAGGCCAGGGTCGTGGCCGCCGCCCATGCGGGCTGGGCCGGCGCGCTCGGCGGCGTCGCCGAAACGGCCATCGCCCGAATGACCGAGTTCGGCGCCCGGACGCATCGCATAAGGGCCGTGGTCGGTCCCTGCATCGGGCCGGCCTCCTACGAGGTGGGCCTGGAGTTCCTCGATCGCTTCGTGGCCGCCGATCCGGCCAACCTCCAGTTCTTCGCGCCCGGCGTCTCCGCCGAAAAGCGCCAGTTCGATCTCCCCGCCTTCGTTCTGATGCGGCTCCGCGCGGCGGGCGTGGCGCAGTGCGAATGGGTCGGCCGCGACACCTGCGCGGAGCCGGACTGGTTCTACTCCAACCGCCGCGCCTTCAAGGCCGGAGAGCCGGACTACGGTCGTCTGTTGTCCGCGATCACTCTGATCTAGCCGTGGCGGGTGGACTCACGGCAAGCGGCTGGTAGAAGCCCGCGCATCACGGGTCGCGCGCCGCGCAAACGTGAACTCGGTCTCGCGGGCGCGGCGCACGAAATCATCTGAAGCGGAGCCCGTTCCCTTCAGATCGATCCGCTAAAGGGTACGGGCTCCGGGGGGATCCGATGAAGCTGCTTGCCGGCAACTCCAATCGCACGCTCGCTCAGGCCGTGGCGAGCCACCTCGACCTGCCGCTCTGCCGGGCCCAGGTGAAGCGTTTCGCCGACAACGAGATCTTCGTCACCATCGACGAGAACGTCCGCGGCGAGGACGTCTTCGTGATCCAGTCGACCAGCTTTCCGGCGAACGACAATCTCATGGAGCTGCTGATCTGCATCGATGCGCTGAAGCGCGCGTCGGCCCGGCGGATCACGGCGGTAATGCCCTATTTCGGCTATGCCCGGCAGGATCGGAAGACCGGCGGCCGTACGCCGATCTCGGCCAAGCTGGTGGCCAATCTGATCACCCGTTCCGGCGCCGACCGGGTTCTGACCATGGATCTGCACTCGGGTCAGATTCAGGGCTTTTTCGACATTCCCACCGACAACCTGCTTTCGGCGCCGCTGCTGGCCAATGACATCAAGCAGAACCACGCCAAGACCTCTGAACTGATGATCGTGTCGCCGGACGTCGGAGGCGTGGTGCGCGCCCTGGCCGTGGCGACGCGCCTGAACGCCGAGCTGTCCATCGTCGACAAGCGCCGCTCGGCGCCCGGCAAGAGCGAGGTCGCCAATATCATCGGCGATGTCTCAGGGCGTCGCTGCATCCTGTTCGACGACATGATCGACGGCGGCGGCACGCTGACCAACGCCGCCCAGGCCCTGATCGACAACGGCGCGACCGAGGTGTCGGCCTATGTCACCCACGGCGTTCTTTCCGGAGCGGCGGTCGAGCGCGTGAACGGCTCGATCCTGAAAGAGCTGGTGATGACCGACAGCATCTCACCGCCTGATCGCGCCAGCGATGGCGGCAAGATCCGCTACGTCAGCTGCGATCGGCTGATCGGCGAGGCGATCCGCCGGATCGCCAACGAGGAAAGCGTGTCCAAGCTGTTCGACTGACACGCTTGCCCGAGGGCGGCGACGCCCGCTAATTCGGAACCTCATCGGGGGCGAATACGTTTAGGACCACTCGCGAGAGGGAAATCCGACCATGCCAGCCGCCGTCCGCCCCGTCCTTGTCGCCGCGCTGATGCTTCTGGTCGCCGCCTGCGCGGATGCGCCCGCGCCGGTCGTCGCGCCGCCGCCCGCGCCCAAGCCGCCGCCCGTCTCGATGTCGCCGCGCCTCCTGGAGGCCGCCAGCGCCTATCGCGGCTACCTGAACCGCGTGCAGGCCATCTCGCCGGCCTTCGCCGACGGCGGGGAGGTGGCTCAGGCGCTGAGGACCGGCGCGCGCTATGAGCCGGGCCAGCTGGTCCGGGGCGCCATCGTCTATGGCGCTATCGCCGCCCTGCAGGACCGCGCCTTTGTCTCGGGCCTGCAGGCCTATGGCCGCGACCCGGCCCAGCGTCGGCAGATGGCCTTCGAGCTGATTAGGGACCCCGCCTACGCCCGCGGCCTGCCCGGCGCCGCGGGCGCAGCGGCGCTGGCGGTCGCGGCCATGGGCGGCGAGGGCCAGCGGCTCTACGACCAGGGCAAGGCGGTCAAGCAGGCCGCCTACGACATTCAGAAGTCCCCCTGGTCACGCGAAAGCGTCGCGTCCCGGCCAGAGCGCCTGGCCGAGGCCAAGGCCCATGCCAATTCGATGATGCTGGGCGACAGCGCCGAGACCCAGCGCCTGAGCGAGGCCGCCCGGGGGCTGACGCCCATCGCCTTGACCCCGGCCGAGGCCCGCTTCACCACACCCAGCGTCAGCCGCGCGCTGGCCATCGCCGCCCTGGCCGCCCTGGGCGAAGCGGGCGAGGCCAATGTCGACGCCGTGCTCGGCCTGACCCTGGAGCCCAACGTCGCCGGCTGCATGACGAGCGCGCGCCTAAATCTCTATCAGTGTCTGGCCGTCGCCCGCCCGCACTATGAGGATGTGTTCTGCAATGGCCAGCACGCCCTGATGGACACCGGCCGCTGCCTGATCCGCCAGGCGGGCCTGGCCGAGCCCGTGGAGGCGCGCTTCGTGCCCGACGCCAGTTCCATCGCCCGCAAGATGCCGACCCCCAAGGCTCCCGCGCGACGGCCCGCCCGCAACCGTTAGGCCGCGCCAACCGGCCGTTGCGCCGGCCAAGGCTTTTGTGTATCTACGCCCACCTTTCCGCCCCGGGAGTTCGCTTCAGGGGCAGTTCCAGACTTTCGTCGCCGCGCGCGCGCCGCGCGGCGGCTTCGTTTTGAGGCATGGCCATGGCCGAGATCATTCTGAACGTTGAAGTGCGCGCCCAGACCGGCACCGGCGGCGCCCGCGCCACCCGCCGCGGCGGCATGGTTCCCGGCATCCTCTACGGAGGCTCCAAGGACCCCGTGGCCATCGCCGTGAAGTCGAACGAGTTCCGCAAGGCGCTCTATACCGGCAAACTGCTGGGCCACCTTGTGACCCTGAAGTACGGCGAAGAGACCCAGCCGGTCATCGCCAAGGCCATCGACATGCATCCGGTGACCGACGAGCCCTGGCACTTCGACCTCTACCGGGTCGATGAGCACCAGCAGATCAAGATCGAGATTCCGGTCCACTTCGCCCATCAGGACACCTGCCCCGGCCTCAAGCGCGGCGGCACCCTGGCTGTGATCCTGCACAGCCTCAACATCTCCTGCCCCGCCGACCAGATCCCCGAAGAGATCGTCATTGACCTCGCGGGCCTCGAGATCGGCGATGCGGTTCGCGTGTCGGACGTGAAGCTGCCGGCCGGCGTCACCGCCGCGATCGACGGCGATCTGGTGGTGGCCTCGATCGCCGGTTCGCGCACCGGTGAGACCGCCGCCGAAGGCGAAGCCGAGGGCTGATCCCCTCAAACGGGGCTGGCATGCTGCTGATCGCCGGCCTGGGCAATCCGGGCCCCGCCTACGCCAGGAACCGCCACAACATCGGCTTTGCCGCCGTGGACGAGATCGCGCGCCACTGGCGCTTCGGTCCGTTCCGGGCGCGCTTCCACGCCCATGTGGCCGAGGGCGCCATCGACACGCCTGACGGCCCGGTGAGGGCCCTGCTGATCAAGCCGCAGGGCTTCTACAACGAGAGCGGACGCGCGGTCGGCGAGGCGCTCAAGTTCTTCAAGCTCACGCCGGCCGACCTCGTGGTCTTCTATGACGAGATCGACCTCGCCCCCGGCCGCTTCCGGATGAAGACCGGCGGCGGGGCGGCGGGCAACAACGGCGTCCGCTCCATCACCGCCCAGGTCGGCCCTGACTTCCGCCGGGCGCGCCTGGGCACCGGACATCCGGGCGACAAGGCCCTGGTCCACGGCCATGTGCTGTCGGACTTCCACAAGGCCGACCTGGTGTGGGTCGAGCCTTTGCTCGCCGCCTGCGCCGACGCCCTGCCGCTGCTCGCCGCTGGCGAGGACGAGAGATACCAAGCCGAAGTGATGCGTTTGGCGCCCGCTGAGAAAGCCGACCCGCGCAAGGTCGCGCGGGGGGAGTAGGCGACTACGCCACCCGCACTTCCGAAGGCCCGGTCCGCATCCTCCCCACGACGCGCGCGGCGTCGAAGCCCGCGTCACGCACCAGCGCCAGCAACCCGTCGACGGCCTCCGGTGCGGCGGCGATGAGCAGGCCGCCGCTGGTCTGCGGGTCGGTGAGCAGGTCGCGCCGCCAGTCCTCGAAGCCCGCCGGAAGCCGCACCGCCTCGCCATAACTGGCCCAGTTGCGGGTCGAGGCGCCG
>NZ_JBILUK010000198.1:0-6022 GCF_044371015.1 Phenylobacterium sp.
GGAACTGACACTGGCATCTGGGCCGAAAGCGGACCCTCCCAATGTCCGCGATGGGGGGTGAGCGGTCATTCGCTGGCCCGGCGCACCAAGTCTGCTCCTGGGACTCTGCAGCCGTGAATGGCGTGCTCGCTGAATTTCGGCTCCTAGCGTGAGCCGACAGCATCACAGCTTCTGGAGCGATACTGCGGAACGAATGGCAATGAGAGGAGAGTTAGCCGCCAAGGTCCCAAGCCGGCGTTTCAGGGTGCCTCCAAAGCCTGTCGCATCGAGCATCAGGGTGCCGACCAGAGTCTCGCCCGGTTTCAGTTGAGTGGAATGCTTGCAGTGCCCGACAAAACACGGGCCAGGGCGATTTCGCGAGCGTGCTCGACATGGGCAGCCGCTGCTCGTTCGGCCGCGATCGGATCGGACGCCTCCAGCGCTGCGATGAGCGCTTCGTGGCCATCATCAGCCGCGGCGCGGTCCTGTTCGCCCGAGCCGGGTCCAAACAAGCCAAGATGGACCAGGCGCTCGCCTTCGTCTGCCAATGTGTCGAGAATGGCATAGAGCCGGGCATTGCCCGTTGCTCTGGCGATGGCACGGTGGAAGGCGCGATTAGCGGCCACAAAGGCCAGCCTTTCATCGGCAGTCCGCGCTTCTTGTGGCGCCTTGTTGAGCCGGCGCAGCGCCATGGTGTCGATCCGTCCCGCCGCCAAGGCGGCAGCCTTCGGTTCGGCAATCAGACGGACTTCGAACAGCTCGCGGATCGACTGTACGGTAACGGGCGAGACCGTATAGCCATACCGGGCAACCGGCAGCACAAGCCGCAGTTCCTCAAGCCGCGTCAGTGCAGACCGTGTGGCCGCCTTGGCCAATCCAAACCGCAGCGACAGGGCCGCCTCTGAAAAGCTGCTGCCGGGCGCCAATCGGCAGGCGATGATCTCTGACTTCAACATGGCAAAGGCTGCGTCGCTCTGGCGGGCCGAGTCCGGCGCGCCGCCTGACTTCGTCGGAACCGTTGATGCCATGTTGCCTCCCTCCAAACTCAATTCGCTTATAACATACTATTGACATGTCACTGTGAATACAACACGCTTTGCCAAATCTTGGAGGGCGGCATGGCGTTTGGACGAGCTATTGTGTCGATGGCGGCTCTGGCCTTGGCTGCCGGCATCTCCCAGTCCGCCGCGGCCCAGACTGATCTAGCGTCAGCCACAGTGCAGCAACTTGTCGCCGACTATGCCGCCGCGTGGGGTAGTCGTGCGCCGGACCGCATCGCTGCCCTTCACACGCCCGACACAGTCTTTGATCTGCGAATTGCCGGCGAGGAGCCCCAGACCGGGCGGCAAGCCGTGCGCGAGCGCTTCGCTCGCATCCTTCACGACAATCCAGGTTATGCGTCGACCGTAACCAAGGTCGGGTTCGGCCCGGACTTTGTTGTTATCGAGTACAGGATCGCCATGAACCCGCCGGCACCATTCGTGCTGGGCAGCGTCCGCTATGTCCCGACTGCGGAGCCCTACGTCGTGCCGGCGATCGACGTCATCCGCTTTCGTGATGGGCTCGTCAGCGAAAAGGTGACCTTCCTCGACGTCGACACGATCCGGACCAACAGCCTGACCACCGATACCGTGCAGGCGCCGAAATGAACCCGGCCGGCCTGTCCGCTGAAGCTGTGAGCATTATGCTATCCGTGTTCGTCCTGGCCGCGCTGACGGCGACGATGATGCTATGGATGTATGCAACCCGCCTGCCTGCCATGCGGCGAGCCGGTCTCGATCCGCAAGCGGCGGCCCATACAGCAGATCTTCGGGGCAAGTTGCCGGACTCGGCTGAGCGTGTCGCCGATAACTACAACCACCTTACCGAAGCGCCGACCGTCTTTTATGCCGTCGCACTCGGCATCGTTGTCCTTGGCGCCGCCGACCCTGTCCATGTCGCCTGCGCCTGGACCTTTGTCGGGCTCCGCGTTGCACATTCGCTCGTGCAGGCGACGATCAACCTCGTCGCTCTTCGTTTCATGCTGTTCACTTTGTCTTGGGTGGCGCTGATCATCATCATCGCTCGCGCAATGATCACGGGGCTCGCGCCGTGAGCCGCAGTTTGCACATTACTGTCGGACTACTGTGGTTGGCGACAGGGATTTTGATCTTCGCGGATCCGCACGGGTTCTACGAACGGACGCCAGGCCTTGCCATGATGGGGCCCTACAGCGTCCATTTCATCCGGGATGTCGGCCTTGCGTTCGTCGCATCCGGCGTTGCCACCACCTTTGGGGCCCGGCGCCGAAATCGCAGCCTCGCCTTGGCCGGCGCCGGTTGGCCCTTCCTTCACGCCCTGTTTCATTTCCAGATCTGGTCGCACCGAGGCTTTCCGTTCGATGCGATTGCCGCCTTTGATTTCATCGCGGTGATTGCACCGGCGTTCTTGGCCGTAGCACTGGCCTGGCGATTGACAGACTATGACCCCACACCCGGAAGAGGGCTATGCCGGTGATCGCTGCAGTCTGCTGGGGCGCGCTTGGCCTCATCCATTTGTTGCCTGCGCTTGCGCTGTTTCGGTCTTCGATGATCAGCAAGCTTTACGGCGTCCCATCGGGAAGCGCGACTTTCCTGCTGCTGCATCACCGGGCCGCGCTGTTCCTGTGTCTGCTGCTTGTCTGCGTCTGGGCGGCGCTGCGTTCCGAGGTGCGACCATTGGCAAGTGTCGTGGTCGCGATCAGCATGATCTCCTTTCTGTGGCTCTATGTGGCCGCCGGGCAACCAGCGGCGCTGCGACAGATAGCCATTGCCGATCTTGCGGGTCTGCCGTTCCTGGTGATCGCGGCCTGGCTTGCATTTGCGCCAGCGCGGGAGGGTTAGATGTCAGTTTGGCTGACAACCGTGGCCCCGGCGCTGGCGGGGCTGTTCTATCTGGCCCTTGGTCTGGCAGCGCTTGCACGACCGGCGACCCTGCTTGCCGGCTTCGGATTGGTTGCTGAGGGGGTCGACGCGCGCAACGAGGTGCGTGCTGTCTATGGCGGGTTTCCGCTTGCCGTGGCCGGCCTCGTCGCCTGTAGCCTGTTAGGCGCGCCGCATGCCACGGGCATCCTTCTTTCGCTGGCCGTGGCATCGCTTGGCATGGCGCTGGGGCGACTGGTGTCGGCGGTGCTCGACCGACACATCGGGCGGCTGCCAGCAATGTTTGCCGGCTTCGAGGTCGCGCTTGCGCTGCTGCTCGCGGCCGGCGCTATGGCCGGCTGATTGCGGGAGAATGCGTCGCGATGACAAATGCTTGTTCTGTCAACATCAACCCACTCATCCAGGCGGATGAGCAAGATTGGCGTCGACTCTGGGGCGCGTATCAACGCTTCTATGCGGTGGAGCTGACAGAAGCGATCCACACCTCGACATGGTCGCGCCTTCTCGATCCCGTCGTACCTATCTTTGGTGCAATCGCCCGCGATGAAAACGGCGTGGCCATCGGTTTGGTCCACCATATTCGCCATGCGACGTGCTGGAATACAGCGGACAGCTGCTACCTTCAGGATCTGTATGTCGATGAGGGTAGTCGCGGCGCTGGCGCCGGTCGCGCGTTGATCACGCATGTAGTCGATGCCGCAGCCGAGTATGGGGCGGCTTACGTCCATTGGCTCACGCATGAGGCGAACGCGCGCGCCATGCGCCTCTATGATGACATCGCCACGCGATCCGGGTTCGTCCAGTATCGCATTGCAATCCCAGGCTAGAGGCCAAGGGTCCATCACGGCGCCCTGAGGACGGGTGGCATTGAGGGAACAAACGTCAGATCTTGGTGGAAGCAGCCATTCGGCGGTGACATCTTGATCGTCCGCAACGGGTCGGGAGCGGCCGCCATCTCGTCAGCTAATAGCGGACATCTCCAACCGCTCCGACGTGGATACATTGCGCCAGATGGTCTCGGGCATGAGTGTAAGGCGAACCCCGTATTCGTCGGCAGCGGCGGCCAGGATTTGCCGAAACCACATCGGATAGGTCCATTCGCGCGGCACGGGGCTGACCAAGCACCTCCGAACGGGGTCCCAGCCGACTTCCATCGCAGCCCGGTAGATCGATGCGAAGTCTTCGTTTTGTGGAGTGACGCAGAGCCTACCTTCTCCGTCGATCTCGACGCTGACAATGCGGTCTTCCCTCATGTACCAAAGGTGCCCGTTGCTACCGACCTAGACAAGGTCCGCTTTGGGTCGGAAGCGGTCCTTAGCTCCAAGCCCGCAAGCGGACGCGACGAGGGTCGGCAACGAGTCACGACCAGTCATTCCTGACGGGTGTCATCCTCGCCTATGGCGCATTCCAGGAAGTGGAAGCCCCGTCTTCAGGCAACTCCGAACAGCCGATGTGGCCCGTTGTGGACGCTCTAAGCCCAAGAGACGCCCTCAGCCCACGAGATGAGAGATGGTCTTGACAATCGTATAGTGGGACAGCCCTTCCGCGCCGCCTTCGCGTCCGTAGCCACTGTCCTTCACGCCTCCGAACGGGGTCTCGGCGACAGAGGCCTCCAAGGTGTTGATCGAGACATTGCCGGCTTCGAGCTCCTCTGCGAGCCGGTCGGCGTTGCGGGCTGAGTGGGTGAAGCCATAGGCGGCGAGGCCGAACGGTAGGGCGTTGGCCTTCTCGATGGCTTCGTCGAGAGACGCCACTGGGTTGATGATGGCGAACGGGCCGAAGGGCTCCTCACGCATCGCGCGAGCGTCATCGGGCGCCTCGGCGATCACCGTGGGCGCGAAGAAGTAGCCGTCACCCGTCATCCGATGACCCCCAGTTAGCATCCGCGCGCCTTTGGCGCGGGCGTCCTCTGAAAGTGCCTCGAGCGCGTCGGGACGGCGGCGGTTGGCCAGGGGGCCCATCTGTGTTGAAGGGTCGAACCCGTCGCCTACGTGGAGCGCCGCGGCCGTCTCAGCGAATGCCTGGGCGAAGGGCTTGTAGATAGACTCATGGACGTAGAACCGGGTCGGCGATGTGCAGACTTGGCCGGCATTGCGCATCTTGCGGGTTGCCGAGGTGATCGCCGCCTGCACGGGATCCACATCGTCGCAAACCACAACCGGCGCGTGGCCGCCCAGTTCCATCAAGACAGGCTTCATATGCCGAGCCGCCAGCTCGGTGAGTTGCTTACCGACGGCCGTAGAGCCCGTGAAGGCAACGAGCCGTGTCTGCGACTGAGGGATGAGATGGGACGAGATATCCGCGGGAACGCCGAACACCAGGTTCAGCACGCCGGCCGGCAAACCAGCGTCATGGAAGGCGCGAGCAATATGCACGGCGCCCGCCGGGGTTTCCTCCGCGGCCTTGAGGATGATGGAGCAGCCAGCTGCCAGGGCGCCGGCCACCTTTCGGGAAGGTTGGCTCATCGGGAAGTTCCACGGTGAGAAGGCCGCGACCATCCCGATCGGTCGGTGCAGGACGATGTACTTGATGCCCGGGGCGCTGGGGATCACGCGGCCATAGGTTCGAACCGCTTCGCCTGCATCCCACTCGAAGAACTCGCAGCCACGGATGACTTCCATGCGAGCTTCCGTGAGCGGCTTGCCATGCTCAAGGGTGATAGCTTGTGCGATCTCCTCGTTGCGGTCGCGCATGAGCCGAGCGGCGCGCAGCATGATCTCAGCCCGCTTGGCCGGCGCAGTCTGGCTCCAGATTCGGAAACCCCTGGCGGCGGCGGCCAGCGCATCGTCCAGGTCGGCGCGCGACGCGACGGGCAGCAGCCCGATCTCTTGCGCCGAGGCCGGGTTGAGGATGGGTAGGCTGTCCTGCGTCGTTCGCCAGGCGCCGTCGATGTGGAGTTGGATGTCGGGGTAGTGTGCCAAGAGCGGCCTCCAGGCGCGGAGCTCGGGCTCCGGCGGTTGTATCGAGCCCTGAGGGTATCCACCGCTCCACCTGATCGGAAATCATAGTATCGCCGGGTATTATAAGGTGGAGTGATATTCCGCTCCCGGGAGGGCTCCGCTTCCGGGCGGCGCAGTTGTCAGGCGCGAGCTTCGGGGAGGAAGCCGAGATTCGCGACGCGCCTGGAGGAACTACTTCATCGT
>NZ_JBILUK010000143.1:0-7989 GCF_044371015.1 Phenylobacterium sp.
GACGAAGGCGGAGTCCTCGACGGAGCCCTCGGGCCAGCGGGCGGTGATGGTCTTGATCTTGGTCCAGAAGCGGATGCCCTCCATGCCGTGCTGGTTGGCGTCGCCGAACGCGCTGCGCTTCCAGCCCCCGAAGGTGTGATAGGCCACCGGCACGGGGATCGGCACGTTGATGCCCACCATGCCCACATTGACCCGCTGAGCGAACTCCCGGGCCGCCCGCCCGTTGCGGGTGAAGATGGCGACGCCGTTCCCGTACTGGTGCGAGGAGGGCAGATCGAGCGCCTCTTCGAAGCTCTCGGCGCGGACGATCTGCAGGACAGGGCCGAAGATCTCCTCGTGGTAGGTCTTCATGCCCCGCGTCACGCCGTCGAACAGGCTTGGGCCGATGAAGAAGCCCTGCTCGTAGCCCTGAAGCTTGAAACCGCGGCCATCGACCACCAGCTCGGCGCCTTCGTCGACTCCGGTCTGGAGGTAGTCACTGATCTTCTGCTTGTGCGCCTGGCTGACAACCGGCCCGTACTGCGCGGCCGGATCGGTGGAGACGCCCACCTTCAGCGTCTCGATCTCGGCCAGCACCCGCGCGCGCACCTCATCGGCGGTCTTGCGGCCCACGGGCACGACCACCGGCAGCGCCATGCAGCGCTCCCCCGCCGATCCATAGGCCGCGCCGATGATGTCCTTGGTGGCCTGCTCGAGGTCGGCGTCGGGCAGGATGATGCCGTGGTTCTTGGCGCCGCCCATGGCCTGCACGCGCTTCCCGGCCGCCGTGCCGCGCGAATAGACATAGTGGGCGATGTCGGAGGAACCCACGAAGCTCACGGCCTTGATGTCCGGATGATCCAGGATCGCATCGACCGCCGCCTTGTCGCCGTGGACAACGTTCAACACGCCCTTGAGATCCATTCCGAGCGCGGCGCCGGCCTCCATCATCAGCTCGGCCAGTCGGACCGGCACGCTGGGGTCCTTCTCGCTGGGCTTGAGAATGAAGGTGTTGCCCACCGCGATGGAGACCCCGAACATCCACATCGGGATCATCGCCGGGAAGTTGAATGGCGTTATCCCGGCGCAGACGCCCAGCGGCTGGCGCATGGAATAGACGTCGATCCCCGGCCCCGCGCCCTCGGTGTATTCGCCCTTCAGCGCATGTGGGATCCCGCAGGCGAACTCGATCACCTCCAGGCCCCGCTGGATGTCGCCCTTGCTGTCCGCAACCACCTTGCCGTGCTCGGAGGAGAGCAGCCCGGCCAGTTCGTCCATGCGGGCCTCGACCAGCCGCTTGAACTCGAACATCACCCGCGCGCGGCGCTGGGGGTTCACTTGGCTCCAGGTCCCCTGCGCCTCGAGCGCCGACGCCACCGCCGCGTTCAGTTCGCCGGCCGTGGCCAGCGCCACGCGAGCCTGAACCTCGCCGGTATTGGGGTTGAACACCTCGCCGTGGCGGCCGCTGGTTCCGGCGACCGCAGCGCCGCCGATGAAGTGGGTGATTTCTCGCATGCCTGGTCGTCTCCGGCCATGGAATTGGGTGCCGCTTAGACTGGCGACCGCGAGGTCTCGGGCCGCCGGATCGCAGTATTGGAGTCTGCCCTACTCGGAGGGGCGCTCCCGACGGGATGCCGTGCGGTGGAGGACAAAAGAAATGCCGACGCCGAAAATGACGATAAGGCTGGCCGCCAACTCTGCCGCCCGGGCTGGCGAAAACGCCATCGCCGCCAGCACGCCGATCATCCCGGAGATGGCGAGCCAAGCGCCCCAGGGGTGGAACCACATCTTGACGGTAAGCTGCTCTGGAGCATCACGCTGCAGGCGATCTCGCAAGCGAAGCTGAGCAAACGCGATAAGCAAGTAGATCACCAGCATCGTTGCGCCTGAAGCGTTGACCAGGAAGCTGAACACAACTTGCGGAGACAGAACCGACGCCGCCAATGCGGCGTAGCTGAACAGGCTGCCGACGACTATTGCGCGCGCCGGGACCTGGCGACGATTGAGGGTGACAAGGTTCTTCGGGGCTTCACCGCGGGCGGCAAGGCCGAAGAGGACGCGCGAGGTGACATAGAGGCCGGAGTTGAGACAGGACAGGACAGCCACCAGCACGATAATGTTCATGATCGTCGCAGCGCCTGGAACCTCCATTGTTGAGAGGGCCGTCGCGAAGGGTGATGTGCCCGCTACGACAACGGGCCAGGGGACGACCGAAACGATGAGAGCGATGGACAGGACGTAGAAGATCATAATCCGCGCCGCTACTGTCAGAGACATCCGGGCGATGGTCTTCTCGGACTCCGATGACTCTGCAGCGGCGATAGTCGCGATCTCTGCGCCGGTCAGGGCGAAAATCACGCTCGGCACGCCCGCAAGAACAGCCAAGACCCCATAGGGCATGAAGCCGTCGTGGATGGTCAGATTGGCAAAGGTCGGCCCACTAGGCGATGTCAGGCCGAAGGCATAGGACGCGGCGATGACGATAAATGCAAGTATGGCCGCCACCTTGAGCGACGAGAACCAGAACTCGAATTCTCCATAGGATCTTGTCGACAGCAGGTTCACGCCCGTCAACACGGCAACCAGAACAATGCCGATCTGCCAGACATCGAACATCGGAAGCCATAAGTGGATGATGGCGGCGCCCGCGATCGCCTCGATAGCCACGACGACGACCCAGAAATACCAATAGAGCCAGCCGCTCATGAAACCGGCCCAATCACCTAGGCCCAGACGCGCGAAGTCCGGAAAAGTCTGCACTCCTGGAATGGCCACCGCCATTTCTGTCAGCATGCGCATGACCAGAAGTACGATCAGCCCCGCCAGCAGATAGCTGACGATCACCGCAGGTCCGACTGCGGCAATTGAGGCGCTGCTGCCGACAAAGAGGCCGGCGCCGATGATTCCGCCGATGGCGATCATCTCCACGTGGCGCGCCCTAAGGCTCTTCTGCAAGAGGGCCGTTGGTTCAGTGGAGGTCCTCGAAGACCCGTTCGTTCGCAGGCTGGACACTTGTTGGCGTTCCCTGGGAGGCTGGCGGAGTTGGCGAGGGCCCGACGACTAGGCCGCTATTGCGGCTTCGACGGGCGTGAACTCTAGGCCAAGAGCTTCGCTGACGGCCGGGTGCGTTACCCGCCCGGCGTGCACGTTCAGGCCGTTCCTCAGATGGAGGTCATCCGACAATGCCCCCCTCCAGCCGCGGTCGGCGATGGCGAGTATGTAGGGCAAGGTCGCGTTGCTGAGCGCGAACGTAGAGGTCCGCGCTACGCCGCCCGGCATGTTCGCCACGCAGTAGTGGATCACGCCATCGACCTCGAACACGGGATTTGCATGGGTGGTTGCGCGTGAGGTCTCGAAGCAGCCGCCTTGGTCGATCGAAACATCCACGAGTACCGAGCCCGCCTTCATTCGCTTCACCATATCGGCCGTGACGAGTTTAGGCGCCGACGCGCCGGGAATCAGAACGGCGCCGATCACGAGGTCCGCATCCAGCACCAGACGCTCCACCGTGTCGGACGTCGCGTAGGCCGTATCAATAGAAGCGCCGAAATGCGTCGTGAGGCGACGCAATACGGGCAGCGACCGGTCCACGACTGTCACACGCGCGCCCATGCCTAATGCGATGCTCGCGGCATGGGTGCCCGACACACCCCCGCCGAGGACAACGACAGACGCGGGCGTTACGCCGGGAACACCGCCCATGAGAATGCCGCGTCCGCCCGAGGAACGCTCCAGGTAGTGCGCTCCGACCTGCGCAGCCATCCGACCGGCGACCTCCGACATCGGAGTAAGAAGAGGCAACGATCCATCGGAATTTGTGACAGTCTCGTAGGCGATACACGTGCTGCCGGACTCGATGAGTTCCTGCGCCTGGCTCAGATCTGGCGCAAGATGCAGGTAGGTGAAAAGCACCTGTCCCGCTTTCAGACGCGCACGCTCAACGGCTTGGGGCTCCTTCACCTTAACAATGAGCTCCGACGTCTCAAATATCTCGTCAGCCGACTGGAGAACACGAGCGCCAGCGTCGAGATACTCCGCATCGGCAAGACCCGAACCACTACCGGCGCCACGCTCGATGTAGACCTCATGACCACGCCTCACGAGCTCGCCCACGCCACCCGGAACCAAACCCACTCGAAATTCGTGATCCTTGATTTCTTTGGGTATGCCGACCTTCACCGAGGGACTCCTTTTCAAAGGGATTTCAGGACAACCGCTTCAGCGCGTCAGAAAGCAGGGAGACCATTGCGTTGATGTGGTCCTCCTCGACGATTAGAGGAGGTGAGAGTGCTATGATGTCGCCGGTCACGCGGATCAGTAGGCCACGTTCGAAGCAATCCACGAACACCTCATAGGCGCGCGCGCCGGGCGCGCCGGGGCGCGGATCCAGCTCAATTCCCGCAACCAAACCGATCGCGCGAACGTCGATCACGTTGGGTAGCCCCCTCAGGCTGTGCATCGCCTCAGCCCACTTGGAAGACAGCGCGCGAGCCCGTGCGAAGAGGTCCTCGGATTCGTAAACCCCCAGCGCCGCGAGAGCGGCGGCGCAGGCGACCGGATGGCCCGAGTAGGTGTAGCCGTGGAAGAGTTCGATCTGCGCCTCGGGCCCCTGCATCAATGCGTCGTAGATGGCCTGGCGAACAAACACGGCCCCCATTGGGACGGCCCCGTTGGTAAGGCCCTTGGCGGAGGTGATGATGTCCGGCTGGACGCCAAAATGATCGGCTGCAAAACTTGATCCCAGGCGTCCGAATCCAGTGATCACCTCATCGAAGATCAGAAGGACGCCGTGGCGGTCACAGATGGCGCGGAGGCGCTCAAGATAGCCCTTCGGGGGAAGCAGAACGCCTGTTGAACCGGCGACGGGTTCCACGATCACCGCCGCGATTGTTTCTGCCCCATGCAGCGCGACTAACCGTTCCAGATCATCGGCGAGCTCCGCGCCGTGCTGTGGCAAATCACGTGTGAAGCTGTTCAGCGCAAGATCATGGGTGTGCCGAAGATGATCGGTCCCGGGCAACTGGGGGAATGCCCGGCGACTATTGACGATGCCGCCGACCGAGATGCCGCCGAAGCCGACCCCATGATAGCCGCGTTCGCGTCCAATCAGGCGGGTCCGCGTCGCCTGTCCGATTGCGCGCTGGTAGGCCAAAGCGATCTTCAGCGCAGTGTCGACCGATTCAGAGCCCGACGCCGTGAAGAAGACGCGGTCGGTGCCCGAGCCGGCGCTGCACGGCGAGAATGTCGCGAGCTTCTCGGCGAGTTCGAACGCCAAAGGGTGCCCCATTTGAAAGGACGGCGCGAAGTCCAGATCGAGCAGCTGGCGACCGACGGCGTCAGCGATTTCGCGCCGACCATGTCCGGCATTGACGCACCAAAGACCCGAAGTCCCGTCAAGCACTGGACGGTCTTCGGGTGTCCGGTAGTACATGCCCTGGGCGGAGGCTAGCAGACGCGGAGCGGCCTTGAATTGCCGGTTGGCGGTAAACGGCATCCAATAGCTTTCGAGCGACGCGGAATTGCGGAGCGGCCGAGCTGACATCATCGGCTCCTCGCGCGTGTCCAAGGGTTCCGGCGGACTCAAGACCCGACCCTGAGGGGCGCCGTGAGGCTCCTCACTGCGGCAAGCAAGCTGAGCGCCGCGATGCGGCTGGTGCCCGGATTGTCGGCGTCGGGAACGTTCTCGATCTCGACCGTGAAGCGGGCGCTGTCGGACTCCACGATGACACGGTGACAGTTCCGGCTCTTCGTTGGATCGGCCCAGAGTTCGAAGTGGGTGCGGTCGGAGCCGATGCCGGCGAGCGCCAGGGCGGCGACCACATTGGCGTTCGCGGGGAAGGCGCGGGCCCCCTCGCGAGCCGTTCCACTGAAGAGAAGCAGGGGTTGCTCGAGGCCGGCGAGTTCGATCCCATGATCGATCACGAACCGGGCCGACGCTAGGGACTGCGGCGGCTTCCGCGTCACGAGCTGTGCTGAGGAGATCTCCCCCTCCCTCGCCGCGCGGACAGCGTCCAGTCCCACCAGCGCCCCTGTGGCCAGGATGATCCTTCCGCCGGCCACTGCGGCCGCCTCGACGAGGTCCAGGTTCTCCAAAAGCGCAGCGCCGCTAACGGTCAGCAGCGTCTTGCCGGCTTCGAGCACCGGCGTCGCGATCTCCCGGAACGCGGCGGCGGGCGCGCACTCGACAACGACATCGCAGGCCCGGGCGAGTTGCACGGGATCGAGGATTCGAACCGAGTTCACGAATCTGGAGCACCTTGTGGCCAGGTCCGACTGCCTGGAGGCGACAGCCACCAATCGCAGCCCCGGAATACCCTGGTCCAGCCCGGCGGCGACCACGCCGCCAATCGAGCCGAGCCCAGCCAGGCCGACCGCGATGGTCATGTTCAGTCCTCTTGGCGTTGCGGATCGAAGGGACCCTGCGGTTGGGGCCCGCTCAGACTAGGAACACCGCAGCTCGCCGAATAATTATATTTGCGAGCCATACTATCATGTTCCCTAATAGGGCGAACTCGACCCTTGCACGCCGGCTAGCCTCCCGGCGTTCGGAGAGATAGGCCATGGCGCTCGCACCGCTCGACCGCAGGATGACGCACAAGCTACGTCTTCGGCACCTGGAACTCATCTCCGCGATCCACGACTACGGTAGCGTCCTCAAGGCGTCGCAGCAGATGAACCTCACGCAGCCGGCGGTGACGAAATCGCTTCAGGATATTGAGGAGACGCTAGGACTGCAGCTCTTTGTGCGCAGCAGCCGGGGACTTGTGGCCACCTACTACGGCGAGGTGTTCGTACGACACGCCAAGAACGTCCTGGCGCAGATCCGGCACTCAGCGGAGGAACTGCAGTCCCTGCACGAAGGCTTCGGAGGCCACGTGACGGTGGGCACCCTGCTCGCGGCGTCAGCGAGCCTGCTCCCGGGGGCCATCATCGAGCTCAAGAAGGATCGACCGAATGTGGCGATCACGGTCTTCGACGGCACCTACGATGTCCTGCTCCCCCGGCTGCGAATGGGAGACCTGGATCTCGTGCTTGGACGTCTGCCGGAGGGTCCGCAGCGCGAAGGGCTGATCCACGAGGAGTTTTACGCGGAGCGGACGTGCCTAGCGGTGCGCCGCGACCACCCCCTCACGCAGCGCAAACGCCTCACACTCGAGAATTTGCTGGACGAGGCTTGGCTACTGCCCGTGCCGGAATCGCACCTGCGGCGGCAGATCGAGCGGCTCTTTGCGCAGGCCAAGCTGCACTTGCCCAAGAACATCATCGAGTCGATGTCGGCCCTAACGAACCGTGTGCTGTTGGAAAGTTCCGACGTCGTCGGCGCGTTCCCCTACCAGGTCGTCCGCGAAGAGGTTCGGCAGGGCAAGCTCACCATCCTGCCCCTCAAGTTGCCGGGCACGGAGAGCCCGGTCGGCGCCATCATGCGATCGCCAGGCGATCTGCGGCCTTCGGCTGCCGCCCTGCTCGAACACCTTCGCAGCGTCGGCCGCCGCCTCGGGGAAGAGGACTAGCCTAGGCCGTCGACGTCGAACTTTTGATATTACCTATAGTCATATCCAGCGGGATTAAATTGAATCGAAGCTTATGCTGCTCCTTGCTAGCTTCGTTCAAAGACGGTCGAGCGACCAAGGGTTGCCATCAAGCCGGAGAACAGGGTCCAGGGAGCTGGCGGTGAAGTACAACAAGCGTGACGCGAAGGACTTCGCCCGGGACAATCTCCGCGGCATATGGGCAGCCGCGCTCACGCCCTTCCAGCCGAACCTCTCGATTGATGAGGGCGGCTTCCGCAAGAACATCCGGCACTGGACCCGGGACCTTAACCTCGGCGGCCTGTTCATTTCGGGCAAGCAGGGCGAGTTCTTCTCCATGTCCGTGGCCGAACGGAAGTGGGCCTTCAATCTCGCGGTCGAGGAGACCGCGGGCGTGGCCCGGACCATCATGTCCTGCTCGGATCAGAACCTCGACACCGTGCTGGATCTGGCCGGGCACGCTCAGGACATTGGCGCGGAC
>NZ_JBILUK010000147.1:0-7956 GCF_044371015.1 Phenylobacterium sp.
TCGCGCTGCCGCCGCCGTTGACGGTGTCGTCGCCTTCGCCCGCCGTCACCGCGCCGCGGCCCGTGTAGGTCAGCAGGTCGTTGCCCGCGCCGCCGCCGAGGATGTCGAGACCCGCGTCGGAGTTGATGGTGTCGTTGCCCGAGCCGCCGTTCAGCGTGTCATTGCCGGCGCCGGCGAGGATCGAGTCATTGCCCGACCCGGTGGTCAGGCTGTTGTTGCCTGCGCCGCCGCTGACCGTGTTGTTGCCTTCGCCCGCATCCACCGTGTCGTTGCCGCCGGTGGTGGTGATGCTGTCCGACCCGGCGCCGCCCAGTACGGAGTCGTTGCCGCCGCCGCCGGTGAAGGTGTCATCGCCGTCGTTGAGGTCGGCGATGTCGGAGCCCGCGCCCGACGAGATCGAGTCGGCGCCCCCGCCCACGGCATAGGTGGTGGCTTCGGTCGCGCCGCTGACGGTGTCCTGGCCTGAGCTTGCAATGACGGAGCCGCCGCCGGTCATGGAGACGACGTTGTTGCCCGTTCCAGCGTCGATGGTGTCGGCGCCGCCGCCGGCGGTCACCGTGTCCGCGCCGTCGCCGGCATTGATGTTGTCGTTGCCGCCGCCGGCGGTGATCGCGTCATTGCCCACGCCGGTGACGATGGTGTTGTCGCCGCCGCTGTCGCTGACCGTATCGTCGCCGTCCGAGGTGTTGATGTTGTCGGCGTCGCCGCCGGCATTGACGCTGTCGTTACCGAGGCCGCCGGTGACCGTATTGGTTCCGGCTCCGGCGAAAAGCGTATCGTCGCCCAAGCCGCCATCGATGTTGTCGGCGTTGGTTCCGGCGACGATGCTGTCGTTGCCGCCGCCGGCGAGAATGATGTTCACACCGGTCGAAGCGCTGACCGTGTCGTCGCCTTCGCCAGCGTCGACCGTGTCGCTGGCCGCGCCGCCGGTGATGTTGTCGTTGCCGTCGCCGCCGTTCAGCGAGTCCGCCCCGCCGCCGCCGGAGAGGGTGTCGGCCCCGCCTTCGCCGCTCAGGGTGTCGGCCGAAGTCCCAGCCAGCAGGCTATCGTCGCCGAGATTGCCGCCCAGGAAGTCCGCGCCGCCGGCGCTGCCGTCGATGGTGTCGCTGCCCTGACCGCCGAGGAGAAGGTCGCGGCCGGTGTTGCCGGTGATGCTGTCGTCGCCCAGGTTGCCTTGTGCGAACTGGAACACGGTGGCCGTGCCGCCCGTGCCGGTGGTGATCGTGTCGTTATCGCGACCACCGTACATCACGTCGGTGCCGGTGCCGCCGATAAGGCTGTCGTCGCCCTGGTTGCCCTGAACCAGGTCGTCGCCTCCCGAGCCGTCGAGCGTATCCGAGCCAAGGCCGCCGTAGAGACCGTCAGCGAACGCTGTGCCAGCCTGATTGTCGTTGCCTGTCGCACCGATGAACAGCCGGGAACTGTCGGGGAGGACGATGTCGGTATCGCCGCGGATGCCGCCCGGATCGGAGAAGGTCACCGACCGGAAGGACGTCGACAGGATGATGTAGTCGGGCGTGTTGGCCGTGAACGGTATGAACGCCACCGATACCTGGGCCGCGGTCAGGCCGTTGGTGTTGAAGATCAGCTGGTCCGCGGGGGTGTAGGCCAGGGCCTGCTCCGCCGTGATGGTCTCGAAGAAGAACGTCGCCACTGTGCGGCCCCCAATCTCGAATCGAAGTTTGTCCCTTGCCGGGACCTTAACCGTAAATCCTTAGCTAAGGTTACCGCCCCTACCGGGCTCGGCAACAAAGCATTGGCTAATTCAAGACGACGCCGGCAGTTCCTTTCCAGAGGTCGTAACGGCGCCACACCTCCGCGGCCGCTCGCGCGGTCTCCGCGAGCGGGAGATAGGTCGGTCCCTGAAAGCGGCCGTTGAATGGCTGCGCGACCCCTCGCGCGGCCAGGGCGGCGTGCAGTCGTTCAAGTTTGGCGCTGCGGCCCGGAACGGGAAGGATGAACACCGGCTTGCCGGTCGCGGCCGCATCTGTGGCCAGATTGGCGGAGTCCGCGGTGACCAGGACGGCGTCGGCCAGCCCCAGGAATCCGGCGTAGGGATTTTCGCCTTCGTCGTTCCAGATCCACGCCGGAACATCGGCCAGGGTTTCGGCTATGGCCGCGCGGGCGGCGGGAGGCGTGCGGCGCGTGAAGCTGACCATCAGGCTTGCGCCGGCCGAACGAGCGGCGTCGGCGATACGGATCGCCAGGTCCCGGGCATGATCCGCGGGCAGGTCGTGCGCCCTGGAGCGGCCGCCAATGATCACGGCCACCCGGGGCGAGGGCAGATCCGCCACCCGGCCGGCGATACGCGCTGCGCCGGCCGCCAGGGTCGCGGTGTCGAGACGGGTCGGCGCGCCCAGGATGGAAAAGACGTTCGAGCCGGAGAGTTGGTCGTGGTCGGGCGGGATCACCAGGTCGAAGGATGACAGCGGGGCGCGCGGGTCCTGAGTTTGCACCACAAAGGTTCGGCCGCCGCTCCAGGCCCGGACGCGGGTCGACAGTGGAAGGGTCGCCCGCCCAGTCGCGATCCAGAGATCGGGCCATGGAGGTCCGATCGGATTACCGCGCCGCGCGGCCGGCGGAATGATGGGATAGGGCAGGCGGCCGAGACCCCAGCGCCAACCCACCCGCTTGATGGACACGTCGGCCGGCCGTTGGCGGGAGAGCGCTTCGGCGAGTCCCAAGGCCTGGGCTTCAATGCCCGCCCGGCCGTCGGAAACCGCCCAGACGCGCAAAGGGCGCCTGGAGGTCGTCAGACCCACTCCACCTTGACGATCTCGTAGGCCTTCACGCCGCCGGGCGTATTGACCTCGACGACGTCGCCCGTCTCCTTGCCGATGATCGCCCGCGCGATCGGCGAGGTAACAGAGACCCGGCCGCGTTTCACATCGGCCTCATGCTCGCCGACGATCTGGTATCGGGCCTTTTCTTCGGTGTCCTCGTCGATCACCGACACCGTTGCGCCGAACTTGATCTGCTTGCCCGACAGCTTGGACACGTCGATCACCTGAGCGCGCGCCATCTTGTCCTCGATGTCGGCGATCTGGCCTTCAATCCAGCCCTGACGCTCCTTCGCCGCATGGTACTCGGCGTTTTCCGAGAGATCCCCATGCGCCCGCGCTTCGGAAATCGCGGCGATCACAGCCGGCCGCTCCAGCGTCTTCAAACGCTTCAAGTCTTCATCGAGGCTACGATAGCCTTCGACGGTCATCGGCACTTTTTCCATCGTGTCTCGAGGTTCGCCCTGATGATCCCTGCCCGCCGCAGGCGTGCGCGCCGGGGGCGAAGAAGCTAGGATTGTGCAGCGCAAAAATCAAGGTCTGTGCGGACTTGAAGCCCGCGACCAAGATACTAGCTTGGCCCCGGGCCAATCCAAGCCCGCCAGTTCGACCGAGAGCGCCATGGCCTTTATAGACCCGGACCGAGACGCATGGGAGGTTTTCAAGACCCTGCCGCGCGACCGCCCGATCCAGATGCTGAACCTGGTGAAGCTCAAGGCGCAGGCCGAGTACCCGCCAGATCACCCCGACCACGGCAAAGCGCTTTCGGGTCTGGACGCCTATCGCGCCTATGGCCGCACGACGGCGCACATCTTTCAGCGGCTGGGCGGACGGCAGGTCTGGGCCGGTAAGCCGGAAGTGATGGTGACCGGTCCCGGGGGAGAGGCCTGGGATATCGCCTTCATCGCCGAGTACCCGACCTCCCAGGCCTTCATCGATATGGTGCGAGATCCCGAGTACCGCGTGCTGGTTCAGCACCGGACGGCTGGGGTGGCGGACTCGCGTCTGTTGCGGCTGGATCCGATCCACGACCTAGGGGCGGGTTTCGGCGAATAGCAGGCTGAAAACGAGGGATTGTTGTCCTTTCGGCCAAGCCGTCGCCGCGGGAGTTTGGGGTCATGCTGAGCCTGAGACCCAATTGTGAGCGGTGCGATCGCGACTTGGCGGCTGACAGCCCGGACGCGCGCATGTGCAGCTTCGAGTGCACATTCTGCGCGGATTGCGCCGAAGGTCCGCTGGGTGGGCGCTGTCCAAACTGCACCGGCGAATTGGTCCGCCGTCCAATTCGGCCCGAGGCGGCCCTTGCGCGGTTTCCGGCGTCCACCGAACGGGTGATCAAGCGACCTCAGCCCGCCAAGCGCTGACCTTCCGTTTCCACAGCCGCCTCAAGAGCGGCCAGGATCGCCTCGACCTGAAAGGGTTTGCCGAGGTGGCCGTCGGCCCCGGCGGCGGCGCTGGCCGCGCGGTCCTGGGCGGCGGTATTCGCCGAGAGCACGATTATCGGCGTGCGTCGCCACCCGGCTGCGGACTCCTCCAGGCGTATGGCGCGGATCGCGGCCAGCCCGTCCATCACCGGCATGCGCAGATCCATCAGCACCGCGTCAAAGCCGCCGCCGCGCCAGGCCTGGAGGGCCTGGGCGCCGTCTTCGGCGACCGCCACCTCGACGCCCGACGCTTAGAGCATCAGCTCGATCACCTTGCGATTGGTCGGATTGTCATCGGCCGCCAACACCCGGAAGGACCGCTTGGCGGTGCGCGACACCCAGGCGGCCGACGGTTGGCTCGGCTCGGATCCATCGTAGTCCACCAGGCCGGCGATCAGTCGCTGCAGCTCGCCCGCGGCGCCCCGCAGACCCGCGACCAATTCGGCCTGGCGCGGATCGAGCGCGGTTTCCTCCAGCGCCGCCGAAAGCCCGACCACGCCATTGAGCGGCGTGCGCAGCTCGTGGCTCATGTCGGCGAGGAAGTCATCCTTGGCGCGCTGGGCGGCCTCGGCCTGGTTGAGCGCCGCTTCCAGCGCCTTCGCCTGATGTTTCAGGTCGGTGATGTCGACCCGCAGGCCGATGGTTCCCCCATCTGAAGTCTTGCGTTCCTCGATCATCAGCCAGCGGCCGTCTGCCAGCTGTTGTTCGTGGCGTTCGCCGTTGGCGGCCGCCAGGCGCGCCACGCGTGTGGCCAGCCAGGCCCCCTCGCGTCCGACCGCATCCGGATAGTCGCCCCGCCGCACGCCTTCACGCAGGGTGTCGGAGAGCCGGGCGCCGGGGCGGAACAGGTCGGCCGAGCGGTGATAGATCTCGGCGTAACGGCGGTTCCAAAGCACGTAGCGTCCCTCTGCGTCGAGGAACACGACGCCTTCCGGAATCGCGTCAATGGCGTCACGCAGACGCGCTTCGGCCGCCCGCGCCTCGGCCCGCGCGGCGTCGACATCCGCTGCCGCCAGCCTTCGCTTCAACCAGGCGGAGAGTGCTCGCAACGCCATTCCCAACCTCCGGGAGCCTTCTCCCCCTGTGTTTGACCCCGAAGGTTCGACAATAACGTTAAGGTTGAGAGCATGGGCCCTGTACACTCCAGGGCGCCCACTCCAGAGGCGCCGGTCGCCCAACAGTTGCGCAGTCCCGACCGGTCGGCCTATGGGCCCCGCCCATGCGGATCACCACGGTCGGTCTCGATGCCGACGACACCCTCTGGCACAACGAAACGATCTTCCGGCTGTCGCAGGATCGGTTCCGCGCCTTGCTGGCCGAGTACGCGGACGAGGTCACCAGCAGCGCGCGTCTGGCCGATGTCGAAGCGCGCAATCTGCGGCTCTACGGCTATGGGGTGAAGGGCTTTACGCTCTCGATGATCGAGACGGCGATGGAGCTGACCGGCGGAGACCCGCCCGGCCGGTTGGTCGCCGAGATCCTGGCGGCCGGGCGCGAAATGCTGGCCCATCCGGTGGAGCCGCTGCCCGGCGTCGATGCGGCGCTGGCCGAGCTCTCCGAGACCCATAGGCTGGTGCTGATCACCAAGGGCGACCTCTTGCACCAGGAGCAGAAGCTGGCGGCCTCCGGGCTGGGCGACCTGTTTGCCGCCGTTGAAATCGTCAGTGAGAAGACCCCGGAGACCTATGCCCGCGTGTTCGAACGGCATGGCTCGGGCGCCGACCGCTCGGCCATGGCCGGCAACTCCGTAAAATCCGACGTGCTCGCGGCGCTCGACGCCGGCGGCTGGGCGGCCTGGATTCCCTATCCGATCACCTGGGCGCATGAGGAGGCGCCACCGCCCCAGGGGCATCCGCGATTTGCTCAGCTGGCGACCATCTCAGAGCTGCCGGCGTGGGTCCGAGCTCTGGGCTAGGAACCACGGATGACACAGATGAACACGGATGGGAGGTTCGATGCTTCAGATCACAGAACGACCCGTTCGATCTCGATCCGACCGGCTTGGCCGAAGTTCGCGAGCAGGCCGACCCGCAGACCTGTGGCCTTCAGGTAGTTGAAGACCTGCGCGCGGTGGGCTGCATCCAATTGGCGGACGGCTTTCAGCTCCAGGATGATTGATTCGCAGCAAACGAAGTCAGGGATGTAGGTCTGCCTCAGTTGGGCCCCTTTGTAGGTCAGCTGGAGTTCGGGCATCGCGCGGAATGGAATTCCGCGCGCCGTCAGTTCGAGCGCCACGCACTCCTGGTACACCGCCTCAAGGAACCCATGGCCGATGACGTTGCTCACCTCGATGAGCGCGCCCCGGATGCGAAACGTCTCGTCCGCAGAAATCAACACTCCGTCCATCGCTCCCTCCGGCAAGTCGTGAAAGGAACAATACAAGAACTTGATCGTGAGTCATCAAGTTTGGAGGTCGAGGGCAACTCCATCCGTGTTCATCCGCGTCATCCGTGGTCCGCCTACGCGCTCTCGCTGATGACCGCGCCGATCAGTTCTTCAGGCGTGGGCGGTTCATAGACGCCTTCGATGAAGTCGAAGAGTTCGGGGGTCACCTCGATGGCGAAATTCTCGCCGCGCACGACGTTGCGTTCGGCCACCCGGGCGCGGCGGACCTCGGTGGGGGCGCTGACGAAGTGGAACTGCAACGGCAGGCCTGAGCCCTCGGCGATCTCCCGCACGCGCGCCCGGTCGGCGCGGGACATCAGGCCGATGTCGAAGATCACCGGCGTGCCGGCGGCGATGACAGCGGCGGCGGTCGACCAGATCTGGGCCTCACAGCGCTGCACCCGCTCGATCATCCAGGCGTACTCGATGGGCTGAGGCATGTCGGGCGCGAAGAGGCGCGCCATCCAGTCGTCGAGGATGAAGGCCACCGCGCCCTCGCGGCGGGCGAAGGCGTGGGCGTAGGTGGTCTTGCCGGCGCCCGAGGGGCCGAAGATGGCGTGCAGTGTGGCGGTCGGCTGGGCGGTCATGAAGCCGCGCGTTAGCGGATGGTCAGGCCGCCGTCGATCACCATCTCCATGCCGGTGACATAGCGGGCCTCGTCGGAGCAGAGCCAGAGCACGCCGTTCGCGATATCCAGCGGCACGCCCTTGACGCCCAGCGGCACGGCCATGGCCGACATGGCGTCGAGGTCGGGCATGGAGTTCGTACCCGGGGTGATCGCCGCCTGGACGGTGATCCAGATCGGCGTCTCGATCAGGCCCGGATGGACCGAATTCACGCGGATGCCGTCTTTGGCGTTGGCGCACTCCATGGCGACCGACTTGGTGAACAGGCGCACGCCGCCTTTGGTGGCGCAGTAGCCGGCGAGGTTCGCCGAGCCCTTGAGGCCCGCCACCGAGGAGATATTGACGATCGAGCCGCCGTCGCCGGACGCGCGCATCAGCGGGATCGAGTGCTTCACGCCCAGGAATACGCCGTCGAGGTTGATGGCGGTCTGCCGGCGCCAGTTCTCCAGCGTCATCTCCAGAACCGAGCCGCCGATGCCGATGCCGGCGTTGTTGACCAGGATGTCCAGCCGGCCGTGGCGCGCCCGGATGCCGGCGACAACCGCCTGCCATTCCTCTTCCTGGGTGACGTCGTGATGAATGTACTCGGCCTTGCCGCCCGACTTCAGGATGCCTGCGACCACCTCGCCGCCCATGGGGTCCTGGATGTCCGTGACCACGACGGTCGCGCCTTCCTCGGCCAGACGCTCGGCGCAGCCGCGACCGATCCCGCTCGCGCCGCCTGTGACCAGCGCGACCTTG
>NZ_JBILUK010000148.1:0-7893 GCF_044371015.1 Phenylobacterium sp.
ATGCTCTGACCCAAGGATATCTGGTTGGAGAGGTTGTTCGGCGGATCACAGGTCGGTCTTTGGGAACTGTGTTCCGGGAGGAGGTGGCGGAACCTCTGGGCGCCGATTTCCACATCGGCCTGCCGGTATCGGAAGACGGACGCGTCGCCGAACTGATCCCAATCCCGCCGGGTGGGGCCGTCGGCGAGGGCGCCCAGAGTGCTCTGATGGCCAACATGGCCAACAATCCCGGGATCGACGTCGCCGAGACCAGGACGCGCGCCTGGCGCGGGGCGGAGATCCCCGCAGCCGGCGGCACGGGCAATGCGCGCAGCGTGGCCGAGATCCACGCCATCCTGGCCAATGGCGGCGTCGCCAAGGGGAAAAGATTCCTGTCCGAAGCCGGCTGCCGCAAGGCTCTGGAGCTTCAGGTCGAGGGGCAGGACCTGGTCATGGGCATCCCAGCCAAATTCGGCCTGGGATTCGGCTTGGCGGGTGGTGCGATCCCCCTTCCGAACCCAAATTCGATGTATTGGGGCGGCTATGGCGGCTCGCTGATCATCATCGATTTCGACGCCCGGACGACCTTCGCATACGTCATGAACCGCATGGAGGGCACCACGACCGGCGACGTGCGCGGCTTCGGCCTCTGCATGGCGATGTGGGAAGCCCTGGGCGGCTGACTCAGACCGGCGGATTGGGCGGGTTGATCGCGGGGACGGTTTCCGGCATAAGCCCGCGCTCACGACGGCGGCCGATCAGGGCCGCCGCACCTATCTCGAGATCTTCCGATGGCTGTTCCTAAGAGAAAAACTTCGCCGTCGCGTCGCGGCATGCGCCGCTCGCACCATGCCCTGGGGCCCAACAGCTTCCACGAGGACAAGGAAACCGGCGAACTGAAGCGTCCGCATCACGTCGATCTCAAGACGGGGATGTACAAGGGCCGCCAGGTCCTGACGCCGAAGGACGACTGACGCTTTAGCAGGCGACGATGCGGAGAGCGCCGGCCGGACAGGCCGGCGTTTTGCGTTTCAGCGCTGCGAAATGTCATGCGTTCGCCATGCGCTCACGCAATAAGACGTGATCCCAAGAGGTTCGTATGTCGCTGTCTCGCCGCCACCTGATCGGAGCCGCCGCCACCGGCGCCGCAATGCTGGGCCTCTCAAGGCTGGCGGATGCTGCGGACCTGGCGGGCGAGGGCTATGTCAACGAGGTCTACGGCTACGGTCCGCTGAAACCAGATCCCGACAAGCTTTTCGATCTTCCGGAAGGCTTTTCCTACACCGTGGTCCAACGCGCTGGCGACCCGATGAGCGATGGGCTGGTCACGCCGCGCAAGATGGATGGGATGGGCTGCTTCCGCCTGTCGGGTGGTCGTGTCGCTCTCGTGCGCAATCATGAACTCAGCGGCGCGGACATGGACTTCGGCGCTTTCGGTGAGGGCCACCGCCTGGCCGACAAGATCGATCTCGCACGCGCCTACGACCGTAATGAGGACGGCAAGGTGCTGCCGGGAGGGACCACGACACTTGTCTACGATGTGCGCCGCAAGCGCCTGGAGAGCTCGTATCTCAGTCTCGCTGGAACCAGCACGAACTGTTCTGGCGGGATCACGCCATGGGGATCGTGGCTAACCTGTGAGGAGGTCCACTTGTCGTCAGGCGACAGGGTCGGCGGCCGCGGCATTGGTCAGTCCCACGGTTGGGTGTTCGAGACGCCCGCCGCTCGCAAGGGCCTCGCGGAGCCCCGTCCGATCACCGGGATGGGTCGGTTTCGCCATGAGGCGGTGGCCATAGATCCGCGCACCGGCATCACCTACCTCACCGAGGACGAGGGCGACGGGCGCGGCCTCTTCTATCGCCATTTGCCTGCAGATCGGCGCAACCTTCACGAGGGCGGGCGACTTCAGGCCCTGGGCTTCGAGGGCGGCGGCGACAGCCGCAACTGGACGAACGCAGAGTGGACCCAGGGACAGTGGCGCAACGCAGTCTGGATCGATCTTGACGGCGTCGACAACCCCAACCGTGATCTACGACATCGCGGCCAGGCCAGGGGCGCAGCCTGGTTCGCGCGCGGCGAGGGCATCGTCTACGGCGACGGCGAGTTCTATTTCACCTGCACCAGCGGCGGGCCCAGGCAACTTGGCCAGATCTTACGCTATCGCCCGAGCCGCTTCGAAGGCGACAGCCGCGAAGCGGGCGAGCCGGGGCGGTTGCAACTGTTCAGCGAGCCGACCGACCCCAGGGTCATGAAGATGTGCGACAACCTCGTGGTCTCGCCAACGGGCCATCTGGTGGTCTGCGAAGACAAGCTGCCACAGGACGGGGCCGACTACCTCCGCGGCGTCACACCGGAAGGCAAGGTCTATGCTATCGGGCGGATCTGGCAGGAGCCGGGGACCCTCTCGACGACGGAGTTGGCCGGCGTCTGCTTCTCCCCTGATGGGTCGACACTGTTCGTAAACTCCTACTGGCCAGGCATTACCTTTGCGATCACTGGGCCGTGGAGCCAGTTCCGCAACGTCTGAGCCCTACTGGCTGCGGCCGCGGGACTGCACGGCTTCACGGCGCTTCGCCACCATGTCGGGCGTGACCGCGCGATTGTGAACCACCGAGCGTTCGTGCTCGAGCTTCAAGCCTTCGCCCATCGGCAGATCATAGCCGTCGTCGATCATGCCCTTGTAGGTGACCAGCATGTCCGACTCGATGTCGGCCATCTGGGCGGCCAGTTCGAGCGCGGCGGGCATCAGCTCTTCCGGCGCGACCACCCGGTTGACCATGCCCCAGTCATAGGCCTGCTGCGCCGACAGGAAGTTGCCGGTCAATGACAGCTCCTTGGCGCGATAGAGGCCGATGCAGCGCGAGAGCTTCTGCGAGAGCCCCCAGCCCGGCGTGATGCCGACCCGGGCATGGGTGTCGGCGAAACGAGCGTTGGTGGAGCAGATCATCACGTCGCAGGCCAAAGCCACCTCGAATCCGCCGGTGATGGCGACGCCGTTGATCGCCCCGACAATTGGCTTCTTGCACGACAAAACCGCCTGGGCCGGGTTCTCCGCAGGATCTGTGGCGTTGGCGGCGCCCATGCCGAGCGGATCTGTCGAGAGCTCCTTCAGGTCCAGACCCGCCGTGAAGGCCCGCTCGCCGGCGCCGGTCAGAACGATCACCTTCACATCGGGGTCGGCATCGAGCTCGGTCATCGCCTTCTGCAACGCCGCCCGCAGCGCCTTGGAGAGAGCGTTCATGGCCTCCGGTCTGTTGAGGGTGACAACGGCGACGTGGGGAAGGGGCTTTTCGACCAGCAGCATGGCGCTCTCCGTTTTCAGGACGCGGGATGCCCGGGCGCCGCCGCGTCCGTCAAGGCGAGTCGCGGCGCGCGGACGGTCTCCAAGCTCCTGCGACTGAGTCCCGGGCGCGCTTGCACGCCTCTGGACCCCCTGGGCCGTTGCTCAGGCCCGCCGGGACAGGCTAAGGCTCCGGCCCATTCCGAGGGAGACCCCATGACCGAGATCGTCGACATCATCGCCCGCGAAATCCTGGACAGCCGGGGCAATCCGACTGTCGAGGTGGATGTGGTGCTGGACGACGGCTCCATGGGTCGAGCCGCCGTGCCCTCGGGGGCGTCGACGGGCGCGCACGAGGCGGTCGAGAAGCGGGACGGCGACAAGGGGCGCTATGGCGGCAAGGGCGTGCTGGCCGCCGTCGAGGCGGTCAACGGCGAGATCTATGACGCACTCTCAGGCTCCGACGCGGAGGACCAGCGGCGTATCGACCGGATGCTGATCGAGCTCGACGGCACGGCCAACAAGAGCCGCCTGGGCGCCAACGCGATTCTGGGGGTCAGCCTGGCGACCGCCAAGGCAGCGGCAAGCTCGGCGGCGCTGCCGCTCTACAAGTATGTCGGCGGGGTGTCGGCCCGTGTGCTGCCGGTGCCGATGATGAACATCATCAACGGTGGGGCGCATGCCGACAATCCGATCGACATCCAGGAGTTCATGATCCTGCCGACGGGTGCTGACACCTTTGCCGAGGGCCTTCGGATGGGGGCGGAGATCTTCCACGGCCTGAAGAAGGCGCTGCACGACGCCGGGCACAACACCAATGTCGGCGACGAAGGCGGCTTTGCACCCAACATCGCAAGCGCCAAGGACGCCCTGGCCTTCATCGTCAAAGCCGGTGCGTCGGTAGGCTACAAAGCCGGTGAGCACTTCCACCTGGGTCTGGACGTCGCTTCGACCGAGTTCTTCAAGGACGGCCGCTACGCGATGACCGGCGAGGGCAAGACGCTCGATCCGGCCGGAATGGTCGACTATCTCGCCGACCTGGTGGCCGCGTTCCCCATCGTCTCGATCGAGGACGGCTGTGGCGAGGACGACTTCGAAGGCTGGAAGCTACTCACCGATCGGCTCGGCGACAAAGTGCAGCTGGTCGGCGACGACCTGTTCGTGACCAATCCGGCGCGCCTGGGCATGGGAATCGAGAAAGGCCTCGCCAACTCGATCCTGGTCAAGGTCAACCAGATCGGAACGCTTTCTGAGACCCTGGACGCCGTCGATCTGGCGCACCGCAACAGCTATTCGGCGGTAATGAGCCACCGTTCCGGCGAGACCGAGGACGCGACCATCGCAGATCTCGCGGTGGCCACCAATTGCGGACAGATCAAGACCGGCTCGCTGGCGCGTTCGGACCGCACCGCCAAATACAATCAGCTGCTGCGTATCGAGGAAGAACTGGGCGACCAGGCTGTCTATGCCGGACGGGGCGCGCTGCGGCGCCTGTAAACCCAGGCGGCCTGCGACGACCTCCCGGCCCCGTGCCCCCGAGGCGCGCCTGCGTCCCGTCAGATCGGCAGTTGCACCCGGGCGGTCAGGCCGCCGCCGGCGCGGTTGTGCAGGGTGACGTCGCCGCCATGGCCTCGCGCTATGGTGCGAACCACGGCTAGTCCAAGGCCAATGCCGCCGGTCTGGCGGCTGCGCGAGGGTTCCCGGCGATAAAACGGTTCGAACACCTTCTCGGCGTCCGCGGCGGGGATGCCGGGTCCATCATCATCTATCTCGACGACAGCATGGCCGGCGTCGCGGAACACCCGTGCGCGCGCCTGCCCGCCAAACTTCACGGCGTTCTCCAGAAGATTGGAGATCAGGCGGCGGAGCGCCAATGGATCACCCTGTAGGACAACCTTTTCGCCAAGCTCGACCTCGGCGGGCGCGCCCGTCTCCGCCATTTCGTCGCACAGGCTCTCCACCAGCGACGAAAGCTCCAATGCCGTGCGTTCTCCGCGCGGCGCGCCGTCGCGGACAAAGGCCAGGGTGGCGGCGATCATGTCCTCCATCTGGTCGAGGTCGTGGGCATACTTCGCACGCTGATCATCGGGGAGGCCTTCAATGCGAAAACGAAGGCGGGTGAGGGGGGTGCGCAGGTCGTGGGCGATGGCGCCGACCATGGCGGTCCGGTCCTGAACGTACCGCTGCAGCCGTTCCTGCATCTGGTTGAAGGCTCGAGCCGCGACACTGATCTCCGCCGGCCCGCGGACCGCGAGCGGCGGCGCGCCGGGATCGCGACCAAGGCGTTCAGCGGCCTCGGCGAAGATCTTGATGGGTTGCGAAAGGCGGCGCGCCACCATCCAGGCGAAGGGCGCCATGGCCAGTGCGGAGAGGGCGAACCACAGCAACACCCGCTCCTGCCAGTCATCGAGTCCAAAGGGTCTCTGCGGTGAGGTCACACGCCAGCGGCCATCGGACTGGCGGACCGCGACCTCGAATGGAGCGACGAGATAGTGTTCCTCATCCCCCAGTCCGGCGCGCGCCGCCCGGTCCCGGATCACGCGGCCGACACGTCGATCCGATAGCGGTCCCCGCTCGCCTGCGATTACGATATCAGACGGATTGACCCCCAGCCCCGCGGCGAGCTGCGCTTGAATGAGGGGGACGGTGGGGCCCTCGAGCCTTGGCCCCGGGGGTGTATCGCGGGTTTCGATGGCGAGGGGCTGGCGTTCCACGAATGTCTGGTCGACGCCGGCCAAGGCGCGCTGGATCTCGGGCGCCCGATAGAAGTCCGGGGCCGGAGGCGGCAGCAACAGGATCAGCAGAGTGCTGGTCGCCCATGCCGCCACCAGCGTCAGTCCGGTCAACGTCAGGAGATGGACCAGGAGCGGAGCCGAGGGGCGGGCGGGCGCCGGGCTCACGAGCGCTTCACTTTGGTCGAGAACATGTAGCCTTCGTTGCGAATGGTGCGGATCAGATCGTGGCCGCCGCCGCCGTCGTCCAGCTTGCGACGCAGGCGGCTGATCTGGACGTCGATGGCCCGATCAAAGGCGTCCGAGTCCGGCCCGCGCGCGAATTCCAGAAGCTGATCGCGGGTCAGGACGCGCTGCGGACGCTCTACAAAGGCCCGCAGCAGGGAGAATTCACCCGACGACAGGTTGACCACGACGCCAACCGGCGAACGCAACTCGCGGCGGACCAGATCCAGCCGCCAGCCGGCGAACTCGCAACCCGCGCCCAGCGCCCCGCCGGACGCCCGTTGCTCGGCGCGACGCAGGACCGCCCGGACGCGCGCCAGCAGTTCACGCGGGTTGCAGGGTTTGGCGAGGTAGTCGTCGGCCCCCAGTTCCAGACCCACAATACGATCGGTGTCCTCGCCCATGGCCGAGAGCATGATGATCGGCGGGGCGGTCTCGGAGGTGCTGAGGCGGCGACAGACGGCCAGGCCGTCTTCGCCCGGCAGCATGACGTCGAGAACAATCAGGTCTACCGGTCCGCGCTCCAGCACGCGCTCCATCTCCGTCGCGTCTGCGGCGGTTTCGACCTTGTAGCCGTGCCGGCCTAGGAAGTCGGACACGACGTCCCGGATGCCGGAATCGTCATCGACCATGAGGATGCGCGCGCCGCCCGCGGCCATGTCAGTCTGGAGCTCCATAGCGGCCACAGTGGTGGACCGTGGTAACGGCGGAATGTCGCCTCTGTAACGGTCCGCCCAGGTTCATTCGTTCGCCAGGATCATGTCGGCCACAAAGGGGTTGGTCTTGCGTTCCTGTCCAAAGGTCGACATCGGGCCGTGACCCGGTACGAAGCGGACATCCTCCCCCAACGGCCACAGCTTCTTTGTGATGGCGTCGATCAGGTCCTGATGGTTGCCACGCGGAAAGTCGGTTCGTCCAATCGAGCCTTGAAACAGAACGTCGCCGACTTGAGCGAAACGGGCTTCCCGATGGAAGAAGACAACGTGACCGGGCGTATGGCCGGGGCAGTGGATGACTTCGAACTGGGTCTCGCCGAGCGTCACCACGTCGCCGTCCTGCAGCCAGCGATCCGGTGTGAAGCTCTGCGCTTCCGGCATGCCCCACTTGGCGCCCGAGGCGCCGATATCATCGATCCAGAAGGCGTCGTCGGGGTGGGGGCCTTCGATGGGACACCCGGTCCGAGCTTTCAGCGCCGCTGTTCCTCCGGCGTGGTCAAGGTGTCCGTGGGTGATCCAGATTTTCTCAAGCGTGAGTCCGTGCTCTGCGAGGGCGTCCATCAGGCGGTCGACCTCGCCGCCGGGGTCAATGATCGCCGCCTTCTTGGTCTTCACACACCAGACAATGGTGCAGTTCTGCTGCAGGGGGGTGACCGGTGCGATGAGGGCGCGGATCGGCAATGGCTGAGGGGTCGGCGAGTTCATGAGCCCTATGATCGGCCCAACGCCGCCATATGAAAAGGCCCGGGTTTTCCCCCGGGGCCAATCCACGTCCTGGTGTTAGGTTCCCGGCATCGGTGGGACAGGTCCCGGCGGTGCGTCGGCGTCCAGTTCGTGCACTTCCGGCTCGCCATGCGCCACATGGCTCTTGCGGTATCCATACAGGAAGTAGACCACCAGCCCGATCACCGCCCAGCCGACAAACATCAGCTTGGTCTCATGGGACAGGCTGAAGAACAGA
>NZ_JBILUK010000149.1:0-7867 GCF_044371015.1 Phenylobacterium sp.
TGGGGGTCGATGACGGCCCAGGCCGCATCGCCCAGTTCGGTGTCGAGGCCCGGCAGGATCACCGCACCCTTGGGCGCCTTGGCGACCGCGGCCAGCAACGCCCGGGTGGCCGGCGCGCTGCCGGTAGAGCCGGCGGCGATCACCACGCCTTCAGGCGGGCGGGCCCGCCAGAGCTCCGCGAGGCGACGCAGCAGTAAGGCGCGCCGGGCGGCCAGATCCATCAAGCCCAGTTCGGACAACCGCCCGGCCCAACGGTCGAGCGCCGTTTCCAGAAGGATGCGTGAGGCCCGCCAGTGATCCGCTTGCGCCTCGTCCACCAGGCCGGCCAGCTTGTCCCCGACGTCGATCTCTTCGATCTGCAGACTGTCGAAAAAGCCGCCGAGCGCATCGGCCATCTCCAGCGCCTGGGTCGCGCTGGAGATCCCGCCAGGGATCAACGACGCGAGTTCGGCGACCAGTCGGGTCAGCTCAAACCGGCGGCGCAGCGGAGTGATCCCGGCGGGCAGATCCAAAACCAGGTCCGCCGGTTCAAACGGCGGTTCGCCCGCCTCCAGATCGCCCAAGGGCCGGACCTGCGGGGCCAGGATCGCCCGGCCCGGCGCGACCCTTAGAAAGGCCTCGGCCATGGCCCGGGCGCCGCGCCGGTTGGGAGTCAGGATCAGGGAATCCGCCAGGGCCTCAGGGCCCTGACCGTCGAGCGCATCGAGCAGCCCACGCGCCACATCGTCAGTGAAGGGCCGATGCGCCGGAATGTGGAACCAGCGAGGGCCCTCGCCCGCCAGGAAGCCGGTCATGTCTCGGACGCGGCGTTCAGCCGGGCCTCGGTCGCCTCGCGGGCGGCGGGATCGCCGACATGCATCCAGAACCCGTCCATGACCGCGCCGTACAGTCGACCCTTGGCCTGCAGGCGATGCCAGATCGGCACGATCGAAAAGGCGCCGTCCGGTTCCGTATCCAGGATCGCGGGGTTCAGGATCGCGAAGCCGACATTGGCATAGGGCGTCGGCGGGTCGGGCGCCACTGCGTGAGTCAGACGTCCCTCGCCGTCGCGAAAGAACCCCTGCGGCCCTTCGAAGCCGATTCCCCGGCCGCGCGGCACAAGCAGCAGCAGGATGTCCATCCGAACCGGACTCCAGGCCGCCTTCAGGGTCTCAAGGGCCGGACGATCCCCTTCGATCCAAAGAGAGTCGATATTGGCGACGAGGATCGGATCGCGGCCAAGTTGGGCGGCGGCGTGGCGGATGCCACCGCCGGAATCGAGCAAACGCGCGCGTTCGTCCGAGATCACGATTTCCAGGTCTTTGCGCCGGGCGAGATGCGCCTCCATCGCGTCGGCGAAGTGATGCACATTGACCACCGCACGGGTGATCCCCGCCTCGACAAGGCGATCCAGCACCCGGTCGATCAGCGTACGTCCGGCCACCTCGACCAGCGCCTTGGGCCGAGTGTCGGTCAACGGGCGCATCCGCGAGCCGATCCCGGCGGCGAGCACCATGGCCGTGGTCGGGCTGGCGACGGTCAACGGCGCGCTTCCGTGGGTACATGGCGGTCGAACCAGGCCTTGAGGCCGGCCAGCGCGGGATCCTGCAGGTCGCGCTCCAGATAGCGCCAGGTGCGCGGCATGAAGGCCTCGTACTGGCGACGCCCCAACAGAGCCTGGCGGGCGAAGACCCGGCCCAGGATGCGGGCGGCGTTCGAAGCGGCGAGCGCACGATAGTCGGCAAGGAAGGCCTGACGATCGAGGCCCGGCCGGGATGAGAGGAACCGGTCAAGCATCGCCGCCTCAAGGTCTGGCGACACGTCGCGCCGCGCGTCCTGCAGCAAGTGAGTGAGGTCCCAGGCCGGATGCGCGATCAGCGCGTCCTGGAAGTCGACCATGCCGACCCTGGCCGCGCCGGTCCGCTCCGGAAGCCAAAGCAGGTTCTGGGCATGATAGTCGCGGTGCGTGAACACCGACGCTGCGGCCGCGCCGCGCGCGAAGACCGGCGCCCACAGCGCGGACCACTCCGCCGTCGCCTCGGCGCTGAAGGGCGCGAGGCCCACGAACGGCGGCCAGAACTCCAGGAAGGTGTCGGTGGCGATCCGCAGCGCCAGGACGTCGTAGGTCAGCAACGGCCAGCGCACATCCCCCGCTTCAAGCAAATCCGGCGGCGGTTCGGACTGCATGACGACCAAGGCGTCCACGGCGGCTTCGTAGAGCGGTCGGGGTTCCGCGCCCTCAGCGATCAGAGCGGCGAACAGGCCCTCGCCCAGGTCCTCCAGCACAGCCAATCCCTGGACAGTGTCATGCGCGAGCACACGTGGCGCTGAGAGACCCCGGTCGCGCAGCCATGCCGCCGTACTGACAAAGGCCGCCACCGAGCCGGCGGCCAGCCGCGCGGCGGCGTTGTAGCCGAGCACCAGGCGCTCGGCCTCGTCGGCGTCCGGCGGACAGACCACGCTTTCCACCGCCGGCGGCTGGTCCATGAAGATGAGGCTGGGTCCCGAGGCCGGGTGCAGTCGCTCGTAGAGCCGCGTCGAGGCGTCGCCCGACAAGGGCTCGCGGCGCGCGCCGCTGAAGCCGGCGGCGGCCAGGAAAGCCTGCTTTACGGCCTCACGCTGCAAGCTCAATCTCGCGTCCTTCCCAGGCGCCGTGACGGTCCAGACGCGCGCGCCGGCCGCCGTCGGTCTCGAAAGTGATCTCTATATCGAGTCGGTCGGGCGGCAGGCCGCCCTCCAGACGTTCGGGCCACTCGATGATCGCCGCGCCTTCTTCCAGCGCCTCATCCAGACCCAATTCGTGGGCCTCATCTGCGTCCGCAAGCCGGTAGAGGTCGAAGTGGGACAGGGAGAACGCCGTCCCATCATAGGTCTGAACCAGCGTAAATGTGGGGCTTGGAACCTCCTCGTCGGGCGTGGTCAGGGCCCGGATCAAGGCGCGCGCCAGGGTGGACTTACCCGCGCCGAGCGGCCCCCAGAGACACACCGCCTCGCCGGATTGAAGCGCCCGCGCCACCGCGACGCCCAGCCGCGACGTCGCAGCCTCATCGGCCAGCCTCATGCGAAGGCCCGGTCCGGATCGTGCGCCAGCACCGTCTCCACATAGGTCTTGAGCCGCTGGGTCACCTCGACGGCGTCGCCTTCCAGGGATTCCGGCGCAACCGGCGGGCCCACCGTCAGCTGAAACGCCCGCCCGCGCTTGTTGAGCAGCTCGTGGAAGAGGGTGATGTCGCGCAGTTCCTCCGAGACCCTGTCGAACAGGTGAAACAGCCGCGAATAGGGACCGTCGACGTGGATCGGAATCACCGGCGCCGCATAGCGTCGGGCGATAGAGACGGCCGAGGCCATCCATTCCGGATCCCAGAGCTTGCCGTCCGCCTCCCGCCTAGCCAGGCGACCGGCAGGGAAGATGACCAGGCAACGCTCCGCATCCATGGCCGCGCGGGTAAGTTCGAGCGTGCGCCGGGTGCGCTCGCGGGTCCGCTTGGCCTCCACCCACTCCACCGGGATCAACACCTCGTCGAACCCTGGCGAGACCCTATGGGCGTCGGCGTTTGCGTAGAAACACATGTCCGGCCGCCGGGCCTTGATGGCGTCGAACACCGCCACCCCGTCGGCGATGCCGGTCGGGTGGTTGCACAGGATGACGGCGCGACCGGAAGCCGGCGCCCGCTCCAGTCCGCTTATCTCGACCGTCAGAGCCAGGAGGTTGGAGACATGGTCCAGCGCCGCTCGGCCGGGCATCGTGCGGATCGCGTCGGCCATTCGCCGCGCCTTGCCGTAGTCGAGGAGGGCATAGAGCAAGGGCCGCGCGACCGGCCAGACAGGGCTGGCGGCCAGGCGCGGCGCGCGCTCGGCGATCAGGACGTCAACGATGTGGTCTCGCGTGTTCACCGAAGCCTGGCGATAAGGGCGGCCGTCGAAGGATCATGCGCACCCGCCGGACCGCCCTCAAGCTCCGTCAGCACCCGAGCGGCGAGCGTCTTGCCCAGCTCCACGCCCCACTGGTCAAAGCTGTTGATCCCCCACAGCACGCCCTCAACGAAGGTCTTGTGCTCATAGAGCGCGATCAGGGCTCCAAGGGCCTCGGGGTCGAGCCGCTCCATCAGGATGAAGCTGGACGGCCGGTCGCCCGGGAACGCGCGCTGGCTGTCCGGAGTCTCGGCGGGTGGACGGCCGACCATAAGCGCCTCGGCCTGGGCCACCACATTGGCCAGCAGCTTGGTCTGGGCGGCAGGGTCGCCCTCCGCGCCCAGGCGGACGGCGACGAAATCCACCGGGATCACATCCGTGCCCTGATGCAGAAGCTGGAAGAAGGCATGCTGACCGTTGGTGCCGGCGTCGCCGAACACGCTGGCGGCGGTGGGCCGCGCGACGGGCGCGCCGTCGGCGGTGACCCGCTTGCCGTTCGACTCCATCTCCAGCTGCTGCAGGAACGGCGCGAAAAGGCGCAGGCGCTGGGCATAGGGAACCACCGCGCGAAGGGGGCGATCCAACCCATTGCGATTGAACACGTGGGCCAGGGCCAGGAGCACCGGTGCATTGGCCGCCAGCGGAGCCTCGACGAAGTGGCGGTCCATGGCGCGCGCGCCGGCGAGCAGGCGCGCGAAGACCTCCGGGCCGAGCGCCGCCGCGCAGGAAAGCCCCACCGCCGACCAAAGCGAATAGCGCCCGCCCACCCAGTCGCGGAAACCGAATACGCGATCCGCTGAGACGCCGAACGCCTGGGCGCGATCCGGCGCGGCTGAGACGGCGGCGAGGTGGGAGTCGCCGACGGGCCCCAACGTCGCCCGCAACCAGGCCCGGGCGGCTTCGGCGTTGGTCAGGGTCTCGAGCGTGGTGAACGTCTTGGAGACCACCACCACCAGGGTCTCGGCCGGGTCCAGCCCGGTCAGGGCCTGAGCCAATTCGGCAGGGTCGACATTGGCCGCGAACCGCAGATCGATGGACGGCGCCAGCGGCTTCAACGCCTCCCAGATCAGCCGGGGTCCGAGGTCGGAACCGCCGATGCCAATGTGGACGATGGCGCGGAACGGCCGGCCCGTGGCTCCGGTGATCGACCCAGAGCGAACGGCTTCTGCAAACCCGGCCACAGCAGCGCGCGTCGCCTCGACTTCGCGGGACACCGGCTCGCCGGCGGCCCGGTAGTCGGCGCCGTCGGCGGCGCGCAGCGCCATATGCAGGGCCGGGCGGCCCTCCGAGGCGTTGACGATCTCACCGGCGAACAGGCGTCGGCGCGCCGCTTCGACATCGGATACGCGCGCCAGATCGATCAGTTCGTCGAGCTCGGTCAGCGACCAGGGCTGTTTGGACAGATCCAGCAGCAGGCCGGCGGCCGGGAGCGTCAACCGGTCCAGACGATCCGGTTCGGCGGCGAACAGATCGACGATGCGTCGGCCGCGGGCGGCCGCGGGGGGGCGGGGCAGCCCCGCCCCACCCCGGGGCACAGGGTCGCGCAACCCGCCGAGCCGTACTTCACGCTGCAGCCGTAGGGCCGGGTCGCCGCCTGGGCGACCGGGCGGCCTGCCTTCACATCGGCCAGCGCGGCGGCGACGTAATTCTTGGCGCCCTTCAGCGAGGCGGGATCGGCCGAGGGCCTGTCGTCGATGCCGCCCATGTACACCAGGGTTCCGGCCCTATCGATCACGTACATGTGGGGCGTGGTCCGAGCGTCATAGAGACGTCCGACGACGCCGCTGGGGTCCAGCAGCACCGACGCGGCGCGCGCCTTCTCCTTGACCTTCCAGGCCTTGGCGGCGGCTGGCGTAAAGTAGCCCTGCATGCCCGGCGCCGAGGAGACGATAGACAGCCAGACGACGCCGTCGCGCGCCGCTGCAGCCTGCAGGGCCTGCATGTTTCCAGCATCGTAGTGCTTGCGCACGTAGGGGCAGCCGTTGTTGGTCCATTCGAGCACCACGGTCTTTCCGCGAAACTCGGAGAGCGAGCGGGTCTTGCCGTCGGCGTCCACGGCCTCGAAGGCGGGCGCGGGTTTGCCGATCAAGGGTGCGCTCGGAGCCTGGGCCTGTGCGGCGGGCGCCATCAGTCCGGCAGCGGCGGCCAGGGCGATCAACAGGCGGCGGTCGAGGCGGGGAGTCATCGAGGCGTCTCCTTGGGTCTTGGGTTTCCAGGACTTTCAGCCCGGGCGGGCGGCGGCGTCCAGCGCCTTGATCACCATGCCTTCGGTCAACAGGGCGGGCAGGATCGCGGGCTCGCCGCCGTCCTTGCCGTAGACGAGATAGAGCGGCACGCCGGCCCGGCCGAATCGGGCCAGCTCGGCGGCGATGGCGGTGTCCCGGTTGGTCCAGTCGGCCTTGAGATAGACTGCGTTGTGGCGCTTCAAAGCCTCAGCGACGCCGGCGGTCGAGAGCGCCACGCGTTCGTTGACCTGGCAGCTTACACACCAGGCGGCGGTGTAGTTGACCAACACCGGGCGTCCGTCGGCGCGCAGGGCGGCGAGGCGTTCGGGCGAATAGGTCTCTTCGTTGAGCTTGGCGGCCCTGGTCGCCTCGGTGGGCAGGGCATAGGCCGGCCATACCGCGCCACCCGCCAGCGCGATGAGCGCCAACGCGCCGGCCGGCGCGGCCAAAGGCAGCGCCGGCCGCCCATGCGCCGCGCGGTGCTGCGCCTGTCCCCAGAGCCAGAGAGCGAAGGCCAACACCACAGCAGCCCCCAACAGCCGCGGAACCGCGTCAGAGCCGGCCTGCACGGTCAGCACCCAGGCGAGCCAGACCGCCGCACCGTACATCGGGAACGCCATCACGGTCTTGAAGGTCGACATCCAGGGGCCAGGACGCGGCAAGCGCGCGATCAGACCGGGGGCGAAGGCCACCGCCACGAAGGGCGCGGCGAAGCCCAGGCCAAGGGCGAAGAAGACGGCCAGCGACGCGGCTGGCGGCTGGGTGAGCGCCCAGCCCAGCGCCGGGCCCATGAAGGGCGCGGTGCAAGGCGCGGCCACCACCACCGCCAGGACGCCGGTGAAGGCGCTGCCGACAAGGCCGCCCCGGTCCGCCAGGCCCGAGCCGACGCTCTGGAGCGAGGTTCCGACCTCAAACACGCCCGAGAGGTTCAGCGCCACCGCAAGCATCAACAGCGCGAGGCCCGCGACGATGGCCGGGTTCTGCAATTGGAAGCCCCAGCCCAGGCTCTCGCCCCCGGCCCGCAGCAGGATCAGCGCCCCGGCCAGCGCCAGGAAGGTGACGAGCACGCCGGCGCCGAAGGCCAGACCCTGGGCCCGCGCGTCGCCGCCCACGCCACCATGGCCCGCAAGGGATGCGGCCTTCATCGCCAGGATCGGGAACACGCAGGGCATCAGGTTGAGGATCAGTCCGCCGACGAAGGCGAAGGCCGCCGCGGCGAGCAGGCCCAGGTCGCTTCCACCGGCGCCCGACGCCCGAATCGGCGGGGGCCCCAAGCCCGCGGCCCCCGCAGGCGGCGCACCCGGGACGGCGGTGACCTCGAACGCCTTGTCGCCGAGCGACAGAACCCCGCCAAGCTCGGTGGGCGGCGTTCCGCCCCGGAAGCCGTAGCCGGTGGTGATGGTGAGAGTCAGGCCGTCGGGTCCGCGCTCGATGGCCTGAGGTTTGGCGTGATCGATGGCTGAACCGGAAAACGGGAAGAAGTAGGCTTCAGAGAGGTCCAGCCCCTTCAGCGCCGGACCGGTGATGGCCAGCTTGAGGGTCTCCGCGCCGGCCTGGAAGGCGCCGGAAAGGCCCGCCGGCTTCGGGGCCTCGGCCAGGGTTCGCGCGATCGGTTCGCCCCACTTCGGGTCCATGGCTGCAGGCGCCGCCACGACTGGGAGCCTCAGTTCCAGCAGCGCATCCTCAGGGATGCAGATGTCGGCGCAGACCAGAAAGGCGGCTGCGGCCTTCAGCGTCACAGTCGCGCCCGG
>NZ_JBILUK010000150.1:0-7806 GCF_044371015.1 Phenylobacterium sp.
TTCCAGCCCGCGCAGCACGCCCAGATAGGGGTGGATCGGGCGATTGGGCACGTTCAGAACGTCGAAGTTTATCGCCTGCAGCAGGAACTGGGCGCCCAGGATCACCGGCAGGGCCGCCAGCATGACTACGCCCGCCGAGGCGGCCTGGCCGGGTACTCGATTGGCCAGGTAGCTCAGGGCATAGGCGACGCCGAACAGCGAGAAGAACAGGCCAAACACCAGCTCAAGGCTGGCGGCGTTGAAGTCGCGCACAAAGTACTGGCCCACGACCCGTTGGGCGAGGTTGCGCGCATGGCGCCAGGCAAAGGGCCCGATGATCCGGGCGATGCGGATGTTGGAGACCTCGTCGGCGTAGCGCGACGGCATCGGCACATCCCGCACCACGGCCCGGAGCGTACCCAGATGATAAAGCAGGTCGGTCTCGAAGAAAAACCGCCGCGCTACGCGCTTTTCCAGCACCAAGCGCGCCACATTGGCCTCTATGGCGGTGTAGCCGTTGGTGGGGTCGAATATGTTCCAATAGCCGGTCGAGAGCTTGGCCGCGAAACTCAAGAGCGCGTTGCCGATCACCCGCACGGTCGGCATGGCGGTGAGATGGCTGATCGAGGTGAAGCGATTGCCCTTCACGTAGTCGGCCTCGCCCAGCAGGATCGGTGCGACCAGCGGCCCGGCCAGCGCCAGGTCCATCTGGTCGTCGCCGTCGACCTTGACGATCACCCGCGCGCCCCGGGCCACGGCCTCGGCGTAGCCGGCCAGGGTGGCGCCGCCGACGCCCTGGTTCGTCTCCAGCCTCACAACATGGACGCGCGGATCCCGGCACTCGGCTTCGACAAGATCGCCGGAGCGGTCCGGACAGGCGTCGTCGACGCAGATCACCCCACCCATCCAGGGCGGCACGGCGGCCAGCACCTTCAGGATATGATCGCGCACCTTGAAGCAGGGGATCACCAGCCAGACGCCGGCGCCATCAAGCGTCAGACCGCCGGTCGGCGGCGGCGGAGACGGGGCAGTTGAGGGGCGCGCAGGTCGGACCACGGCCATGGGCTAGCATGGAAGCCCCAGGTCGCGCCATCGGGCGGCGTCCTTGCATGGGGGCGCCCCCGCTGGTACCTCGCCGGCTTCCATGGAAGCCGCCACTCACATGCTGCGGACCGGCCAGCGCGGGGCGATGGCCCAGACCCGTCTGGCGGTCCGTGACCTGACCGGCTCCTTCGCGCGGATCGGGCTCGCCTGGTCGCTGGCGACGCATGATGTCGGCTCGCGCTATCGCGGATCGATCCTGGGGCCGTTCTGGATCACGCTGTCCATGGGCCTGATGGTGCTGGGGATAGGGTTTCTCTACGCCAGCCTGTTCAACGCGCCGATCAATACGTTCCTGCCCTACGTGGCCCTTGGGATCGTGTTCTTCGGGGTGATGACCGGGATCATCACCGAAGGCTGCGAGACGTTCGTCCTGGCCTCGGGCATGCTGTCGCAGACTTCGCTTCCGATGTTCACCTTCGTCTGGCGGACGGTGTTCCGGAACCTGATCAACCTCGCGCACCACCTGGTGATCGTGGTCGGCATGCTGGTCTATTTCGGCCAGTGGCGGGAGGCCAACCCCGTCCTGGCGGCGGTGGGCATCCTGCTGATGGTGATCAACGCAGCCTGGCTCTCGATGCTGGTCGGCATCATCTCCGCCCGATTCCGCGACATCCCCCAGATCGTGATGTCGGTGATGCAGTTCGCTATCTTCATGACCCCGGTCTTCTGGCTTCCGGGCCGGTTCGGCGAGCATCAGGCGGTGCTGGACTGGAATCCGTTCTACCATCTGCTGCAGGCGGTCCGCGCGCCGCTGCTGGGTGAGACGGTGGCGGCGAACAGCTATGTCGTGCTGGGCGCCATGGCCCTGATCGGCTGGGGCCTGACCTTTGCCGTGTTCGCCCGAACCCGCCGCCGGATCGTGCATTACCTATGAGCCTGCCATCGATCAGCGTGAAGGACCTAACCATCCGGTTCCCGGTCTACGGCGCCGACGCCAAGTCGCTGAAGAAGGCGCTGGCCCGCGCGGTCTCGGTCGGCGGCGTGCTCGGCCGCCATGCGGGCGTGACGGACGTGACCGCGCTGCAGGGGGTCAATCTGGAACTCAAGGCCGGCGACCGTTTGGGTCTGATCGGCCACAACGGCTCGGGCAAGACCACGCTGCTGCGCGCGCTCTCGGGCGCCTATGAGCCCGACGAGGGGGTGATCGAGGTGCGCGGCCGCATCGCCGCCCTGCTTGACCTCAGCCTCGGCATCGACCCCACGGCGACGGGCCTGGAGAATATCCGCCTGCGCGGCCGCATCGCCGGCCTCTCGGCGCGCGAGATCGAGGCGCGCATGGACGAGATCGCCGAGTTCACGGGCCTGGGGCCCTTCCTCGCCATGCCGGTCAAGACCTATTCCGCGGGCATGCAGGGTCGTCTGGCCTTCGCGGCGGCGACGGCCGTGGAGGCCGATGTTCTGCTGATGGACGAGTGGATCGCGGTCGGCGACGCCGAGTTCCAGAAAATCGCTCACAAGCGGCTGCTGAAACTGGTGGAGCGCGCGGGAATCCTTGTGCTGGCGACCCACGAAGCGCCGCTGCTCAAACTCTACTGCAACAAGGTGATGCGGCTCGACGGCGGCGTCGCCTCGGAGGTTGTGGATATCCGCCAGGTAGACGAGTTGCTGGCGGCTTAGCTCACAGGACTTGTCCTCCCCCAGCGCGGAGCGCGGATCGGGGGAGGTGTCCGCGAAGCGGACAGAGGGGGGGCGATGATCCCGCCCACCGGATCGCACGAGAAGCACAAGGTTTCGAGAGCTTCCCCCCTCCACCGCCTTCGGCGGTCCCCCTCCCCCGATGGGGGAGGACTGGGGACGCCTACCCCCGCACCAGCCGTCCGTCCCGGGCCACGCGGTAGAAGCAGGAGCGCGCGCCGGTGTGGCAGGCATGCCCGTCGCCCTGGGGGCGCACCTTGAGCCAGACGGCGTCCTGGTCGCAGTCGATGCGCAGCTCGTCGACGATCTGCAACTGTCCGGAGGTGGCGCCCTTGTGCCAGAGCTCGTTGCGCGAGCGGCTGAAATAGTGCGCCTCGCCGGTCTGGAGCGTCAGCGCCAGGGCCTCGGCGTTCATCCAGGCCAGCATCAACACCTCGCCGGTCGTGGAGTCGGTTGCGACGGCGGCGATCAGGCCGGCGGCGTCGAACCGGGGGCTGATCACCTCACCTTGTTCCAAAGCGGTCTTGTCGGTGGTGGTGGGAAAGGTGGTCATCCTGGCCTCTCAATCCCTCCATTTCCACGTTCGGGATAGGCGCTCAGCGCTTGTTCACGAAGTCCAGGAACCGCTGGCGCAGCGTCGGGTCGGTTTTGAAGACGCCGGTGAACTGGGTGGTGATGGTGCTCACATGGCGGTGGTGGACGCCGCGGGTGGTCATGCACTGGTGGGCCGCGTCGATCAGCACCGCGACGCCGGCCGGTCGCAGGCTGTCGGTGATGGCGTCACAGATCTGCTGGGTCATGGTCTCCTGGGTCTGGAGCCGGCGAGCGAAGATCTCGACCACCTTGGCCAGTTTGGAGATGCCGACCACGCGATTGGTCGGCATGTAGGCGACATAGGCCTTGCCCAGGAACGGCGCCATGTGGTGCTCGCAGTGGCTTTCCACTTCGATGTCGCGCAGCATGACGATGTCGTCATAGCCCTGCACGTCCTCGAAGGTGCGCGACAGCTCCTTGGCCGGGTCGAGATTATAGCCTTCGAACCATTCGCCGTAGGCGTCGACAACGCGTTTGGGCGTGTCGATCACGCCTTCGCGGCGCGGATCATCGCCTGCCCAGGCGATCAGCGTGCGGACGGCCTCCATGGCCTCCTCGCGGCTGGGGCGCTTGAAGGGCTCAAGGGTTCTATCGTCGGACCCGATCAGGGTTCGGTCGCGAGCGGGAGCGTCCATGGAGAAGCGGGTCTTTCCGGGGCCGAGTTGCGCCGGAGCGAAGGCTCCGGAAATAACGCGTGTCACCCCTGTTCGGTCCGGACGTGGTCTCAATGGCCTCCCGCCCAGGCAATCTGTATATGGGGCGAAAGCCTTAGCGGGCAACCGTTTCCCCGCGTAAACCGAAGACATCCGGCCTGAAGTTCACGATGACCCTGAAGCTCCACGACACGCTGACACGCCAGAAGCGCGCCTTTGTCCCCGACAATCCCGAGCGGGTGACGATGTATGTCTGTGGTCCGACGGTCTACAACTACGCTCATATCGGCAACTTCCGGCCGGTGGTGGTGTTCGACCTGCTGTTCCGGGTGCTGCGGAACCTCTACGGCGAGGGAAATGTCCTCTACGCGGCCAACGTCACGGACGTGGACGACAAGATCAACAAGAAGGCCGCCGACGAGGGCGTCGCCATCCGCGAGGTGAGCGATCGGTATCTTGCGGCCTACAATGCCGACGCCGCGGCGCTCGGGGCCTTGCCCCCGACGTTCCAGCCGCGGGTCACGGAAGCCATGGATGCGATCATCGGGATGATCAGCGATCTGATCCGCCACAACGGCGCCTATGCGGCCGAAGGGCACGTCCTGTTCGACACGCAGGCCTTCCCCGAATACGGCAAGCTTTCGGGCCGGGCGATGGACGAGATGATCGCCGGCGCGCGGGTCGACGTCGCACCCTACAAACGCCACCCGGCCGATTTCGTGCTGTGGAAGCCCTCCAAGGCGGACGAGCCGTCCTGGGAAAGCCCCTGGGGCCCGGGCCGACCCGGCTGGCATATCGAATGCTCGGCCATGATCCAGGACGTCCTTGGCCTGCCCATCGACATCCATGGCGGCGGCATCGACCTGGTGTTCCCTCACCATGAGAACGAGCTGGCCCAAGGCGTCTGCGCCGGGCACGGGCGAGAGTACGCAAAGATCTGGCTGCACAACGGCTTCCTCAACATGGCCGACGAGAAGATGTCGAAGAGCGTCGGCAACGTCGTCCTGGCCCATGACCTGCTGAAGACCTGGCCCGGCGAGGTGCTGCGCTGGGCGCTGCTCAGCGGCCACTACCGTCAGCCGCTGGAGTGGACCGAGGCGCTGCTGGATCAGGCCAAGTCAGCGCTGGACCGACTCTATCGAGTGCTGGACGACAGCGGCCGCTTCCTGGCGGGGCGGACCGCGGCCGGTGGAGATGGCGGCGAGATCGTGCGTGACGCCCTGCTGGATGACCTCAACACGCCCCAGGCTTTTGCTGGGCTGTTCCAGCTCGCCGACCGGGCGCGGCAGGCGGTGATGGCCAAGGATGCGCCCGCCGCCACGGCCGCGCGCGCCGCGCTGCTGGACGCCGGCGGGCTGATGGGCTTCCTTACGGCCGATCCACAGGCTTGGTTCCAGGCTGGCGCCGATGACGACCTCAAGGGCCGGGTCGAAGCGCTGATCGCCGAGCGGGCCGCCGCCCGGGCCGCCAAGAACTGGCCCGAGGCCGACCGCATCCGCGACGCGCTGGCCGCGCTCAACGTGGAGGTGATGGACGGACCCTCGGGCGCCACCTGGCGTGTGCGGGAGAATGCCTGATGACGATGAAGCACAATCCGAACCTGCTGGCCGGACCGATGGGGCGAAAAGGCGGAATGGGACCTCAGATCATGTCACTGAAGACCGAGGGCAAGCCCCCGCCGCCCAAGCCGCCGGGCGGCCTTCGCGTTGAGCACCGGATCGGCGTTCAGGCTCCGCCAGAGGTGATCTGGGAAATCGTCCATGACCTCCCGCGCTGGGCCGAGTGGAACCCGACCTATCCGCGCGCCGAAGGCGCGATCCGGATCGGTGAAACGCTGAGCGTAACATTGGCGTTGCCCGGCCAGCCGCGCCAGGAGCTGAAGCCCGTGATCATGGACTGGGTGCCCAATGAACAGCTCCATTGGCGCCTCAGCATGCTGGGCGGCATGATCCGCACCCTGCGCTACATCGAGATCCAGGCGCTGCATGACTCGGGCTGCATCGTCGACAATGGCGAGCTGTTCGGCGGCCTGATGGGGGTCTCGCTCGGCAAGCGGGTTCGGCCCGCCGTCCGTCGTGGCTTCGAGGCCATGAATGAGGCGCTCAAGGCGCGCGCAGAAGCGATTTGGGCCGAACGCCAGGCGGGCTGAAGCCCAATCAGACCCCGCCGGGATCGCGCGCGCGGCGGATCAGCCACATCACGCCGAGCAGGTCCGACAGCGACGCCCATAGGCGGCCCAGGTTGGTGTACTTCGACTGGCCCGAGCCGCGCGGGCGATGCCCAACCGGACAGAACGCGATTTCGTAGCCCTCACGTCGCATCAGCGCCGGCAGGTAGCGGTGGATATGGTCGAAATAGGGAAGCCGCAGGAACGCCTCGCGCCGAAAGGCCTTGAGCCCGCAGCCCGTGTCGTTGGCGGAATCACGCAGCAATCGCTTGCGCACGCCGTTGCCGACGCGCGAGGCCAGCTTCTTGGCTAAGCTGTCCTGGCGCTTGACCCGCTCGCCGCCGACCATGGCGAGGGACGACGGCCCGGCCAGAAGCGCATCCACGAGCCCGGGCGCGTCGGCAGGATCGTTTTGGCCGTCACCGTCGAGCGTGACGATCACCGGCGCCCGAGCGGCGAGCACGCCGGTGCGGATCGCCCGGCTCTGGCCGGCGTTGCGCGCGTGGGCCAGAAGGCGAAGCGATGGGATCTCGGCTGTAAGTGCGGTCAGCGCCGCGCGCGTGTCATCCCGGCTGGCGTCGTCCACAAACAGGATCTCGATGTTTCGCCCCGCGAACGCGATCGCGATCTCCCGCGCCAGGGCCGGCGCGGCGCCCGCCTCGTCGAACACGGGAACCACCACGGAGATGTCGGGCGCAGAAGCCATGCGCGCTCCATAGAGTACGATGCGATCAGGCGGAATCGTCGGATCGTTGAATCGTGCTCGCCCTTCCAAGAGAGCGCATCTGCTGCATCGCCTTCACAAGGTTCCTTTTGAAGCCGGAAGGCTCCAGCTGAAAAGTCGGCGGGCGGAAGGATCGTGCTATCAGGCGGCGATGTCTTGGAGCGAACGCCTCGATCAGTGGAGCGGCGGCTGGCGCGGGCCCGCGCTGGCGGCGTTTGTCGCGTTTCTGGCAGGCCTGCCGGGGCTGTTCGCCATGCCGGTGCTGGATCGCGACGAGGCCCGGTTCGCCCAGGCGACGGCCCAGATGCTGGAGAGTGGAGACTTCGTCGTCATCCGGTTCCAGGGTGACCCCCGCTTCAAGAAGCCGGCGGGCATCCACTGGCTGCAGTCCGCGTCTGTGGCGAGTCTCTCCAGCGTCGAGGCCCGGGCGATTTGGGCCTACCGGATTCCCTCGCTGTTGGGTGCGATGCTCGCCGCCGCAGCCTGCGCCTGGGGCGCAAGGGCGCTGTTCGGCGCCCGGACAGCGGTAATCGCCGGCGTTCTGCTCGGCGCCACGTTCTTGCTGTCCACCGAGGCTTTCATCGCCAAGACCGATGCGGCGCTGGCGGGAGCCACAACGCTGGCCATGGCGGCGCTGGCCAGACTCTATGCCTCGCGCCGTGGTGGGCCGGCCCTTCGTCCGGCGACGGTGTGGGTTTTCTGGGCCGCGCTGGCGGCGGGAATCCTGATTAAGGGCCCAATTGCCCCGATGGTCGTCGGCCTCTCGCTTCTCGCGCTCGTCATCCTCGAGCGACGCGGTGACTGGCTGGCCGATTTCAAGCCTGTCTGGGGCCTGATCCTGGTCGCCGCGATCGTGGGCCCCTGGGCCGGCGCGGTCACCGTGGCTACGGACGGCGGCTTCTGGACGGAGGCCATCGGAGCCGACCTCGCACCCAAGCTGGCGGGCGGGC